>JBKJHT010000061.1:0-19924 GCA_046598945.1 Burkholderiales bacterium | reverse complement strand
GCCAATCGAGCGGACGCTTCCGCGCTGCGCTTTGGGGCGGGTGCGCTACTGATTGCCGCTCGGTAAAAGTGCTTGGTTGGAGGGGGAAGCATCCGCGAGCCAGTAATGTCTTCGCATATTTCTCCTTCGGTTTCGACGTGCGTTGGACGTTTCTGGAAGTGGGTCAACCGAATCGCCCCGTCGCGCGCTTTTATCCTACGCCCAAACCTGGGACAATGCCGAAGGTTTTGATTAAAAGATTGCATAGGAGAACAACAATGTATCAACATTTCACCCGGATTTTGCGCCTCACCGGCGTCACTTTTCTAGCAGCGCTTGCGTTATCCGGCGCGGCGCGGGCGCAGGAGGTTACGCTGAAACTGCATCACTTTCTGCCGCCGATGTCGCCGTTCCATGCGAAGTTCATGCAGCCTTGGGCGGACCGGGTAATGAAGCAATCGAACGGGCGCATCAAGATCCAGGTTTATCCGTCGATGCAGCTCGGCGGCACGCCGCCGCAAATGTTCGATCAAATAAAGGACGGAATCACCGACATCGGTTGGACGGTGGCGGGCTATTCGGCGGGCCGCTTTCCAACATTTGAAATATTTGAGTTGCCGTTTATGGTCAACAGCGCATCCGGCGGCAGCCGCGCGTTATGGGAATTCGTGCAAGTCAATAAGCTCGATAAAACCGAGTTTAAAGACGTCAAATTGTTAGCCGTTCATCAGCACGACGAACCGCATTTTCACATGGTCGACAAACCGATCAAGACCTTGGTCGACCTGAAGGGAATGAAAGTCCGAGCGCCGACGCGTATCACCAATAAATTATTAACGGCGCTGGGCGCAACGCCAGTGGGTATGCCGATCACGCAAGTTTCCGATGCCTTGTCCAAAGGCGTGATCAACGGTGCATTGTTGCCCTGGGAGATCGTGCCCTCGATCAAGGCTCATGAGTTAGTCAAATATCATTCCGAAATCGACCCACAATCGCCGTGGCTCTACGCGACGGTGTTTGTATTCGCGATGAACAAAGAAAAATATGCGAGCCTGCCGCCGGATTTGAAGAAAATTATCGATGCGAATAGCGGTCCCGAGTTATCGATGTCGATTGGCAAAATGGCCGACGACGAAGCTATTCCGGCGCGCAAGCAGGCGGTCGACCGCGGCAACACATTTAATACGATTCCCATGGAGGAGCTGAAGAATTGGCAGAAAGCCGCGCAAACCGTGACCGAGGATTGGATCAAGGATCTCGACAAACGCGGACTGGATGGCAAGGCATTGGTGAATAGTGCGCGCGAATTGATCCAGAAGTACGACAAAAAATAAGCGTTTGAGCACAAGGGACGCCGCTGGCGTGACGGCGTCCGGGAAGGCGGCGCTTTCGTCCTCAGTTGTCTTAGTCCGAATAGGGGATGGCGCATGCTAGACTCCTTCTCAGGCCGATCGTACACAATAAATTCAGTTTTTAGGAGACGCGGTAAATGAGCACGTTTGACAAGGTTCGCGAGATGCTCGTCGACCAATTTCAACTCGACCCCGCTATCGTGACCTCAGAAGCAGCGCTTCAGGAATTGAAAATCGATTCGCTCGCGGCCATCGAATTCATGTTCTTGCTGGAAGAAAAATTCAATGTCGATGCGCCGATGGGTCGCGTTGACCTCAAGACCGTGGGTGATGTCGCAAACGAAATTGATCGCCTCCTGGTAGAGCAGCACAGCGACCAAAAATCGGCGGGAACCGCTGCATGAGACGGGTTGTCGTTACCGGGCTGGGTGTCATGTCCCCGGTCGGTAACGATCCGGCAAGTTTTTTTGCCAATCTGCTAGCGGGGCATTCCGGAGTGGGACGGCATTCGCGCCTATTTGCCGAGGATTCCACCGTGTGGCTGACGGCCGAAGTGCCTGCTTTTGCCACCGAGGGATTTACCAAAATGCGACTCGGGACGTTGGATCGCACAACGTTGTTGGCGTTGCTGACGGCGCGGCAAGCGGTCGCCGACGCCAAGCTGGTGGCTGAGGATAAAGATCGCGCCGGCGTGTATTGGGGGACGGGCCTGGGCGGCGCGACCACGATGGAAGAATCCTATCGGCAATTCCTCGGCAATGCCGCTGCGGCGCGGGTTAAACCGTCGACGGTGGTGATGACCATGAACAATGCGGCCGCCTCGGAAATCTCGCTCGATTTTGGTTTCACCGGTCAAACCTACACCTACTCCATTGCCTGCTCGTCTTCGGCCGTGGCGATCGGCGAATCCGCGCGCGCAATACGGGCGGGCTATTGCGATTGCGTGGTTGCCGGTGGCGCCGATTCGCTGCTAACCTTGGGTTCACTGAAAGCCTGGAACGCGTTGCAAACGCTGGCGCGGCAAGATAAGGAAAACCCAGCCACGTCATGCCGGCCGTTTGCCGCGGATCGATCTGGCTTTGTGTTGGGTGAGGGCGCCGGCGCTATCGTTCTTGAAGAATTGCAACATGCCGAACGCCGCGGCGCGACGATTTATGCTGAGCTGGCGGGTTTTGGCGCCACTAGCGATGCCTCCCACGTCACCAAACCCTCTGCGCCGGGTCAGGCGCGTGCCATGGCCATGGCCTTGAATGATGCCGGACTCGCGCCACAGGACATCGGTTACATCAACGCGCACGGCACGGCGACGGTCGTCGGCGATGTGGTCGAGACCGAGGCGATTAAAACGGCTTTTGGCGAATTCGCGCCGCGCGTGCCGATCAGTTCCACCAAGGCATTGCATGGACATTTAATGGGCGCCACCGGCGTGGTGGAATTCATCGCCGCCTTGATGGCGATGCGGCAGGGCGTTATTCCGCCGACGGCGCATTTGCGCTACCCAGACCCGGCTTGCGATTTAGACTATGTGCCGAACGAAGCGCGTAGCACGTCCGCTATCAACGCGGTGATGTCGAATTCTTTCGCGTTCGGCGGTAACAACGCGGTGTTAATTGCCAAGCGAGTATAAAGTAAAATGATGCATTGCCACGAGTGAATAGCAGCGCGGCTTGTGGCATATTGTGCCGGGACAGCCGCATAGATGGTTCGTGTAAGCCATGCCGCCAGACGTGCTGAATATAAACGCCGGACACCATCCGGACGACAGAGGAGAATAAATCAATGCAAAAGCATCAGCACTATATCGATGGAAAATTCGTCGACCCGGCTTCGGGGAAGTGGTTCGAGAGTTTCAATCCGTTTACCGGCGAAGCGTGGACTTTGATCGCACAAGGTGACGCGACTGATGCTGATCGCGCGGTACAAGCCGCTCATCGCGCATTCACACAGGGCCCGTGGTCAACTTTCACCGCGACGCAACGCGGCCTGTTGCTGCACAAGCTCGGCGATCTGGTTGCCCGTGACGCGAAAAAGCTCGCCGAAATCGAAGTGCACGACAACGGCAAGTTGATCGCCGAAATGCTGGCCCAATGCAACTACGTGCCGCAGTGGTACTACTATTTCGGCGGCCTGGCGGACAAGATTCAAGGCGCTGTCATTCCCCTCGACAAGAAGGGCTATTTCAACTTCACGCGTCACGAACCGCTCGGTGTGGTATGCGCGATCACGCCGTGGAATTCGCCGCTGATGCTCGCCGCCTGGAAAATGGCGCCGGCGCTCGCGGCTGGATGTACGGTCGTGTTAAAGCCATCGGAATTTACCTCTGCATCGACGCTGGAATTCGTCAAGCTATTCGAAGAGGCGGGCTTCCCGCCGGGCGTGGTAAACGTTGTAACCGGATTTGGCAAAGAAGTTGGCACACCGCTGGTGGAACATCCGTTGGTAAAGAAAATTTCCTTCACCGGATCCGATGCAACAGGGCGCGCAATTAATCAATCGGCCGCGGCTAATTTGAAAAAAGTCGGCCTTGAGCTTGGTGGCAAGTCGCCCAACATCGTCTTCGCCGATGCCAAGATTGAAGACGCGGTGAACGGTGCGGTCTCCGGCATTTTCGCTGCAACCGGCCAAACCTGTATCGCCGGTTCGCGCTTGTTGGTACAAGATACGATTCACGATGAGTTCGTCGAAAAGCTCGTTACCCTCGCCAAGACCGCGCGCATGGGCGATCCCATGAGCATGGATACGCAAGTGGGCCCGGTCACCACGCGGCCGCAATACGAAAAAGTGTTGGGCTATATCGATATCGCGAAGAATGAAGGCGCCCAATTGTTGATGGGGGGCGGCGCGGCGACGCGACCTGAGTGTGGTAAAGGTTGGTTCGTCGAGCCGACGGTATTTGCTGGCGTAAAAAACAAGATGCGCATCGCCCAGGAAGAAGTCTTTGGCCCGGTATTGTCTGTCATCAAATTCAAAGACGAAGATGAAGCGCTGGCGATTGCCAACGATGTGCGCTTCGGGCTCGGCTCCGGCGTGTGGACCAGCGACATCGGTCGCGCGTTCCGCATGTCCGAGCGAATTCAAGCGGGAACGGTTTGGGTCAACACGTATCGTGCCGTCAGCTTTATGTCGCCGTTCGGCGGGTACAAAGATTCTGGTCTGGGCCGCGAAAACGGCATGGATGCGATCCGTGAATTTTTGCAAGTGAAAAGCGTGTGGATTAATTCTGGCGCGGCGACGGGTAATCCGTTCGTCATGCGCTGAAACAATAAAATAACGAGGAGCAAGACATGAAAGGCATCGTATTTCCCGGTGATCGAAAACTGGAGATCATGAATTTTCCCGATCCGACGCCGGGTCCCGGAGAAGTGGTATTGGAGATCAAGGCGTCCGGCATGTGCGGCAGCGATCTGAAATTTTATCGCGCCATCGGCGGCGCGTCTTCGCTGGGCCTGGGCAAAGTCAGCGGGCCGATTATCGCCGGTCACGAACCCTGCGGCGTAGTCGTTGCGGTCGGCGCCGGTGTCGCGGAAAACCAGGCGAAAGTCGGTATGCGGGTGATGCAGCATCACTATCGCGGCTGCGGCGTCTGCGATCATTGCTCGACGGGCTGGATGCAAATGTGCGTCGAAGGTGTGAAGGAGGTGTACGGGGTGACCGGCCACGGCGCTCATGCGAAATACATGAAATGTCCGGCGCGAACCTTGGTGCCGCTGCCCGACGAGCTATCGTTTGAAACCGGCGCGGCGATTTCCTGCGGTACCGGCACGGCGTGGGGCGCGTTGCAGCGCTTAGGTTTGCAAGGCGATCACACCATCGCAATTTTTGGTCAGGGTCCCGTGGGATTATCCGCAACGCAACTCGCCCACGAAATGGGCGCCCGCGTGATTGCATTGGATACCAGCGATGAACGTCTAGCGCGCGCGAAAGATATGGGCGCGGACGAAGTAATTAATCCTAAGAGTCACGAAGACGTCGTGCAAGCGATTCGCGATCTCACTCACGGACGTGGCGCCCATCTTGCGCTCGATGCATCGTCGTCGCCGCAAGCTCGGGCGCAGGCAGTTCGCTGCGTGCGGACCTGGGGCAAGGTGTGCTTTGTGGGCGAGGGCGATAGCGTGACGCTCGATGTCAGCAACGATTTGTTGCGCCGCCAAGTGACGCTGATCGGTTCATGGACGTTTTCGACCGTGGGCCAAGCGGAATGCGCGCGTTACATCGCCGATCGCGGTGTCGAGGTCGATAAGTTATTCACCCATCGCTGGCGTTTGGAACAAGGGAAAGAGGCCTATGAATTGTTTGATGGACAGACGGCGGGCAAGGGTGTGATATTGTCATCGTAAGCGTTGATCGAACAGTTCAGTTATTAATTACAAAAATTTTGGGGGAATAATTAATGAAGTTAAGCCAACTATTCGCTGCGGGGCTTATTGCACTGGGATTGATGCCGATAGCAATATCGCCTGCGGCGGCCCAGACAGTGACGAAGCTGCGTGTTCAATCCACATTCCCGGTCTCCAGCCTGATATTCGAAAGCTCCAAATTTTGGGCCGAGCGGGTCAAAGCCATGAGTGGTGGCCGTTTGGTGATCGACATGTTGCCGGCCGGGTCGGTGGTGCCGCCTTTCGAGGTTTTGGACGCGGTACACAAAGGGGTCATCGATGCGGGCCACTCATCGGCAGCCTATTGGGTCGGCAAGCATCGCGCGGCCACCCTGTTCGGTCCCGCGCCCGGTGGCCCGCTCGGCATGGACATGATGGACTACATGGGTTGGTTGTACGAAGGCGGAGGCTTGCCGCTCTATCGGGATTTTTACCAGAAAGAATTGAAGCGCAACGTGTTCGTGATTCCGATGGGATCGGCGGCGAACCAAGTGCTGGGCTGGTTCAAAAAACCCGTTAAAAATTGGGACGATCTCAAGGGCCGCAAGTGCCGCGAGACCGGTATCAGTGCGGAGGTATTTAGCAAGTCCGGCATGAATACGGTGAATATTCCGGGAGGCGAGATCGTTCCGTCCGGCGAACGCGGCGTTATCGAGTGCGCGGAATTCGTCGGACCGGCGGAAGATATGAAGATCGGTTTCCATAGCATTTGGAAATATCTGTATATGCCCTCGATACATGAGGCCGCGACGGTGCTCGAATTGCTGTTTAACGGCGACGTGTGGGCCAAGTTACCGCAAGATCAGAAAGAGATCATCCAATCAGCGGCTTGGGAAGCGACCATGCGCTCCCAGATTGTGTCCAACAAACTCAATGCCGATGCATTGATTGAACTACGCACTAAACACGGCGTGCATATCGAACGCACACCGGCGGACATCATGCCGAAAATTTTGGCCAGTTGGGATGAAATAGCCAAGGTAGAGGAAGCGAAAAACCCTTTCTTCAAGAAGGTCTACGATTCGCAAAAAGCCTTCGCATCCAAAGTAGTGCCGGCTCGCCGTGCCGTGTATGCGCCGTATGAAGTGGGCGCCAATTATTACTGGCCGGAGAAGAAATAATTGAACTAATGTGAAGCCGTTGCGATGCATTCGCGGCCGCATGTCGAACCTCCATTCCAAAGATAGAATATGACTCAGCCTTCGCCGCTCTTCCTCGGCGCGATTCGCGCAATCGATGGGATTACCCAATGGACCGGGTATTTCTTCGCGTTACTTGTGATCCCGCTGGTGTTGGCCAATGTCGCCGAGGTATTCATGCGCTACGTGATGAATAGTCCGACGGTCTGGGCGCTCGATACCACCATCATGTCGTATGGCTCGCTGTTTATGCTGGGCTCGGCGTACGCGCTGCTCAAGGGCGCCCACGTCCGCACCGACATGCTGTGGGAGAAATTTTCCGATCGCAAAAAAGGCATCATCGACAGCGTCGCCTTCGTCGTCTTTTTTCTGCCGTCCATGGCGGTTTTATTTTATATCTCGTTCGGGGAGTTTCAGTACGCGATGGAGATCGATGAGAAATCCACGGCGACCATCTGGCAACCGGTGCTGTGGCCTTATCGCGGCGTGGTGCCATTAGCCGCGCTGCTGCTGTTCTTGCAAGGCATCTCTGAACTACTCAAGGGCCTGTGGGCCGCGCGCACAGGAAAAATGCTGGTGCATCACGAAAAAATCGACATCTAATGAGCGCCACATAATGGCTGACAATTGATCCCTTGCTACCTTGCGACCCTTACTTGCAGTGCGCGCTCAGGCTTACAAGCCGGGGCCGTTAGATGAGCGCGACGTGCCACGTATTCTGTGATTATTAATCGTAACGTAGACCTCTTATGACTGGTAATGAAATTCTCGGTTTGATCATGATGCTGGCGATGATTAGCATCATTTTCATCGGCTTCCCTATTGCGTTCACGCTGTTGTTCATCGCACTGGTGTTCGGTTCCATCGGGCTGGGCACGAATCAGACTTTCAGCCTCGCCTACTTGCAGATTTGGGGCACGATGAAGGACGATATCTTGCCCGCCGTGCCGCTGTTTATTTTCATGGGCTTCATGACGGAGCAGGCAGGCCTCATGGAGCGGCTGTTTATAGCGATGCGTAACTTGCTTGCGCCGCTGCGCGGTTCGCTCTATCTGGCGGTTATTTTGACCGCAACGATCTTCGCAATGGCCACCGGTATCGTCGGCGCCGCCGTGACGGTGCTCGGCATCATGGCCGGACCGGTGATGATGCGGGCGGGGTACGACCCGAAACTTTCCGCCGGCGCGATCGCCGCGGGTGGCACCTTGGGCATCTTGATTCCGCCGAGCGTGATGCTGGTGGTCATGGGACCGGTACTCGGTGTGCCGGTGAATATTCTCTATTCCGCGACGATGGGACCAGGCCTGTTATTGGCGAGCCTGTACATTAGTTATTGCCTAGTACGCAGCGCCATCAATCCGGCACTCGGCCCACCGGTGCCGAAACACGAAAGAGTCACCGATTTAGTGGAACTTGCCAAGGAGTTCGTCATCGGCGTGCTGCCCCTCGCGGCCCTGATCGGCTTCACCTTGGGCACCATCGTGGCGGGTATGGCGACACCAACGGAAGCTGCATCCTGCGGTGCGTTTGGCGCGACCCTGCTCGCGCTGGTATACGGTAAGTTGACGTTCCAAGCGCTCAAGAACGCCGCGCTCGCCACCATGATTACGTCTAGCATGGTGTTGTTCCTGGCGGTCGCATCGAATGTCTTCGGCGCCGTCTTCACACAATTGGGCACCACCGATCTCATTACCAACACGTTGGTTCAAATTCCGTTGCCCGATGTCGGCAAGTTGATGCTGGTCATGGCGCTGATTTTTGTTTTGGGCTGGCCGTTCGAATGGCCAGCGATCATTTTGGTATTCCTGCCGATTTTCTTGCCGGTGGTGCAAAAACTAGATCTCGGCATGGAGAAGATGGACATGCTGATTTGGTTTGGCGCCCTAGTTGCAGTGAATTTGCAGACCGCGTTTCTCAGCCCGCCGGTCGCGATGTCTGCTTATTATTTGAAGAATGTTATGCCGAGTTGGAGTCTCTCGACGATTTATCGTGGCATGGGACAGTTCATGGTGATCCAAGTGTTTTGTTTGTTGCTGATTATTTTTTGGCCGGATGTAGTGTTGTGGTTGCCGCGCCTGTTGCGCGACTGAGAGGGGTAGGGAATGAAAATCGCAGTAGTGGGATGCGGCGCCATGGGCAGCGTGTACGCGGGACTGTTAGCGGCCGCGGGCCACGACGTATGGGCAGTGGATAGCTGGCGCGAGCACGTCGAGGCGATGCAGAAAAATGGATTGAGGGTCGAGGGCGCGTCCGGCGATCGCATAGTTAAAGTTAATGCGACGACCGACGCAAAAGAGGTCGGCCCCTGCGATTTGGTCATCGTCGCAACTAAGACGATGCACGTTGAGGCGGCGGCGCGGGTAAGCGCTGCGTTGCTTGGGCCGGAGACACCGGTTCTTTCAATTCAAAACGGCCTCGGTGGGCCCGACATCACGGCGAAAGTCATCGGTAAACAACGCGTGCTGGTCGGTGTGGTCGGCGGCTTTGGTGCGTCGATGAAAGCGCCTGGCCATGCCCATCACAACGGCTGGGAGTTGGTGCGCTTGGGCGAGTATGCCGGCCCCATCACGCCGCGCTTAAAGACCATTGCCGAAGTGTGGGAGTCGGGCGGTTTTCGCGTCAAGTGTTTCGACGACATCGATCAACTGGTATGGGAAAAGTTAATCTGCAACGTGTGTTTTTCCGGCACCTGTGCGGTGACGGAGCGCACGATTCTCGAAGTAATGGAAGATCCCGATACTTGGCAAGTGGCATCAGGCTGCGCCGTTGAAGCTTATCAAGTGGCGAAAGCGCGCGGCATTAAACTCGACATCAACGATCCGGTCGAGTATGTGCGTAATTTCGGCAGCAAAATTCCCAACGCACGACCATCGATGTTGCTCGACCACATGGCGGGCCGGATGTCGGAGATCGAAGCCATCAACGGCGCGATTCCGCCCGCGGCGCAAGCACAGGGATTGGCAGCGCCATTTAACACCGTCATCAGCGCCTTGGTGCGAGCAAAAGAACGAAAACTTGGCGTGCGATCCTAACTATTAGCAGCGTCCCCTTTTTTTAAAGGGGGAATGCGGGGAGATTTGCCGACGCATTTTCGACACGACAGCGTGAGAATAGCCGCCGCGAAATCTCTCCTAACGTCCCTTTGGTAAAGGGAGGGATTAACTCAATGCCATTAAATTCGAGTGACAGCTTCCACAACATCGAACTACGGCTTCCACCCGCCCGCTAGGGATTTGTAAACCGCGACTAGTGATGTCGCGCCCGACGTTTGCGCTTGCGCCAGACGATCGCGCGCGGCGAGGAGTTCGCGCTCGGCATCGAGTACCGCGAGGAAATCGCTGGTGCCGGCGCTGAAGCGAGCGCGGGCGATCTCGGCCGCTTTGCTGGCGGATTGCGCGGCGCCTAACAGGCTTTCGGTTTGCCGTTGCGCGCGCGTGTAGGTGGCCAGTGCACCTTCGGTTTCTTCCAGCGCGCCGAGCACTGCTTTTTCGTAAGCGATGACGGCGGCTTCGCCGCGGGCGGACGCGGCGGCGATTTGCGCGCGATTGCGGCCGAAATCTAGCAGGGTCCAGATTAACGACGCACCAAGGTTGTAGACGAACGCGGCGGATTTACCCAGATCGGCGATGCGCCCGGCATTCAGTCCGAGGGTTCCACCGAGGGTGAGGCGTGGGAAGAGTTCGCTGCGGGCGATGCCGATGCGCGCCGCGGCGGCGGCGACTTGCTGCTCGGCGGCGGCGACATCGGGACGGCGGCGCAATAAATTTTCCGGCGAGCCAATGCTTGCCAATGCGACGGCTTTGATTCCGGGCAATGGTTTCTGCGTGGCGAACTGCATGTCCAAGGCGGTCGGCAGTTGACCCGTCAGCACAGCAAGGCGATAGCGGGTGCGGGTCAACGCCGTTTCCAGAGAAGGAATGCTCGCTGCCGTCGTTAGCACCAGGGCGTTCGCGCGTTCCGTATCCAGTGCCGTGCCACGGCCAACGGCGAGCCGCGCTTGCACCAGCTTGAGCGCAGCGCGTTGTGTTTCGAGCGCCGCTTTTGCGACCCGCAGTTGTTCCTGAAACCCGCGCAACTCAAAATAATTACGCCCGACTTCGCTCGCGACGCTGACTTGCGCCGCGCGCACCAGCGCTTCGGTCACCAACACTTGCGCCGCCGCCGCTTGTTGCGCGCTGCTGACGCGACCGAACAGATCCGCTTCCCACGCGACATCGAAACCGGCGGCGAATACGTTGCCTGTTTGCGTTCTGCCGTCGCTGTCGCGGGCGCGTACCCGCGCAACATTGCCAGCTGTGCCGATCGTGGGTTTCGCTTGCGCACCGGCGAAATTGGCCAGGGCACGGGCTTCGCGCACATTCGCAGCGGCGATACGCAAATCGGCGTTCGCTTTGATCGATTGATCGACCAGCGAATCCAGATCCGCATCGGCAAAACCGCGCCAAAATTGCGCGACCGGTTCCGTTTGTGTTGCTGCGGCGTTCGCAAAATCGGCGCCGAGTTGCGCTTTGTATTTCGGTAGATTGGGTGTGGTGGCGCAACCCGTTGCAAGCAACGCAAGTAACAAGATGGGAATGTCGCTCGGCATGTTCATTTTGTATTCTCCGAGGCGGAACCATTTTCGCCGGGATGATAGGGATGGGCCGATGCATCGACCGCCGAGCGCAAGGCGGCCGCCTTGGCGCGTCGTTTGGCGGTGCCTTTGCGTAACAGCAAGTAGAACACCGGCGTTAAAAAGATGCCGAACAGCGTTACGCCGACCATGCCGGAGAACACCGCGATACCCATGGCGCGGCGCATCTCACTGCCGGCGCCGCTGCTGATAATCAGCGGGATCACGCCGGCGCAAAACGCGATCGAGGTCATTAAGATCGGGCGTAAGCGTAGGCGACAGGCTTCGATTACCGCTTCGATGACGTCCATGCCGCGCTCTTCCAATTCCTTGGCGAATTCGACAATCAGAATCGCGTTTTTGCACGCCAGACCGACCAGCACCACCAGTGCGACCTGGGTGAAAATGTTCAGATCACCCGGTTGCATGAACGGTGGAAAACTCGAAATCCAGACGCCAAACAGCGCCGACAAAATACACATCGGCACGATCATGATGATCGCCAGCGGCAGGCTCCAACTTTCATATTGCGCCGCTAACACGAGGATCACCAAGATCAACGATAGCGCGAGCACCGCCACGAGCGTGGGGATTTTTACGTCGGTGCCGGGGATGGCGGCGTCGCGCGTCAGGCGATCTTGGTAGGACAATTCCGTCCACTCGTAGCCTATGCCGCGCGGCAATGCAGCGAGCAATTTTTCGATCTCGCCCTCCGCCTGACCGCTGGAGAAGCCGGGATTCGGCGCGCCGTTGATGTCCGCAGATGGATAACCGTTATAACGCGTGACCCGAGTGGGGCCGAATGTTGGATCGACCTTCATCAGCGACCCGAGCGGCACCATCTCACCCTTGCTGTTGCGCGTCTGGATTTGGGTGATGGCTTGTGCATCGGCGCGGAACGGTGCGTCGGCTTGGACGATGACCTGATAGGTTTTACCGAAGCGGGTGAAATCGTTGACGTACAACGAACCGAGATTGATTTGCAACGAGTCGTAAATGTCGTTCAGCGCCACACCCATTTGTTTGGCGCGCGTTCGATCGACGTTCGCGAGCAGTTGTGGCACGTTGATATCGTAAGTGGAGTAGGGCGTGCCGATGCTGGACTTGGGATTGCCGTAGATTTGTCCGAGCGTTCCCCATACCGCGCCGAACAACGCTTGCTCGCCCTGGCCGCTACGATCTTGCACCTGCACTTTGAAACCGCCCGCTTGACCTACCCCGTCTACCGCCGGCGGCGGCACGACGAACATGCGCGCTCCCTGGATCTGCTGGATTGCGCCGTTCACCTGGCCGAGGATACCGAACTTGCTCAGTTCGGGCGTGGTGCGTTGCTCAAACGGCGCCAGGCCGAAAAACACAATGCCTTCGTTCGGCGCCGCCGAGAATCCCGCGATAGACAGGCCCGGGAACGCGACGGAATCCACAATGCCAGGCACCTTGAGTGCGATGTCGCTCAACTGGCGAATCACTGCTTCGGTGCGGTCTAGCGACGCGCCGGCGGGAAGCTGAGCGACGCCGATCAAATATTGTTTATCGGGCGCCGGGACGAAGCCTGCCGGCACGCGCGTGAACAGCAAGGCCGTAGCCGCGAGCAGCAATGCGTACACCACCATGGCGATGGATTTGCGTCCCAGGATGCCGGTGACGCCGCGCCCGTAGGCGTTGCTGCTACGGCGAAAGAAGCGATTAAAGCCGCGGAAAAACCAACCGAACAGCGCGTCCATGATGCGCGTCAAACCATCTTTCGGCGCGTCGTGCGGCCGCAATAAAATAGCGGATAACGCCGGCGACAAAGTCAGCGAGTTGAATGCGGAGATGACGGTCGAGATCGCAATCGTCACGGCGAACTGTTTGTAGAATTGGCCCGACAAGCCGGGCACGAAGGCGAGCGGGACGAACACCGCGCACAATACCAGCGCGATGGCAATGATGGGACCGCTCACCTCTTGCATCGCCTTGATAGTCGCATCGCGCGGCGTCAGCCCATTCTCGATATTGCGTTCGACGTTCTCCACCACGACGATGGCGTCATCGACCACGATGCCGATGGCGAGCACCAAGCCGAACAACGTGAGCGTATTGATGGAAAATCCCAAAGCGAGCAACACCGCGAAGGTGCCGATGATCGACACCGGCACCGCCAGTAAGGGAATGATGGATGCGCGCCAAGTCTGCAAAAAGATAATCACCACCAGCACCACCAGCAGCACCGCTTCGATCAATGTCGTCACGACTTTTTCGATCGAGGTCTGCACGAAACGGGTCGGATCGTAGACAATGCTGTACTGAACCCCCGGCGGGAAATCTTTCTTCGCTCGTTCCATCGCGGCGCGGACGTTGTTCGATAACGCCAACGCATTGCTGCCCGGCGCCTGAAACACGGCAATCGCCGCTGCTTCCTTGTTGTTGAGCAAGCTGCGCAATGCATAGGTGTTACTACTGATTTCGACGCGGCCGATATCCTTGATGCGCACCAAGGCGCCGGTGGCCGGATCGGCGCGTACAATGATATCGGCGAATTCCTCTTCCGTGCTGAGACGTCCCTGGGTGTTGATTTGCAGTTGAAAATCCGTTCCCTTGGGCGCGGGCGGCGCGCCGACGACACCGGCCGCGACCTGCACGTTTTGTTCACGTATGGCCGCGATCACTTCGCCTGCCGTCAGATTGCGCGCGGCAAGTTCGTGGGGATTAATCCAGACACGCATCGCATAATCGCCAGCGCCGAATAGCAGTACCGTGCCCATGCCTGGGATACGCAGCAAATCGTCGCGCACGCGCAACTGACCGTAGTTACGCAAGTACAGCGCGTCGCGGCTGTTATCGGGGCTTAGTAGGTGAACCACCATGGTCAGATTCGGCGATTGTTTCTCGGTCGTCACGCCGATCTGCCGCACGATTTCCGGCAGCCGTGGCAACGCGCGATTGATGCGGTTTTGCACCGCCGTCTCCGCTGCTTCGGGGTTGGTGCCGATTTTGAACGTCACCGTTAAACTCATCACGCCGTCGGCGGTGCCTTGGCTTTCAAAATACAGCAGGTTATCGATGCCGTTGATCTGTTCTTCCAGCGGCGTCGCAACCGTCTCGGAGATCACGCGTGGATTGGCCCCGGGGTATTGCGCGCGCACCACGATTTGCGGTGGCGCGACTTCCGGATACTCGGAAATCGGTAACTGAAAAATCGACAGTGCACCGATGAGAAAAATGAAAATAGACAACACCGCGGCAAAGCGCGGCCGGTCGATGAAAAAGCGCGAGATGTCCATAGTCGTCCCTAGCTTTTTTCGGCCGGTTTTGCGTCTTCCTTCCGCGGCGCGCCCGGCGCCGCGATTATGGGCATGCCCGCCTGATCAACCTTCATCATTTGCGGCGTAACCGGCGCGCCGGGGAAGGCGCGTTGTAAACCATCGACGATGATATTCTCACCCGCTTTAACGCCGGTCACGACGCGCATGCCGTCGATCAACGCCGTGGGCTTCACCTCGCGCGGCTCGACCAAATTATTGGCGCCGACCACCATCACGATTTTGCGCGTTTGATCGGTGCTGATCGCACGGTCGGGCACCAGCGTCGCCTCGTACGAGCCGCTGCCGATCAGCTTGATGCGCGCCGACAGCCCCGGTGTGAATTGCGCGTTTGAATTATCGAACACGGCCCGGGCGCGCATGCTGCCAGTGGCGGGATTCAAGCGATTGTCGACAAAGTCCATGCTGCCTTGGTGGGGATAACCGGGCTCATCGGATAAGCCCATCAGCACCGGATTGGCAGTTTCGCGGGAAGACGCCCGCGTGCCGTCCTTAGCGGCACGGACGTATTTCAAATAGGTGGCTTCGCTGGCGTCGAAATAAGCGTAAACGCGATCCATTGACACGATGGTGGTTAACACGGGTTCCCCGGCATTGACCAGATTCCCGGGTGTGACGGCAGCACGGGAAATTCGCCCATCGATGGGCGATGCGATGCGGGTGAAACTCAAGTTGAGTTTTGCGGTGTTCAGTTCCGCTTGGGCGGCTTGAATCGACGTCTCGCCATTGCGCACGGCGGCGCGCAATTGATCGACTTCTTGCAGTGAAATTGCCTGCATCGGCAGCAATTGTTCTGCGCGCGCCAATTCGCTTTTAGCCAGTCCCCATTGCGTTCGCGTCGCAGCGATGCGGGCCTCAACGCGCGCGACTTCCAGAGCAAAGGGCCGCGGGTCGATGGTGAACAGGGTGTCACCTTTGTTTACTTTCTGGCCTTCGGCGAAATGGATTTTGTCCAACGTCCCGGCGACGCGTGCCCGGATATCGACGGTGTCGATTGCTTCGAGCCGCGCGGAGAACTCATCAAATTCCTGCACCACCCGCTTGGTCACCGGCGCAACTGACACCGGCGGTGGGCTGCCACCCGGCGCGCCTTTTGCTTGCGGACTGTCTTTACCGCAACCGGCCAATAGCAATGTGCCATAGAAAATGGCCAACAATAATACGCGCGATGACGAGTAGGTCATGTAATCCTCTGGTTTTATACGGGGCGCGCAGGGATGTTTTGAATTATTTTTGCGCGGTGCAACATTTTGATTATATCCATTACTTTTAGTTCCCAGGCCAAACGCACATTCAAAGTACATCTTTGCCACGAGGCGCGCGGCACGTGATCGGCGTCATAGTATGCCTGGAGAGGCGCTCCAATGTTGCCGCTTCAGGCATATGCCATGGCGCAGCCCGAGTTATGGGCGCCATTCAAAAGCGGCTATAATCGAGCGAAACCAGACTATAAATTGCCTGTGCACCTACCCCCCGTTACCGCAATCCGCGCTATTTTTTTTATTCGCCCGATCTGCATCGGCAGCACGTCATGAGCGCCGGCCAATACGCGGCGCGCGGGCCGCTGTGGGCCGAACGCAAGCGTGATCGCGATAATACGATTTCGTTACCGCTGGCATTTTTAATAGCGGCGATCCTTGAGATCGGGATGTTTGCAGCAGTATTTTTTGTCGACTGGAGCGATGATTATGGCGTCCAGGAACCGCCGATGACGGTGCAATTGGTCGAGCCGGAACCGCCGAGGGACGAGCCGAAGCCTGAGCCGCCCAAACCGCCGGAGCCGCCACCACCGGAACCGATAAAAAACCCCGAGCCGCCGAAACCGATTCCGAAACCCGAGCCGATTCCCAAGGTGGAACCGCCGAAGGTTGAGATTAAGCCTGAGCCCACGCCCGAGCCGAAGATCATCATTCCGGAGCCGACGCCGGAACCGGTCGCCGAGCCCAAGGTCGAGCCACCACCGCCCGAACCCAAACCGGAGCCTAAGCCGGAGCCAAAGGTTGAGGCGCCGCCGCCACCCGAACCGGTGAAGGCCGAACCCAAAGTTGAACCGAAAGAGCAGGTCGCCCCACCGCGCCAAGTGCGCAACGCACGGCCGATCCGCAAGGTCGCAGCGGCCTATCCGCGCAGCGCGTTAAAAGAGGGCACGATGGGTAGGGTGAAGGCGCGTTTGACCGTCGGCGTGAGAGGCGACGTGATTGACGTGGAGATCGTTGAATCTAGCCCGCCGGGAATATTTGACGACGCGGTGACCAAGGCAGTGAAGCAATATAAATTCGAGGGCGACGGCACGCAGTACTTTGTCGACCAGGAAGTCGTGTTTAAAGTGGAGAATTGACATGAGGCGATTGATTGTCGCTCTAATTGTCGGGTTGTCGCTGATCGGATGCGCGACTAAACCGGATCGAGAAATTGCCCTGGAGCGAAAAAGTTTTTACTGGCCGGAACCCAAAGGCTGGGATAACCGCAGCTTTGAATTTCCGCTTTATCTAAGCAGCGAAGTTAAGCACGAAGGTCACGAAGAGTTGCGGCTGACGCCGGGGTTTTTTAAACAAGGATCGCCAGAATTGTGGAGCTACGCATTTGGCTGGTGGCTCAAAGACGACCGGCCAGTCAACATTGAAACGTTAAGCGAAGATCTAGTGACTTACTATCGCGGACTGTGCGCCGTCGATGGCCTAAAAACACTTAAACTTGACCCTGCGCGTTATCGCGCGCGAGTGACGTTGGATCCTTCGGCGCATGCGACACCGTTAATGAAAAATCTGAACTACCAAGCCTTTCTTGCGGAGGTCGACAGCTATGAATGTTTGAGTGAAAAAACCGTTGGCGCGCCACTGGTGCTACAGTTTCGCGTTAAAACATTTCGGTGTGGCGAGCAAAATCGTAACGTCGCCTTGTTCGCGATTTCGCCAAAGCCAAACAGCGATCCGATTTGGACTACGCTGGATAATTTAGTGAATCAATTTCGTTGTGGTAATCAATAGCAAACAGGGAAGCCAATGAAAAGCAAAGCCGTACTCACGCTCGATGATCTGAAAAAAATCGCCGCCGGCGCGGAAGCCGAAGCGAGTAAAAACAACTGGAATGTCTCCATCGCCATTTGCGATGATGGCGGCCATTTGTTGTTTTACCAACGCATGGATGGCGCCGCGCCGGTGAGTTCGCATATCGCGCCGCAAAAAGCGCGTACCGCCGCCATTGGCCGGCGCAACACCAAGCTGTACGAAGACATGGTGAACGGCGGCCGCTATAGCGCGTTGTCGATGCCGGAAGTTACTCATTTGGAAGGCGGCGTGCCGATCATTGTCGAAGGCGAAGTGATCGGCGCAGTCGGCGTGTCCGGGGTGAAGTCGGGCGAAGACGCGCAGATTGCCGAAGCGGGAATCAAAGCTTTATTGAGCCTCGCATAAAAAATGACAGTTTTCTTACCGTTTGCGCCCACCCTCATAGCCCAAGGCTACCCCGCCCCAACCCCCGCCCTCGCGGGAGAGGGGGTAGTGTCCCCTCGCCCCGTTTGCGGGGAGAGGGCCAGGGTGAGGGGTCGGCCGTCATTCATTGAGACAATCCTTTGAGCAAGATCATCAAAGTTGAAGTCCATGCGTTTCAGTTCGATGCGCACAACCTTGGCTTCACGCGCGGCGAGGGCGTTGGCGCTTTCGGTTACAAAAAGAATTCAAAGATTCGCGTCACCAAGTACGCGACGGTGATCATGACCGACAACGGCTTGCGCGGTGAGTATGTCGCGCAATGGGTGGCGTCGCCATCATCCCTTGGACAAACCTTGATGCTCGCGCCGTATTTGATCGGCCGCGAAGCGGAAGAGCGCGAATTCATTTACGACGATTTGAAACGCCAAGCGCGCCAGTTCGACCATATGGGTCACGGGCCGATCGATATCGCGTTGTGGGATTTGGCGGGAAAAAAATTAGGCGTGTCGGTGTCTGAATTGCTCGGCGGTTATCGCAAACGCTTGCCAGCGTACGCCAGCACCTATCACGGCGATCGCAACGGTGGTTTGCATTCGAAAGAGGCCTTTGCCGATTTCGCGCAACAATGTTACGAGCTTGGCTATCGAGCCTTCAAAATCCACGGCTGGAATGAAGGTAATAAACGCGAAGAAGCGGAGAACGTTTTACACCTGCGAAAGCAAATCGGCGACAAAATGGAACTCATGCTCGATCCCGCCTGCGAGCTGCGAACCTTCGCTGACGCGCTCTATGTGGGCCGCGCCTGCGACGAAGCGAATTATTTTTGGTACGAAGACCCGCTCCGCGATTCCGGCACCTCGGCGTTTGCGCACAAACGGCTGCGTGAATTTTTGAAGACGCCGATTTTGCAAACCGAGCATGTGCGTGGCGTCGAGCCGAAGGCGGATTTTTTAATCCAAGGCGGCACGGATTTTCTGCGCGTCGATCCCGAATACGACATGGGCATCACCGGCACGATGAAAATCGCCCATCTAGCGGAAGCCTTCGGTATGGACGCGGAGATTCACGTCTGCGGCCCAGCTCACCGTGCGTGCATGAGTGCGATGCGCAACAGCAATTATTATGAAGTCGGGCTAGTGGGGCCCGATTGCCCCAACGCGATTGCGCCAGTTTATGCCTGTGGTTATTCCGATATGATCGATTGCGTGGATGCGCACGGCTGTGTTTCCGTTCCGACCGGGCCGGGACTTGGCGTGACCTATAATTGGGATTTCATTGTTAAGAATCGTATTGCGTTGCATGAGTTTAGTTAAGAGCGAATACAGTAAGGCTATAAGAGGTTACGTTAGCATTCCCAATTACAAACGAGGTTGTTCAAATGCAAAGAAAAAGCGCTGCACGCGTTACTTTAGTTGTCCTTGCCCTGGTGATGGTTGGCTGTGCGACCAAGCCAACTTCACGGGCGCCAAGTACCCCGCGCTCCCCGCCGGAAAGCCGATCCACGCCGAGTAACGCCAGCGTTCAATACGATAAATTCACCGGCAGTTGCCGCTCCTGGGAAAACTACATCGCGCGAAATGGCGTACAAGATTGCGCCGGACGCACCCATCCCGGCTGGATCGGTTCGACGCGCTGTAACGTGACCTCGACGGGATATTCCTATACCCCGGAACGCGACGACGGCATCCTCGGCCGCACCTGCTTTAACGTGAAGTTGCCGCCGAATCCGAATC
>JBKJHT010000053.1:0-37443 GCA_046598945.1 Burkholderiales bacterium | reverse complement strand
CGCATCCTCGCGACGATCTTGCTTATCGCTCATGCCGCATGTGGTGTGTTGATCGTGCTGTTGCCTCTGGCGATTTGGCTTAAGTTACTGGGCATCGCGATTATCGTAGTCGCCTCTTTTTACTATGTACGTCGCTATGCCTTACTCAAAACGCCAACTGCCGTGCGTGAACTACGTATGTTGTCAGATGGCAAACTCGACATTTTTCGCAAGGAGTGGCAATCGGCCGAGCTGGTTGGCGAACAATTTGTTCATCCGTTGCTCACGATCATTCGTTGCCGCTCAGAAACGGATCGATGGCCCGTTGCGATTGTCATTTTGGACGATACGCTCGACGCCGAAAGCTTTCGCGCGCTGCGCGTGCGATTGAAGTGGCGAGGTTGAATTTCTGAAAGCCTATGCCACGCGGCAATGGCCCGAGGCCAGTGGTAAGCCTAGGGCTACCCAGTAGGAATGCGGCTTCTGGCATAGGCATGGCTACGAACCAAGCGGGACGCGGCTCCTGGCGCTGCTATCGAAGCCATTCGAGCGAGTAAGCGTCACTCGAATGATATAATTCGCCCTTGCAATTTCCTATCCGATCCCGCTCCATGACCGAAATTCTTCACCTGCGCGGCGGTGCTGCCCTGTCACCGCTTCGCCGCGCAAAACTTCTCACTTCCCTGCGTGATCGCGTATCCACTATCGCTGACGCTCGCGCCGACTTTTGGCATTTCGTCGAAGTGACCGAAGCGCTCGACAGCCACGAACGCGAGGTGTTGGAACGCATTCTCACCTACGGCGACTCGGCTACGGAGTCGGGATCAAGCGGCGCATTAATACTCATCACGCCGCGGGTCGGCACGTTGTCGCCCTGGTCGTCGAAAGCCACCGACATCGCGCGTAACTGCGGCCTCGCGAAAGTACAGCGTATCGAACGCGGCATCGCCTATACGATTGTTGCGGAAAAATTAACCGACGCGCAAACGCAATCGTTGTTGCCGTTGTTGCATGACCGGATGACTGATCAAGTTTTTTCTTCATTGTCGGATGCAGATCGTTTGTTCCAACACATTGCGCCGCAGCCGCTGGCGATGATTCCGTTGCAAGCCGATGGCCGTGAGGCTCTTGTTGATGCTAATCAACGCTTGGGTCTCGCGCTTTCCGACGACGAAATCGATTATCTGTTTGCGCAATATCAACCGATCAAACGCGATCCGACTGACGTTGAATTGATGATGTTCGCACAAGCGAATTCGGAACATTGCCGCCATAAGATTTTCAACGCCGATTGGATTATCGATGGCGAAGCGCAAACGCAATCGCTGTTCGGCATGGTGCGAACGACGCATGCAAAAAATCCTAAAGGCACGGTGATCGCCTATTCCGATAATGCCGCGGTGATGGAAGGCAATGTCATCGAGCGGTTTTTTCCGAATGCCGACGGCGCTTATGCGTTTCATACCCAGCGCACGCATACGTTAATGAAGGTCGAAACCCATAATCATCCGACCGCGATTTCGCCTTACGCGGGCGCGGCGACTGGCAGCGGCGGCGAGATTCGCGATGAAGGCGCGACCGGTCGCGGCGCGAAGCCAAAAGCGGGCCTCACGGGTTTCTCGGTTTCCAATTTGAATATCCCCGGCGCGATTCAGCCGTGGGAAGAGGAAAATCAATACGGCCGTCCTTCACGCATCGCGTCGGCGTTGCAAATTATGATCGACGGCCCGATCGGCGCCGCGGCGTTCAACAACGAATTCGGTCGGCCGAATCTCGCCGGCTATTTTCGCAGCTTCGAGCAATCATTCGATGGCCAGATGCGCGGTTACCACAAGCCGATCATGATCGCCGGTGGTGTCGGCCAAATCGACGCCGACCATACGGAAAAGAAAAAACTCAGTGGCGGCGCGCTGTTCATTCAACTCGGTGGGCCGGGCTTGTTGATCGGCCTTGGCGGCGGCGCCGCGTCGAGCATGGACACCGGTGCGAATCAGGAATCGTTGGATTTCGATTCGGTGCAACGGGCCAACGCGGAAATGGAACGGCGCGCGCAAGAAGTTATCGACCGTTGCTGGCAACTCGGCGTGGACAATCCGATTCTGTCGATTCACGATGTCGGCGCGGGCGGACTTTCCAACGCGTTGCCTGAGTTGGCGCACACCGGCGGTGTCGGTGCGACCTTCAAGCTGCGTGCGATTCCCAGTGAAGAGCCGGGCATGTCGCCGCTGCAGATTTGGAGTAACGAAGCGCAGGAGCGCTACGTGCTCGCCATTGATGCGAAAAATTTAGCGGCGCTACAAGCGATTTGCGAGCGCGAGCGTTGCCCATTCGCCGTCGTGGGTTCCGCCACGAGCGAACAGCATTTACGCGTCGAAGACCAGCACTTTAACAACAACGCCGTGGATATTGGCCTTGATCTCATTCTCGGCAAGGCGCCGAAGATGACGCGCGACGTGAAGCGCATCAAATCGCAAGGCGCGTCACTAGATTTGGACGAAATCAATCTAGTCGAGGCGGGCTATCGCATATTGGCGTTGCCGTCCGTCGCCGATAAGAAATTCTTGATCACCATCGGCGATCGCACCGTCGGCGGAATGACCGCACGTGACCAAATGGTTGGCCCATGGCAAACGCCAGTCGCCGATGTCGCTGTCACGCTCGCGGGCTTTAAGGAAACCAACGGTGAGGCGTTCGCGATGGGCGAGCGCACGCCCATCGCGCTGATCGACGCGCCCGCCTCGGGCCGCATGGCGGTGGGTGAAGCATTGACCAACCTCGCCGCTGCGCCGATTTGGGATATCGGCGAAGTGAAACTTTCCGCCAACTGGATGGCCGCCGCGGGCCATCCCGGCGAAGACGCCTCGTTGTTCGACACGGTCGAGACCGTCGCGATGGCGTTATGTCCGGCGCTCGGCATTAGCATTCCCGTCGGCAAAGATTCGCTGTCGATGAAAACCCTGTGGCGCGATGAAAAAACCGGCGCGAACAAATCTGTCACCGCGCCGCTTTCATTGGTGGTGTCGGCGTTTGCTCCGTGTTTCGATGTGCGCCAAGTCTTAACGCCGGAATTGCGCCGGGACGTCGGCGACACACTGTTGATTTTGATCGATCTGGGTTTTAATAAATGCCGCCTCGGCGGGTCCGCGTTACTGCAGGTTTACAACCAAGTCGGCGACCTTGCGCCGGATGTCGATGATCCGCGCATGTTGAAGGCGCTGTTTCAAGCAATCCAACGTTTGAATCAAGAAGGTTTGTTGCTCGCCTATCACGACCGTTCCGATGGCGGCTTGTTTGCGACGGTTTGCGAGATGATGTTCGCCAGCCACGTCGGCGTGACATTGTGGATGGATCGTTTTTTCGACGAGCATGTGCTCGGCGACGGAT
Source organism: Burkholderiales bacterium (assembly GCA_046598945.1). Lineage (GTDB taxonomy): Bacteria > Pseudomonadota > Gammaproteobacteria > Burkholderiales > JALYOK01 > JALYOK01. Next base: position 34,080 of record JBKJHT010000053.1, on the reverse strand, counting down.
CGCAAAGTTTCGACGATCGTTTGCATTTGTTGCATTTGCTGTTCAACGAAGAACTCGGCGCCGTGTTTCAAATCAAGCGCGAAGATAGCCCCACGGTGATGCGTTATCTGAACGAGGCAATGCTCGCGAACAAAGCTCACGTCATCGGGACGCTTAACAATGACGACGCGCTGACTATGTACGGCGTCAACGGCACGGTGTTTGAAGAGCCGCGTGTTTCCTTGCAATCGGCGTGGTCCAACACCAGCTTCCAGTTGCAGCGCTTGCGCGATAATCCCGATTGCGCGCAGCAGGAATTCGTCGCAATTCTTGACGCCGGCGATCCCGGCCTGCACGTCAATCTCACCTACGATGTGAACGACGATATCGCGACGCCATTTGTTATCGGCAAAGCAAAACCGCGCATCGCCATTCTGCGCGAGCAAGGCGTGAATGGCCAGTTAGAAATGGCCGCCGCATACGATCGCGCTGGATTCCAAGCCGTCGATGTTCATATGAGCGACATCATTGCCGCGCGCACCCGCCTAAAAGATTTCGTTGGCGTTGCTGCTTGCGGTGGATTTTCGTACGGTGACGTGCTGGGCGCCGGTGAGGGCTGGGCGAAATCGATTTTGTTCAACGCCCGCGCGCGCGCGGAATTCGAAGCATTCTTCCAGCGCAACGACACCTTCGCGCTCGGTGTCTGCAACGGCTGCCAAATGATGAGCAACCTGCGCGAAATTATTCCCGGTGCGGATCACTGGCCGCACTTCGCGCGCAATTTGTCGGAGCAGTATGAAGCGCGCTTTGTGATGGTTGAAGTGCAAGATTCGCCGTCGATTCTGTTGCAAGGCATGGCCGGCAGCCGCATGCCGATCGTCGTCTCCCACGGCGAAGGCCGCGCGGAATTTGTCGACGCCAAGCAACACGTGAGCTTGCGTTTCGTTGATAACCACGGCGCGGTCACGGAATCGTTTCCGTTAAATTCGAACGGATCGCCGCAGGGCATCGCCGGCCTCACGACCGCCGATGGTCGCTTCACCATCATGATGCCGCATCCGGAACGCGTGTTTCGCGCGCTGCAAAATTCCTGGCGGCCGCGGAATTGGAATGAAGACGGCGCGTGGCTGCGCCTGTTTCGTAATGCGCGGAAGTGGGTCGGGTAGTTTTCCATCGTAAGCAAGCCAGCATCCGCTTCCAGCCTTGCTCCTGGCAAGGGATGCCTGGAACGCCGCGTCGATACTGGGTAGGCCTAGGCTAGTCACTGGCCTCGGGCCATTGCCTTGCGGGGCAATGAAACTGCAGTTGTCATTGCGAGGAGCGACTTTGCGACGAAGCAATCTCGCCGTTTTCGGCCGCAATAAACCAGATAGCTTCACCCGTATCAAGCACGGGGCTAACAGGCCCTCACAATGACATGGTGGCGCCGGATACGGTGAAGATCCTATTCAGTAGAGATGTCATCCTGAACGCAGTGACATTTGTTAGGAGATGTTCGCTAACGGTTTGGCGGGAGTATGTCGCCCATATAAAAATCAAAGCTGCCATTCTTTCGGTCAGCAAAATATTTTTCCAGTGTCACTTTGATGGTGCGAAATGCAAGTTCCTTCCAAGGTATTTCTGCTTCGCTGAACAGTTTGACTTCCAAACTTTCCGTGCCGGCGGCGAAATCTAAATCGAGCATGGTTCCGCGGAACATGACGTAGATTTGATTGATGTTGGGTAGATTAAGAAACGTGTAGAGCTGATCAATGCTGACGCGCGCACCGGCTTCTTCCAGGGTTTCGCGCGCGGCGCCGTCGGCCGCAGTCTCGCCGTTTTCCATAAAGCCGGCGGGCAAGGTCCACAGTCCATAGCGCGGCTCGATGGCGCGGCGGCATAGCAAAATTTGGTCGCCCCATTGCGGAATGCAACCGACGACCATTTTTGGATTTTGATAGTGGATGGTTGCGCAGGCATCGCACACGTAGCGCGGCACGTTGTCGCCGTCGGGTATGCGCAGGGAAACTTTTTCGCCGCAGTCGCTGCAAAAATTCATGTTTGGATTGGCCAATGAGTTCGCAATACGTTAGCAGAGTTGTCGGAAAAAATAAAGAATCTCGAGGGGGACTTCGCCTGGCTTCGCATCTCAGGATGACGCGGAAATTCATTTGATCCGGAGCGACGCGGGATGTCCTCTAGACGAGGCTGGCTTTCGTTGGGCTTGCAACCCGCTCCCCGTTTGCCTTGCGGCAATGCATGCCTGCGACAATCTCCTTTTGGCTCCTGGAATTGCCGCATAATAATGATTTTACATAGAGCAGTTCGGCTAATCCCCATTAAAATGAGCAGTGTTTGCGGCCTACCGGTCGCAAGTGAGGAGGAACTTATGTTAAGACTAGCATTGGCAGTCATTTCGTTCGCCGCGTCGGCGACGGTTTTCTCTGCGGACAATAACTGGGCGAACGATCTCGCGCCGATCAGCGCGCAGGATTGGAATGCGGAGCGTGCGGCGCATTTGCTGGAGCGCGCAGGTTTTAGTGGTAACCCGGAGGACATTCAGCGCTTCGCGGCGATGACGCCCGAGGCGGCGTTGAAAGAGCTGGTGGATTTTCAGGGCGTGGACAACAGCCACCTCGCGCCGTTCGACGAATCCGGCGTGTTCGATCCGGGCGTCGATCCTTTCCCCGAGAGCCGGCCCGCGACCACGACCATGGCCAAGCAGAAGGGCGAGGCGCTTGGTGTGAAGGTGAAGCCGAAAGGCAATCGCAAGATGCAACCCGTGGTGAATAAGTTTTTTTACTGGCTGCGCGCCAGCCGCTTGGAGACCGATCGCCTCGGTTATTGGTGGGCGAACCGGATGTTGACTTCGCACCGGCCGCTGGAAGAAAAGATGGCGTTATTTTGGCATGGCCACTTCGCCAACAACGAGGAGAAGGTGCGCGACTATCGCAAGATGAAGCGGCAACTGGCGTTGTTTCAAGCCAAGGGCACGGGCAATTTTCGCGAGTTGTTGATCGGCGCGGCGCAGGATCCGGCAATGCTGGCGTTTCTCGATGCGGGTGTGAACGTCAAGGGCGCGCCGAACGAAAATTTCGCGCGCGAGATCATGGAGTTGTTCACCATGGGCGTGGGCAACTACAGCGAGAAAGATATTCGCGAAGCGGCGCGCGCCTTTACCGGCTGGAATTATGAGGGCGTAGAGTTCAAGCAGATCACGGAAAAACACGACGACGGCATCAAGAATGTGTTGGGTCGCAGCGGTACCTTCGATGGCGTGCAAGTAATCGACATCATTTTGCAACAGCCGGTTACGACGGAATTCGTGGCCGGAAAAATTTATCGCTACTTGGTGCGCCAAGATCTCTCGGACGCCACCAAGAAGCAACTCGCCGCTGTACTGCGGGACAACAAGTACGAACTTGCGCCGCTCTTGAAAACGATCTTCCTGTCGAAGGATTTTTATAGTGCGCCTTCGATTGCCACACGTATTAAGAGTCCCGTTGAACTGGCTGTCTCAACTTATAAGAAACTCGGTTTGAACGAAGTGCCGGGTGTGCCGGATTTCAACGATGCGACGGAGGCATTAGGCCAGCGCTTGTTCCGTCCGCCTACCGTTGCCGGCTGGGCGCAAGGCAGGGGTTGGATCACGCCGGGGCTGTTGTTGGAGCGCGGTAATTTCGCCCGCGATGTGTTCTTCCCAAACATCAATTTTATGCCACCGGATCGTTACCCTGACGATGAAACCATTCGCATCGTCAGCGCCAAGATCGATCAAGGTCTGGACATCACCACGGCCACCAAGCCGGAAGGCAAGGGCATGGGCGGCGGCGGGGAGGCGATGATGGCCATGGCCAATGTCATGGCGGACCGCGACGAGGATTTCAACACGCGTTATGCGAGTTTCCGCGGTTGGCAGATGGCGACGGAAAAAGTGAAGCCGATTCCACGCCGTACCGCCCAGCTCGATTTGACGGGCATGGTGAAAGCGCAGAAGTTGGCCACGACGACGCAGGTGATTGATTATCTGTTGGCGCGTTTTTTGCGCACCGCTGCGGATAGTACTGATCGCACTCGTTTAATCGAATTCTTGAACAGCGAACTGGGCACGGACAAAGTGAGCGAAGCGGAAACCTATCTCGAGGAACCTTTGCGCTTGTTACTACATCTGATTATGAGTTTGCCTGAGTATCAACTCGGTTAAGGAAAAATGATGAAAAACGACAACTATTTTGGTCGACGAATCAGCCGCAGATCCTTGCTGGGTGCGGGTCTTGCCGGCATCGGCATGAATGGTGCGCGCCTCTTGGGCGTGCCGATGGCATTGGGACAGGTAGCACAGGCGATGGCGGCGGAAGAAGCGAGCAAAGATCGCATTCTCGTCGTGGTCGAACTATCCGGCGGCAACGATGGTTTGAATACCCTAGTGCCCTACGGCAACGACGCGTATTACAAACATCGCCCCACGCTGGGCATCAGGCCCGATAAACTACTCAAAATCGACGATCATTTCGGCTGGAATTCTGGCATGGTCGGCTTTGAAAAATTGTATAAAGACGGCAAGCTCGCGGTGATTCATGGTTGCGGCTATGACCAGCCCTCGTTTTCTCACTTCACTTCCATGGCCTATCTGCATACGGCGGCGCCCAATAGCGGTGAAGAATACGGCTGGGTAGGTCGTCTTGGCGATGCGTTGCAACCGAAATCCACGCCGAACTACATCGTCAACATAGACGCCACGCAATCACTGGCGGTGAAGAGCCGCGTGCATGTGCCGGTCGTCTTTGATGAGCCAGAGCGCTTCACGCGCAAGGGAAGCTTTCAGGAAAAACCGCAACTCGATCACGTTACGCAAGTCACCAACGACGCCAACCCGTCGCGCGCATTCTTGCGTGAAGCGGCGAAGAGCGCTGTCGATGCATCCGCATTGGTGCGCGAAGCGTGGACGCGTTATCGCACCCCGGTCGATTATGGTATCTCGCCGTTGAGTTTACCTAAAGTAGCCTCGTTGATCGATGCCGGCCTGCCGACGCGCTTGTACTACACCAGCTTCCGCAATAACGCTTTTGATACCCACGTACAGCAGCCGGATCTACACGCGCGCCTGCTCACTTACGCATCCGATGCCATCATGGGTTTTATGCGTGACCTGGAGCGCATCGGCAAGGCGGACAATGTATCGATTCTGGTGTTTTCCGAGTTCGGTCGGCGGGTGCCGGAGAACGCCAATCTAGGCACCGATCATGGCACGGCGAATTACATGTTCATGGTGGGCAAGCATGTGAAGGGCGGCCAATACGGCAAGCCAGTCGATCTGACGGCATTGGACTCCGGCGATAATCTAGTTCATACGACGGATTTTCGCCGCGCCTACGCGACGCTGACTAAGGGTTGGATGGGCTACAGCGATACGGCAAAAGTATTAAAATCAGAGTTCGAGCCGTTCCCGATTTTTGCATAGAATTTCCGCACAGCCAATAAGAAGAAATCATGGTTGCTCGAATCTGCGTGGTGTTCGCCGGGTGGTTTTTTGTCCAATGTTTTTCGCTGGCCGCGGACGTTCAGGAGCTGGAACAGGAAGTAGTAATCGGAAAGCGCGAGCGCGACATTCCACGTTTGGGTTATCAAACGCCGGAAGTATTCGATCCCTTCACCGATATTCTGTGGCAGGGCGGTTATCGCGACTATCCGCCGTCGGAAATTCCTGAGGGACTGAAGTACGCAACGGCCATGGCCCGCACCGCGAAGCTCGGGCGCATCGCAGTGTGTGCCGACGCGTTCTACTGGCCCTTTTCTCACACCATGAAAACATCGGAGCCGCCCGGCATCGATATCGAAATCGTTCGCCGCATCGCCAAACGCCACGACTGGCGCATAGAAATGATGTGGGCGCCGAATACGATTTCGCGCGGCGGTGTTGGCGCGGCGTTCAAGAAGGGCATCGATCGTGGCTACTGCGACGTCTTTCTCGGCTTGGTTATCACCGGCGACGACCATCACATGGAAGGCCACCAGATGGTCTTTACCAAACCATACATCGGCATGGGCTTTGTGCTGGTGACGCAGGGCAAGGCAGTGGGTCTCAAAACCTTAGAAGATATCGTCAAGGCGAAACTGAAAATCGGTGTGCCGGCGTTTTCTCCGATGTACGATTATGTGAAAGAAAAAGGTATTCCTTACGAATCCTATGCGCTGAACTTCCGCTTAGTCGATGCGTTCGTCAAAGGGGAAGTTGACGCCGCGATGGTGTGGGAGCCCGGTTTGGCCGTCGCGAAAAAAGAGAAAGGATACGACGTGAAACCCGTTCCAGGATATGTTCCCGTCGCCGGTCAGCGCTGGAATGGCGCTTGGGGCGTGAAGAGCAGGGAATCGGAATTCATCGATTTCCTCGATGCCGAGCTGATCACGATGGTCGGCAATGGCGAGCTTAAGCAGATCGTCGAAAATTATGGCTTAACCTACTATCCACCTTTCGTGAACTGATGCCGACGCGTAAATCTCTGTTTGTCTCTAAGTTCCTGTTGTTTGTCGCGGCAGGGTCGATCGCGACTTTCGCATACGGCGTTGACGTGCAGCAATTGGAAACGGAAACCGTTATCGGAAAAAAACAAAAATGGGATCCGAAGAAAACCCATCCTGAAGTATTCGATCCGGTGAACAACGAGCGTTGGCGTGCCGGTTTTCGCGAATCATTTACGACGGAGATTCCGGAAGATCTCAAGAAGGTCGACGCGCTTACGCGTATTCGCGCGATGAAGCGCATCGTTGCTTGCGCGGACGGTTGGTACTATCCGTTCTCGCGGACGGCGCCGAAATCGGAAGCGCCGGGCATCGATATCGATATTCTGCGCGATATCGCCAAACGACACGACTGGAAGCTCGACATCGTTTGGGCTAATTCGGGGATCAGCCTAGGCTACGCATTTTCCGCCACGATCGACAAGGGCTATTGCGATTTTTTCGTTGGCCTAGTTCATTCCGATGAAAATGACGACGTGCGCGAGCATCACTTGGTGTTTACCAAACCCTATGTCGGTGTCGGCTTTGTGCTGGCCGTCCAGGGCAAGGCGTCAAAAGTGAAGACCCTGGCGGAAATTAAAGCGAAGAAGCTCAAGGTTGGTGTGCCAATGCTAAGTCCCATGGAGGACTACGTTCGCGCAAACAAAATGGAGTATGAACTTTATAGCCAAAGCCATGGATTAATTGACGGTATGTTGAAGCATGAAGTGGATGCCGCGATGATGTGGTCCGGCGCGCTCGCGGTGGCGAAAAATGACTTCGACGTTGAGTTCGATGTAGTGGCTGATTTTGTGCCGCAGCCGGGCCAGCGCTGGAACGGTGTGTGGGTGTTGAAGGAAAAGGAAACGCAGCTCAAAGCTTTTCTCGATGACGAATTACAAACGATGTTGAAGCAAGGCAAGATTCAGAGCATCGTCGAGAGTTATTACATGCCTTTCTACGAGCCGTTCGTAAATTAATTAATCAACCAACCGGGCAAGACCCTATAGGAAAATGGACGATGAAAAAGAGTTTAGCGCTGTCATGTTTGGTAGTGGTTGCCGGGTTCGCGAATGTTGCGCTGGCGGTCGAAGGAACGGTACTTTGGAACAACGCTAAATGTGGCGTCAATGTGATCGCCACCGATGGCGGATACACCTTCAATCAGCAAGTGTCTGCCGGCGAATTATCCGCCGGGGACAAATTGGAGGGGCCGCTCAACGTGCCGGAAAAAACGCAAAGTTTTGCGAACATCAACACTGGTAAGAAAATCATGATGTGGGTGGCGCGTTACTCCACCAGCAAGAAAATCATTCTCGAGCGCGTGCCGCCGAGTTGCCGTACGGACGAGTTGGCGAACCTGAACTAGGCGCTTTTCACTTTACGCCCTCGAATCCTATCGAGGCCGCGGAATACCACCACGTCATTCCCGCAAAAGCGGAAGTTCATTTGGCGGTGATAACAATTCACGGGGCATGGATCCCGCTTTCGCGGGAATGACCTCTGGAGACGCGCATGGTTACGTGACGTTAGCGGTGCATGCCTGAAGAACCGCATTAATATTGGATCCCAGGGTATGTATTGTAAATTCAGTGGCAATGCAACCCGTCTTCGCCGCCCTTCCATGCAGGCGCGCCGACCACAAAACCGTTGCGATTCATCCATGCAACGTTGGTCATAAAATCGTTGTACTCACTTTAGATGAACGAGACAGGTACATCTTTTTCCGCAACTTGGTGCGATTTCGCCATGGAATCATCCGTACGCGCGATTCTTTCCGGGCCTACAGTGGGATCGACTTGCCTGGGTTTTATGTCCTACGCATTTAGCGGGGCGGTGAGGCCGAGGGCGAATGCCATTGAGAAAATCGTGGGAAACGAGCGAGTCATGGAGCACCTCCGGATAGAAAAAACCGTTAATAGGTATGTCCTAGACGAAAATGTAACCAAACCCGCGGCATGATGCAAGCGCCGATTGATCGGCTTATAGGGTAAGCCGGAGAGCCAATGACCCTAGCCCACATTGTATTCATGCGGCTCTCCAACTCATTGAACTATTTTACGACATCTAGACTACCCATTGCCTTGGGATAGGTGACGATTCCCCAAGGTAGATTGAGATCTTTCACATGGCCGACCGTTTCGAAGGTGGCGCCGTCCAAAACCAAAACTTCTTGGCTGCGGCCGCAGGCTATTAATAAATTTTTCTCGTCCGGCGTGAAGGTGAAATGCCAGCAACGATCACCGATCGGCACGGTCTTTTCAAGCTTCAAGGTTTTACCGTTGAACACTTGCAATTCTTTGGCTTTAAACGCGGCGACCAGCAGACGCTTGCCGGATTTGTCGAACGCGATACCGTAGGGACCTTTGGCGGTCGCGACGGTTTTCACCGGCTTGAAATTTTTATCGAGCAGCAAAATTTTGTCTCCATACTCGAGCGATACGACGTAACGCTTGCCGTCCGGCGAGGCTTTAATGCCGCGCGGACGATCGCCGAGCTTGTGGGTGCTGATCTTTTTCACCAGCTTCCCGGACTTGATGTCGTAAACGGTGATGGTATTGTCACCTTCGTTGGTCACCAACATTTTCTTGCCATCGTGGGAGAATTCGATGCCCTCGGTCTCCGGGCCACTCATGATGGTCTTCACCACGTTCATCGCTTTGAGATCGATGATGGCGATGCCCGCTGGAAGTTTGGGTGCGCCATCGTCGTCATCTTCTTTTTCACCGGGCTTCGGTGGCGGCCCGGCTTTCGCGCTCGGCTCGTAGCTCACGTAGGCGAAATCGCCGAACACGCGCACGAACTCGGGGTTCTGGCCGATCGGAATATGTTTGATGACTTTCTTCGTTGCCGTGTCGATTATCGACACGTCGCCGCCTTCGCGATTAGCGGTAATCAACAACTTGCCATCGTTGGTGACGCCCAGGCCGCGTGGCTCTTTCGCCTCAATATCGATGGTATCGATGACCGTGAAATTTTCCAGGGAAATCACGGAGACGCCTTTGTCCTGATTGGTCACATAGGCGACACCGAGGTGGTGATCGGCCCAGGTGGGCATACTCAATCCCACGCAAAAACCGACCCATGCCAATTTACTCGCTACTGCTTTCATGCTGAAAGTTCTCCTCTAGATTTATGTCGGCGCCAAAATTTCACGCGCCCTGTTTTGGATTCGTATTTTTAGGAATCGTTCATGCAATCGATTGGAAAAATCGGTCGCCGAATCTTGCGATAGGGAAACAACGTCCAATCGGAACTGGTCACGCCCACGCCATTACATTCGATCGCCGCCTTGGCGATCGGCAGGAACACCGGGCGAAAATACATGCGTGATTTTAGTACAAGATACTTCTTGAGTCGCGGATCAATTCCAACGCGGGTGAACACACCCAAATCCCACGGCTCTTGCGCGCGCTCGCAAATGACAATTTCCGCTGCCCCCGTATCGAGCACCACGGTGCGCCCCATGTAGCTGCGCACGCCGGTGAGTTGCGGTCCGGTGATGGTGTATTCGCCGTCACTGATGGTGCGCACGATGCCGCTGAGTTGCAGCGGCTCGCCTTTGAGATTGATCGACGGCATGTCCATCTTTCCGCCAACCTGCAAGGTGACTTGCGTGCCGACGCCGGCCTGCACGCAATGTTCGACGGCTTGCGCATCGCGTATCGGGCCAGCAGCGAGATTTGACGCCCCTTGCCGCAATGCCTCTGCCAGAACCCGCATGGTGTCTTGCGTTCCGCCCGATGCACAATTGTCGCAGTGGTCGAGTAACAAAATCGGACCTTCGGAAATCTGCATCGCGCGAGCGAGGGAAGCCGCCAGCGGTTCGCCGTGATAAATGAATTCATCGCGCCGTTTCCACGCGAGATCAAGCATGGATTTGCACACTACTTCCGCCTGTTGGCGATTGCCGTCGGCAACGACCACGGCGCTCAAACCCGCTTGCGCAATATCCGCTAACGGAAATCCCCCGAAAGCCGTCGCGGCGAGCAAGCCTTGCTGTTCCGCCTGTTTTGCCGCGTTGACGAAATCTCGCATCGCACCTTCCGCGGTATTCATCTTCAAGGTTTGCGCCAGGATCGGTCGATTGCCCCACGCCATCACCGGCTTGATCTCGCCCTTGATGTAGCGCAGCAAAATGCGCGCCGCCCGATCGCCCGCTTGGTACATATCGACGTGCGGGTAGGTTTTGTAACCCGCGATCACATCGCAGTTCGCAACCATTTTTTGCGTGACGTTGGCGTGCAAATCCAACGCCACGGCGATCGGCATCTTCGGTGCGATGCGGCGCAGTCGTTCGAGTAAATCACCTTCGCCGTCATCGGTGCTTTCCACCACCATGGCGCCGTGCAGATCGAGAAATAGCGCATCGCAACCTTGCTCGACCGCATTGATGATGGCGTCGCACATGACCGCGTAAGCCGCGTGCGCAACGGGGCCGCTGGGCGGCGAATCGCCCGCAACGGGCGTGGCGATTTCCGCACCGAACTCAGTTGCGCGATCAATGAAGGCGCCCATTGGCGTTGCCGTTCCGCGCATCGCGTCGAACGCATCGCGATCGAAGTACGGCCCGTCCTTACCGAACGCGAACAGCGGCGTCGGCACCGGCGAAAAAGTGTTCGTTTCGTGTTTCATTTGCGCGATGACGAACTTCATATCGAATCGCAGGCAAATTGAGCGTGAAGTTTAAAACGTCGCCGGCCCTCATGGCCCAAGGCGACCCCGCCCCCTCCCTTCTCCCAAAGGGAGAAGGGATTGAATCCCTCTTTTAATTCCGCACCGCGTACGCTGGAGAATTTGACGAGTTCGCCGGTGAATGCGATTTGTTCATCGAATTTCGTGTCGACGGCGTGTTGGATTTTAGTTGCTGGGTTGCGGTCGAGCATAGGCGAAAAACGATTCAAAGTCAGTGGAGCCCAAATTCTGTCATTCCCGCTTTCGCGGGAATGACAGCTTGAAAGGTTGTCTGTTTGAAAATTACGGCAGCGACTTCAACACATCCGCAATCGTTCCGAATAACTGATCGATATGTTTTTTATCGGCAATCAGCGGCGGCGACAGCGCGATGACATCGCCGGTGGTGCGCACCAGTACATCTTTGTTGAAACAGCGCAGGAATGCTTCGAATGCGCGTGCGCCCGGCTTATCCGCCATTGGCTGCAACTCGATGCCGGCGACGAAGCCGATGCTGCGGATGTCGATCACGTGGGGCAAGCCGCGCAAGCTGTGGGCGGCGTCTTGGAAATATTCAGACAGCCCCGCGGCGCGCTCAAACAATTGTTCTTCGCGATAAAGATCCATTGTCGCGCTGGCGGCAGCGGAGGCGACGGGATGGCCCGAATACGTGTAGCCGTGGAAAAATTCGATGGCGTTTGCGGGAGCATTCATGAACGCGTCGTAGATATGGCTCTTTGCGATCACCGCGCCCATGGGGATGGTTGCGTTGGTCACACCCTTCGCGCAGGTGATCATGTCCGGCGCCACGCCGAATACATCGGCAGCAAACGCATGCGGGCCGACGCGGCCGAAACCGGTGATGACCTCATCGAAAATCAGCAGCAAATTATATTTGTCGCAAATCTCGCGCAGGCGATTCAGATAACCTTTCGGCGGCAGTAACACACCGGTTGATCCGGCCATCGGCTCGACGATCACCGCGGCAATGTTCGAGGCATCGTGCAGCGGAATGATGCGCTGCTCGAGTTCGTCCGCCAGGTGCGCGCCCCATTCCGGCTGGCCGCGGCTGAAGGCTTGTTTTTCGAGATTGAACGTGTGCGGCAGATGATCGACACGTGGCAACATGCTGCCGAAGGTTTTGCGGTTTCCCGTCATACCGCCGACGGAAATGCCGCCGAATCCGACGCCGTGATAACCGCGCTCGCGACCGATGAATACCGTGCGATGACCTTCGCCGCGAATGCGATGATAGGCCAGCGCAATCTTCAGGGCGCTATCGACGGCCTCGGAGCCGGAGTTGACGAAGAACACATAGTCCAATCCGGTCGGCGCCATGGCGGCGAGCTTACTTGCCGCTTCGAACGGGCCAGGATGCCCCATCTGAAACGTCGGGGCGAAATCCAAGGTATCGACCTGTTTTTTGATCGCGGCGGAAATCTTGTCGCGGCAATGGCCGGCCTGCACACACCACAATCCCGAGGTGCCGTCTAACACTTGTTTGCCGTCGACGGTGGTGAAATGCATATCCTTCGCCGAGGCAAACAATCGCGGTGCGGATTTGAATTGGCGGTTTGCCGTGAACGGCATCCAGAAATGTTCGAGATCAATCGCGGTTACACCAGTGTGCGGGGCATTCATGATTTCCTCACTCGGTTTTGGGAAGGCAGATCCGGATTATAACAACTTGGTCGTAATATAGTGGTTCGCCAGAAGGCTCATGGCTACTAGCTCGTAGCGTGGCATGCCGGTAGAGCCGCTCTGATATTGGTTGGTAGGGTGGATCCGCTACGCTTGATCCACCCTACCGGGTGCTATGCCGCACGCAATGCATCGACGATCTTCATGCGCGATGCCCGCGCCGCCGGCAGAAAGCCGCCGAGCACGCCCATGCTTAACGAGAACAACAACGCGCTGAGGATGATTTTCGGTGTCAGCGTGAACGTGAAGGCGAGCTCGGAGAAGGTTTGCCAATTCATGGTCGAGATGGTAAAAAATTGCATGAACGAGGCGAGGAAAATCCCGACGCCGCCGCCCACCAGCGCGAGGAAAATCGACTCCATCAGAAACGTCGCCATGATGCTGGAGCGACGAAATCCCAGCGCCCGCAGCGTGCCGATTTCGCCGGTGCGATTGGCGACGGCGGCATACATGGTGATCATCGCGCCGATGGTGGCGCCGATAGAAAATATCACGCTCAAGGTCAGTCCCAGGTAGCTGATGAATTTTGATAACACTTCCGATTGCTCGGCGTAGAACACCCGTTCGCGCTTGGCCTCCAAGGTCAGTCGTTGGTCGCTTTCGATATGGTGTTTCACTCGATCGAATGCGGCGCCGTCGTTAAGTTTGAAAATCAACGACGAATAGGCGACGCGGCGGAAGGCTTGCATGAGTTGATCGACGTCCCCCCACACTTCCGAATCGAAAGCGCTTTTGTTCGAATCGAGCAAGCCCACGACGATCCAGTCGCGCTGACCGAAGCGCAGCGCGCCGCCTAGGTCCGCATTGGGAAAGCGTTCGGCGATGCTTTTGCCCACGACAATTTCCGCTGAGCCCGGTTTGAACCAACGACCCTTGCTAATCTTTACTTGCGGGCGCAAATTAATACCCGTCTGGCTGACGCCGCGCAGTTGCACGTTGGTCAGCACGTGGGTTGATGCTTTGGCCAGACCGATGATGACCACCGTTTCCTTCGACATCTGCGCGACGCCTTTTTCGATCATGATTTCCGGCTGCGTCTCGACGATCGCCGCTTGGTTGCGCTCAATGCCGCTTTGTACTTCCGTGCCGGAAGACTTGCGCGTGACCACCACATTGTCGTCGGAACCGGTTTGCACCAACGTTTGGCGCAGGCCTTCGTCGAGCATCAACACCGCGGCGTAAACGAATACCACGAGGGCAAGACCGCCGGCGGTGAGAAACGTGGTGAGCCGCCGCGTCCAGAGATTGCGAAAACTATAGGAGATGGGAATCCTCATCCGATACTACGCAGGCCGTCGACGATTTTGACCGATGCCGCACGATGCGACGGCGCCAACGCCGAGACCACGCCGACCGCACTGGCGCAGGCAATTTGTAGCAGCAAGGTTTCCTTGGAAACTTCGAATACCGGAAACAAGGCGCCCATCTGCGCACCGAACCATGCGGCGACGGGAAAGGTGAAAACGATGCCCAGCCCCGCGCCAATTGCGCAGATCATCAGCGACTCGCCGAAAATCAATGAGGCGAGAAAACCTGGCCCGAAACCGAGCGCTTTCAACGTGGCATATTCCGCCAGACGTTCGCGCGCCGTCATCGCCATGGTGTTGGCCATCACCGCGAGGATGATCACGATCACGACGTATGACACGATGCGGATGGCAATGACAATGGCTTCGGTCTGGGCGATGAAGCCCAGTTGAAACGCTTTCTCGGTTTCCGTCAGAGTCTCGGCGAGGGAATTTTTGAACACTTTATCGACGTCGCGGCTGACGGTCGCCGCCATACTCGGATCTTTGACTTCGATGAAATAGATTCCTGTTTGATTGGCGCGGCGCGGGAATTTTATTTTCACGGTTTCGTTCAGGTAATCCCACTGAAAAAATAGTTGGCTGGTATCGATCTTGGCGTCACGGCCATCGTAAATGCCGCGCACGACGAACTGCCAATTGCCGGGGTAAATATCGCCGATGATGGGGATTGAATCGCCGATTTTGAAGCCGTAGCGCTCGGCTAATTTGCGCCCGACGATCGCGCCCTTGCGGTCGCGCGCGAAGGCCGCTTTCTCCGGTTCGGAGATAATGAACTCCGGATAAAGTTGAAAATATGTCGCCGGATCGACCGCGAACTTGGGAAAGAAATTTTTCGGTTCTTGGTAAACGCCGCCGAACCAATTGCCGAACGACACGGTTTTTACGCCCTCGATTTGGCGGATTTTTTCGCGGTAGTTAATCGGCAGCGGGAAGATCAACGAGATCGCGTTACGCGTAATCAGGCGCGCGTCGGAGGAAGCGTTCGCGCCCGCATACCAGGCATCGACGACGGTGGAAAGCAAGCCGAACGAGAGAATCGCGACGACGATGCCAAGCACCGTGAGGCCGGTGCGCAGCTTGTGGCGGAAGATGTTGCGGAAGATGAGCTTAATTAAATGCATCGTAATATTCCTTCCCCTTCAAGGGGAAGGGCAAGGACAGGGTGGCCTTGGCCTATGGGGATGGGTTTGGTGCAGTCAAAGTGTAGGGTGCATTCATGCACCTTTTGACGAAAGGGTGCATGAATGCACCCTACATTACTTCGCCACGACCCGCATAGATAGTGGCTCGTGGCAATGCATTGGCTGGAAGCCGCACTGGTATTGCCTCCGTGAGCAGCGCATAAAGAAATAGTCACGAAGCGACGTTCAATGTTTCTTTCTCCAGCAACTCGCCTTTTTCCAAATGCAGGATCGCCTGTGCGCTCTCCGCCGCGCGGCGATCGTGGGTGACCATGACAATAGTCTTGTTGATCTCACGATTGAGGCGTTTCAGCAGCTTGAGAATTTCCTCGGCGGAAACGCGGTCTAGGTCGCCGGTGGGTTCGTCGGCGACCAGGATCATCGGATCGGTGATGATGGCGCGGGAGATGGCGACGCGTTGTTGTTGGCCACCGGACAGTTCCGATGGGAAGTGGGTCGCGCGATCGGTTAGGTTGACCATGCCGAGCGCAAAATCGACGCGTTCGCGCCGTTCGCTGCGCGACAATTGCGTCAACAAGAGTGGCAACTCGATATTCTCAAACGCCGTCAGCACCGGCAGCAAGTTATAAAACTGAAAAATAAAGCCGATCTTCTGTGCGCGCCAATCGGCGAGCTCGCCTTCCGAAAGCTGGGTGATGTCGAGGCCGCCGATGACAATCTCGCCGCTATCGGGTTTGTCGATACCGGCGATGAGATTCAGCAGTGTACTTTTTCCCGAGCCGGACGGACCCATCAGCGCGAGGAATTCGCCCTCTTGAATATCGAAATGGATATCGCTCAACACCGGCACGATTTGGTCGCCGCGACGGTAGGCTTTCACAATGTGTTTCAAGCTGACGAGTGTCGCCGACATGGCTTACTTCGCCGTTCGCTTTATCGGGCTTGCGTTTTTCATCGCCTCGGTGGGTTTCAGAACGACGTTGGTTTGGGCAGGAACGCCGGTGATCGCGACTAAATCGCCCAATGTTTGCCCGCGCTGAATCGCTTGCTGCTCGACCGTGTCGCCCTTAATCACGAAAACCACCGACTGCCCGTCGCGCATAACGATGGCACTCGGGTTGACGGCGGTGACGGGTTTTTTCTCATCGGCACTGAGTTCTTTTTCGAGGAACGCAACCTTCGCGCTCATGTCGGGAAGAATGCGCGGATCGAGTTGTGCGAATCGCACTTTCACTAACAACGTTGCTTTGGCGCGATCGACCGTCGGCACGGTGCGATCGATGTTGCCGACGAAGCGCTCATCGGGAATCGCATCGAGTTGAATCTCACACGGCATGCCGACGCGAATTTTTGCCAGGCTGGATTCGGCGACGTCGGCTTCCACTTCGAGCGTCGACATGTCGGCCATCGTCAGCACCGCGCCTTTGCTATCGACCGCCGAAGAGAACGGCGTGACGATGTCGCCGATGTTGGCGGATTTGGTCAGCACGACGCCATCGAAGGGCGCACGGATGACTGTTTGATCGACGCCGACTTTTGCGACGTTGAGATTGGCTTCCGCCGCGACGATGGCGGCCTTCAAACTAGCAATGGACGCTTTCGCTTTTGCGGCGCGCGCAACCGCCGTATCGTGGGACGAGGCGGAAATATATTTCTTCTCGACTAGTTCGCGCGAGCGTTTTAATGCTGCGTTGGCGTCGCGCCATTCCGCCATGCCCTGTTCCAAATTCGCGCGCGCGACGTTGACGCCGGCGGCAGCTTGCTCCTGCGAGGCCTGCACGTCGTTACTTTCGAGACGCGCGATGACCTCATTCGCTTTCACAACACTGCCTTCCGCGACGCCGAGCCATTCGAGCCGACCGGTGGCTTTTGAGGCGACGGCGGCTTTGCGTTGCGCGACAACGTAGCCTGTTGCGTTCAGGGCGGTAAAGCCTTGCGAGGGATAGGCGTTAACGACATTGGTTGCTTCGACGGCAATCACGCTCTGCGCTTTTCGATAAATCAGAAAGGCGGCGAGCGCGATGGCGCCGATCACCAGTGCAAAAATCAACTTTCGTGTCCAACGTTTGCGTTTGACGTTCAGCGCCGCAGGCTGGCGCTCGATGCGAAGTTTGGAGAGATCTAGTGGATCCAAGGGGTTTCCTATTGTTTAGCGGTTACCGTCGGTCACGCGGCATGCGTCAATAGGACAAACTCAAGAGTATTGGGTTCAGGCTACCACTAAGAATTGTCATTCTGAGGCCCAAGGGCCGAAGAATCTGCTTCTGTTCATTCCGGAAAGCAGATTCTTCGCTCCGTTCAAAATGACAGGCTTCTGGTGCCGGGAGGGGGAATCGGTCACGTTCCGCGACCCCGGCGCCGCTTGCAAGCGGACGCCTTTCGCTTCCCCCGCGTGACGCGCGCAGGCGCGTCCCTTACTCGTCCCCAAACTTCGTTTGGTGCCGGGAGGGGGAATCGAACCCCCATGGTGTCACCACCGCGGGATTTTGAGTCCCGTGCGTCTACCGATTCCGCCATCCCGGCTGCGGATCGCATTATCCGCGAAATGGTCGTGTACGGCAACTTCGGTCAATTGGCGCGGCGACGCAGGTGATATGATTTCATGCATGCGCACTATTGATTTCGACTACCATTTACCGCCGCAACTGATCGCCCAACATCCGCTCCCAGAGCGGGTCGCGAGCCGGTTGTTGCACCTGAGCGGCGATACGGGAACGCTTAGCCAAGGCGGTTTCGCCGATCTGCCGACTTATTTTCGCGCCGGTGATTTGCTGGTGTTCAACAATACGCGCGTGATCAAGGCGCGGCTGGTGGGGCGCAAAGTGAGCGGCGGCGCGGTGGAGGTGTTGGTCGAGCGAGTGTTGGATGAGCATCATGTCCTCGCCCATGTGCGCGCCAGCAAAGCGCCGCGCGCCGGTGGCGAATTGCTGTTGGCCGGAGAACTGCGCGTCACGATGGTGGAACGGCAGGGGGAATTATTCCATTTGCGCTTTGAATCGAACGACGGCGTGTTGGACTTGTTGGAACGATTGGGCGCGGTGCCATTGCCGCCTTACATCACGCACGCCCCGGACGGCGCCGACGAGCGCCGTTACCAAACCGTATTCGCCACGGAACTCGGCGCCGTAGCCGCGCCGACGGCAGGTTTGCATTTCGATGAGGCGTTGCTTGATGCATTGCGCGCGCAGGGGGTTCGGATTGCCTATGTCACGCTGCACGTCGGCGCGGGCACGTTCCAGCCGGTGCGAGTGGAAAATCTTGCCGATCACGTCATGCACAGCGAGTGGTACCAGGTGCCGCAAGAGACGGCCGATGCAATTGAACAAACTCGGGCGCAGGGCGGACGCATAACGGCGGTGGGCACGACGACATTGCGCGCTTTGGAAGGCGCGGCGCTAAGCGGGTCGTTGCAAAGTGGTTTTGGCGAGACGAATATTTTTATCCTGCCGGGGTTTCGTTTCAATGTTGTCGAACGCCTGATCACCAATTTTCACTTGCCGAAATCGACGCTGTTGATGCTGGTATCGGCGTTCGGCGGCATTGACAATATTCGCCGTGCTTATGCGTTTGCGATTAAGGATCACTATCGGTTTTTCAGTTACGGTGATGCGATGTTGATTGATCGGCTCGGATAGAACCGCCGCCGTTGTTTTGTCATTCCCGCAAAAGCGGGAATCCATGTTACTTTGAAAGGCTAAATGGATTCCCGCTTTCGCGGGAATGACACATTAGGTTAAATGGGGGCATTGCCAGGAGGCGCATGGAAGTTGCCTCATGGCAGGGCATTGCCTGAGGGCCGCACCGGTACTGGCTTGCAGCCTGATGTGCTTAAAATCTGTTATTTCGTCGTCCCCGTGAAGGCGGGGATGCAGTGTGGCCCGAGGCCACCTCGTCGTTCAAAAACAAAGTCACTGGATTCCCGCCTTCGCGGGAATGACGGATGGGTGTGTTAGCATCCGCGCCATGAAATTCGACTTGCTTGCAACCGCTGGCGCCGCGCGCCGCGGCCGCCTTACGCTCGCCCATGGCACGGTCGAAACGCCGGTGTTCATGCCGGTCGGCACGTACGGCACGGTGAAGGCGATGAGCCCGTTGGAATTGAATGAAATCGGCGCCGACATCGTGCTCGGCAATACCTTTCATCTTTGGTTGCGGCCGGGAACGGACGTGATCGAAAAGCATGGCGGCTTGCATCGCTTCATGGGCTGGAGTAAACCGATTTTGACGGATTCCGGCGGTTTTCAGGTCTGGAGCCTGGGCGCGCTGCGCAAGATTTCCGAGGAGGGCGTGCGCTTCCAGTCACCGGTGAATGGCGACAAGCTGATGCTGACGCCGGAAGAATCGATGCGCATTCAGCGCGTGCTGAATTCCGATATCGTGATGATTTTCGACGAGTGCACGCCTTACCCGGCCGAGGAAAAAATGGCGGCGGATTCCATGCGCTTGTCGCTGCGTTGGGCCGCGCGCAGCAAGCGCGGCCACGAGGGCAATGGCCCTAGGCCACCCGGTATCAACGCGCTGTTCGGCATCGTGCAAGGCGGTATGTACGAATCGCTGCGCACGGAATCGGCGCGCGGCTTGCAGGACATTGGCTTTGATGGCTATGCCATCGGCGGGCTGTCGGTAGGCGAGCCGAAGGACGATATGCTGCGTGTTCTCGCGCATACTGCGCCGGAATTACCACGTGACAAGCCACGCTACTTAATGGGTGTGGGCACGCCGGAAGACATTGTCCATGCGGTTCTCCAAGGCATCGATATGTTTGACTGTGTCTTACCGACGCGCAACGCGCGTAATGGCTGGCTGTTTACGCGTTATGGCGACGTCAAAATTCGCAATGCCAAACATCGCGACGATGTGTCGCCGCTGGACGCAACCTGCGCTTGTTACACCTGCCAAAATTTTACGCGCGGTTATTTGCATCATTTACAGCGCGTGAACGAGATTCTCGGCGCTAGGTTGAATACGATTCACAATCTTTTTTATTACCAAACGCTGATGGCCGAGTTGCGCGCCGGCATCGAGGCTGGAACCATGACGGACACGGTCGCGACGTTTGTCCGAAATCGCGCCGCTTCGTGTTAAAATTCAAAACTTTATTTTGACCGACAAGCAGGATTAGCAATGATTTCTATGGCTTATGCGCAAGCGGCCGGCGGGCCGCTGAGTGGTGAATTGATGGGAATGTTGCCCATTATTTTTATGTTTGTGCTGCTTTATTTTTTGATGATCCGCCCGCAAATGAAGCGCCAGAAAGAGCAAAAATCCATGATGGAGGGCTTGCAGAAGGGCGATGAAGTGGTCGCTGCGGGCATGCTCGGAAAAATTACCAAGGTCGGCGAGAGTTATATCAGCTTGGAGATTGCCGACAACGTCGTCGTGCAAGTACAAAAATCAGCCGTCGGCATGCTGTTGCCCAAGGGCACGGTCAAAAGCGTAAATTAATCGAGAGTTAGATGAATCGTTATCCACTATGGAAGTATTTGCTGATCGGGTTTGCGGTACTGCTCGGCTTGTTGTTTACGCTGCCGAATTTCTTCGGCGAGGATTACGCGGTGCAGATTTCATCCGCACGTTCCGGCATCAAGGCTGACACGGCGCTGCTCGGTCGCGTTGAAGAGTCGTTGAAAAAAGCGGCGATTCCGATGAAGAGTATCGCCATGGATCACAATAGCATTAAGGCGCGCTTCGCCGACGCGGATACACAAATCAAGGCGAAGGACGCAATCATCAAATCGGTGAATCCGAATTTGGATAACGCGACATACACGGTTGCGCTGAACCTGGTGACCCGCTCGCCGCGTTGGTTGTCGAGCTTGGGCGCGTTGCCGATGTACCTGGGTTTGGACTTGCGCGGTGGTGTGCATTTCTTAATGCAAGTCGATATGAAAGCCGCCCTCGACAAGCGCTCGGAAAGCGACGCCGGGGATATTCGCCGCGCGCTGCGCAAGAAAGAAATTCGCTATTCCTCGGTCACCCGCGAAGGCCGCAAAGTCGCGGTCAAGTTCCGTGATGCGCCGGGCCGCGAGCTTGGTCGGGCCGAAATCGCAAAAAATTTCCCTGATTTGGTTTTGACCGAAGAAGGCTCGGGCGAAGATATTCGTATTGTCGGAACCTTGCGTCCAGAGGCGACCAAGACTATTGAAGAAGCGGCACTGCAGCAAAACATTTTGACGCTGCGCAATCGGGTGAACGAACTCGGCGTTGCCGAGCCGGTGATTCAGCAGCAAGGCGCCGATCGCGTCGTGGTGCAATTGCCCGGTGTGCAAGATACGGCGAAAGCGAAAGAAATTTTGGGCCGTACCGCAACCCTGGAAATTCGCTTGGTGGACGATGAGCACAGCGTGGCCGATGCTACGAGTGGCAACGTGCCGTTCGGTTCAGAGCTCTTTATTGAGCGCACCGGCGAGCCGATTCTGATCAGAAAACAGGTCGAACTGACCGGCGACTCCATCACCGATGCCTCGCCGGGTTTTGATAGTCAAAGCGGACGTTCTGCGGTTCACGTCAATCTCAATAGCGCCGGTGCGAATATTTTCAAAGAAGTCACCCGCGCCAACGTGAAGAAACGCATGGCCATCTTGCTGATCGAAAAAGGCAAGACTGAAGTGGTCACGGCGCCAACCATTCAAGAGGAAATCGGCGGCGGACGCGTGCAGATCACCGGCATGCGCGACACCGAAGAGGCAAAAGATATCTCATTGTTGCTGCGCGCCGGTTCGCTCGCGGCGCCGATGGAAATCATCGAGGAGCGCACGGTCGGCCCGAGTTTGGGTAAAGAAAATATCGCGAAGGGTTTCAACTCGACGCTGTACGGCTTCATCGCGATTTCGGCGTTCATGATTTTTTACTATATGGTCTTCGGTGTGGTTTCAGTCGTCGCGCTGGCGATCAATGTGCTGTTGCTGGTCGGCATTTTGTCGCTATTGCAAGCAACGTTGACTTTGCCGGGCATGGCCGGTATTGCACTGACGGTCGGTATGGCGATCGACGCCAACGTGCTGATCAACGAACGCATCCGCGAAGAAATACGTAACGGTAATTCGCCGCAGGCCTCCATCGCCGCGGGATACGAGCGCGCGTGGGGCACGATTTTGGATTCGAACGTGACGACCTTGATTGCCGGATTGGCCTTGTTGATATTTGGCTCCGGCCCAATACGCGGATTCGCGGTGGTGCTGTGTCTGGGCATTGTCACCTCAATGTTCAGCGCGGTGATGGTGTCGCGCAGCATAGTCAATTGGATCTACGGCAGTCGCAAGAAAATCGACAAACTGCCGATTGGGAATACCAATTGGCGCGAGGCTGGCGCACACTCGGCCGCGACGCTCTAACTGCAATTTGAGAATTCAACTTTAGGTTAACTAGCAATGGAATTTTTTAAGATACGGCGCGATATTCCCTTCATGCGCCATGCGCTGATATTTAACGTGATCTCGTTGGTGACGTTTTTATTGGCGGTGTTTTTTCTGCTCAGCCGCGGACTGAATTTTAGTGTCGATTTTACTGGCGGCACCGTGATGGAAATCGGCTATAGCCAGGCTGCCGATTTGACCAAAATTCGCGAGGCGATGCACAAACTAGGTTTCAACGATCCAAGTGTTCAAAATTTTGGCACCAGCCGCGATGTGTTGATTCGGCTACCGCTAAAACAAGGCCTGACCTCGGCACAACTGTCGGAAACGGTGATGGCGGAGTTGAAAAAGAGCGACCCAAGCGTACAAACGCGGCGCGTCGAATTCGTCGGCCCGCAAGTCGGAAAAGAGTTGGTTGAAAATGGTCTATTGGCGCTGTTTGTCGTCGCATTAGGGATCGTGATCTATCTGGCGTTTCGCTTCGAATGGAAGTTCGGCGTCGCGGGTATTATCGCGAACCTGCATGACGTGGTGATTATCCTCGGATTCTTTGCGTTCTTCCGTTGGGAGTTTTCCCTCCCGGTGCTCGCCGCGATCTTGGCAATTTTGGGTTACTCGGTGAACGAATCCGTCGTGGTGTTCGACCGGATCCGTGAGAACTTCAAAAAGCTGCGCGGATTGAGCACGCCGCAGATTATCGATAATGCGATCACGCGCACCATGTCGCGCACGATTATCACCCATGGTTGTACGCAGTTGATGGTGACCTCGATGTTGTTATTCGGTGGCGAATCACTGCACTACTTTGCCTTGGCGCTGACCATTGGAATTCTATTCGGCATCTATTCTTCCGTGTTGGTGGCGAGTCCGTTGGTGATGTGGCTCGGCGTGAAGCGCGAAGATTTGGTTAAGCCGGAAGTAAAAAAAGGTACGGAAGCGACAGTTTAAGCAACCTGACTCTTTAAGTAAGCGAAAATTGGAATATCTAAGTATCGCGTACCAGTTTCTGGCGCACCTCGACGCACACCTTACGAGCCTGGCGCAGAGCTACGGACCCTGGGTTTATGTGATTTTGTTCCTTATCATTTTTGCCGAAACCGGATTGGTGGTCACGCCGTTCTTGCCGGGCGATTCCTTGTTATTCGTCGCCGGCGCCGTAGCGGCGGTCGGTGCGATGGATGTGAACAAATTGGTGATCGTCTTGATCATCGCCGCATTCCTCGGCAACTATCTCAACTTTCAGATCGGCAAATATTTAGGCAAGCGCTACTTCATCGATCGTCAATCGCGTTTTTTAAAGCGCGAATACTTGGATAAAACTCACGCCTTCTTCGAGCGCCACGGCGGCAAGACCATCATCATCTCGCGCTTCTTGCCTATCCTTCGCACTTACGCGCCATTCGTGGCGGGAATCGGCCGCATGGGAAACTGGCGTTTCGCAATGTTCAACGTGGTCGGTGCGGTGCTTTGGGTTGCCGGTTTGACCTATGCCGGCTATCTGTTTGGAAATTTCCCGTTCATCAAGAGCAATCTCACGCTGGTAATTGTCGCGATTATCGTCCTGTCCTTGCTACCGGGCGTCGTTGCCTACTTCAAAACTCGCACCCAAACGGGCTAGTGTTTTCACTTGCCCCTGCTACTTGCTGGCGCGTAGTCCATTATCATTTTCGTTCGTTTATAATATCGACGCAGCGGAAAAAAATACCCTTGATGTTGCGGCATTCCACACAAACGCGCGGGTTTTACCCTCTCATTCATTTAAAAAAGGAGTTCTCGGTATGAAATCAATTCATGTTGTCGCCGCGTTAGTTCTCGGTATCAGTGTTTCCGTCCAAGCCGCCGATTCTTACACTATCGATAGCCGCCACACCTACCCGGTGTTTGAAGTTAACCATTTGGGATTTTCCACCCAGCGTGGCCGTTTCAATAAATCCGCAGGCAAAATCGTTTTGGATACGGCCGCTAAGTCCGGCAGCGTCGAACTCACGATCGACACCGCGTCCATCGATATGGGCCTGGATAAATGGGACGAGCACATGAAGAGCCCTGATTTTTTCGATGTGGCGAAACACCCGACCATGACTTTTAAGTCCACTAAGATTAAATTTGACGGCGATAAAGTAGTCGGCGCCGAAGGCGACATGACGCTACTCGGCGTGACCAAGCCGGTGATGCTCGCGCTGTCGGGCTTCCGCTGCGGCGAACATCCGATGCTGAAGAAAATCGTCTGCGGTGTCGATGCCACGACGACCATCAAGCGTTCGGATTTTGGGATGAAATATGGAATTCCGGCGATTGGCGATGAAGTAAAACTGATCGTCCCGGTGGAAGCGATTAAAGACTAATAATTGGATATTAGAAACAAAACTTAAAATTTGTCATTCCCGCGAAAGCGGAATCCATGTTGAATTTCTAAAGCCAAATGGATCCCGCTTTCGCGGGGATGACAACTTCAATGGTAGTGGATACTAAATTCTTTTAGCGAGATCGACCGCCTTGCCCAAATAGGTTCCGGGCGTCAAATCCAATAGGTCTTTCTTCGCACCATCGGGAATATTCAGTTGCCCGATAAATACCCGCAATTCCTCGCGAGTAATGCGTGCTTTGCCGCGGGTGAGTTCTTTCAGTTGCTCATAGGGATTCACCACACCATAACGGCGCATCACCGTCTGAATTGGCTCGGCCAGCACTTCCCAATTCGCGTCTAAATCTTCCGCCAGGCGCTGTGGATTCGCTTCTAGTTTGCCCAATCCCTTCAAGCAAGAATCGTAAGCCAACACGCTATAACCGCATGCCACGCCGACATTGCGTAGCGCCGTGGAATCACTCAAGTCGCGCTGCCATCGCGAGATCGGCAGCTTATCGCTGAGGTGGCGAAGTAGCGCATTCGCCAAACCCAAATTACCTTCGGAATTCTCGAAATCGATTGGGTTTACTTTGTGCGGCATGGTCGAGGAACCTACTTCACCTGCCTTGACTTTTTGTTTGAAATAGCCGAGCGAGACATAACCCCAAATATCACGATTCAGGTCGATCAGGATGGTGTTGAGCCGCGCAAAGGCATCGAATAGTTCCGCGATGGAATCGTGCGGTTCGATCTGAATGGTGTAAGCGTTAAACTCCAATTCCAATTTTTCGACGAAATTGCGCGCAAAGCTTTCCCAGTCGAACGCCGGATACGCTACGAGGTGAGCATTGTAGTTGCCGACCGCGCCATTGATTTTTCCGCTGAGGCGGACGGCGGCGATATTTTTCGCGGCACGTTCCAACCGATACACCACATTGGCCATTTCCTTGCCAAGCGTCGTCGGCGTGGCCGCTTGGCCGTGGGTGCGAGAGAGCATCGCCAAGTTCGCATGGCGATGCGCCAGATCGCGCAGCCGTAAGATAATGGCGTTAATCGCTGGCAACATCACGGCGTCGCGCGCCTCGCGCAACATCAGGCCATAGGCCAAGTTGTTGATGTCCTCCGACGTGCATGCGAAATGAATAAATTCCGACGCAGCCAAGGCCTCGGGAAAGGAGCTGAGCTTGTTCTTCAGCCAGTATTCCAGTGCTTTGACATCGTGATTGGTTTCTGCCTCGATATCTTTGACGGCTTCGGCATCCTGCTCGGTGAAATCTTCAACAATGCGATCGAGACCTTGCATCGTCGCTGCTGAAAACGTTGGAATTTCCCGTAGCGCCGACTCAACGCTTAACGCTTTGAACCACTCTAACTCGACCCGCAAGCGATAACGGATCAAGCCATACTCGCTGAAGTAAGGCTGTAACGATTTTATCTTGGCGCCGTAGCGGCCATCGAGCGGCGAGAGGGCGGAGATAGGATTCACGGGAAAAATTCTTGGACTTGAAGGATTATTTTACCATGGGCCGATGAACGCTCTCCCCTTAACTAGTCCGGCGAAAGCATGGTTTTTCAGTGAAAACCGGATGATATAATTAGTCCACGAGATGTTAACCAATAAAGCGTTCTCGAAATCCCCTTTAGAATGGCAAGGCAGGCACACCCATGAAACTTTTCACTTCCCTCACGAGTCCCTACGGCCGCAAAGCGCGGGTCATGCTCGCGGAAAAACGCATCGACTTTGAACTTGTGCCTACCGATGTGTGGGATCCCAATTCTGAATTGTTGAAGTTCAATCCTCTCGGCAAAGTGCCATGTCTGCTACTCGACGACGGTAACGCGTTGTACGATTCGCCGGTGATTTTGGATTATCTTGACAGCGTGACGCCGGTCGGTCATTTGATTCCCGAGACGACGCGTCCGCGTATCCAGGTCAAGCGCTGGGAAGCGTTAGCTGATGGCGTCGTCGATGCGGCGGTCGCCATCGTGCTGGAAAAAAAACGCACCCCACAACTGCAAAGTACCGATTGGATCGCGCGGCAAAGTGGAAAAATCGAGCGCGGACTGAAAGTCATGTCGCAAGATTTGGGCGAGACCGCTTGGTGTACCGGCCACAGTTTTAATCTTTCGGATATCGTGGTTGGTTGCGCGCTGATGTATTTAGATTTTCGTTTCGCGGAAGTGAATTGGCGTGACGAATATCCCAATCTAGGTCAGCTTACGGACAAGCTCGCCAAGCGCAATTCGTTTAAGAATACGGCGCCGCCCTCGAGTTAGAGGCCTTACTTTTGGTGTTATTGCGAGTTGCAGTTTTGGCAGCGCCAATACAGGCAGCTCGCAATGACAAATCGAAAAATGAAGCCGCTGAGAGCCAATAGCCCGAGGCGACCCAGTATCCAGCGGCTAGCCTAGGGCCGTGGGGCTCCTATTGCTTACTGAATAATTCCACCGCCTAAACAAATTTCCCGGTCGTATAACACCACCGATTGCCCCGGTGTCACCGCCCATTGCGGCTGATCGAACGACACGTCGCAGGAATCCAAATCTACGTCATTGATGCGGCAAACAGCGTCGCGCTGGCGGTAGCGCGTTTTCGCGCCGTAGCTCGACATTGTCGCAGGCGCAGCGCCTTCAATCCACGATAAATCGCCCGCGCTTAAGCTCGCCTTGAGCAACGCCGGATGATCGTGACCTTGCACCACATGGAGAATATTTTTTTCCATATCTTTGCCTGCGACAAACCACGGCGCGCCCGGCCCGCCGATGCCTAGGCCCTGACGCTGGCCGATGGTATAAAACATCAGGCCCTGATGTTCGCCGATGTGTTTGCCTTCCGGCGTGTGCATCGCGCCGGGTTGCTTTGGCAGATAGCGGTTCAAAAACTCGCGGAACGGTCGCTCGCCAATGAAGCATATGCCGGTGCTATCTTTTTTAGCGTGATTTGGCAACGCGTTTTTCAGCGCGATCTCGCGCACTTGCGTTTTGCGCAGCGCCCCGAGTGGAAACAGGGTTTTGCCTAACTGCGCTTGATTCAGGCGATACAAAAAATAACTTTGATCCTTACTTTCGTCTAAGGCTTTCAATAATTGCACCGCGCCGTTTGAGCGATCAAGCCGCGCATAGTGCCCGGTCGCGATGTAGTCCGCGCCCATGTTAATGGCGTGATCGAGAAAAGCTTTGAATTTGATCTCGGCGTTGCACAACACATCGGGATTTGGCGTGCGCCCCGCTTGATACTCTTCGAGGAACAACGAGAACACGCGCTCTTTGTATTCAGCGGAAAAATTCACTGCTTCCAAATCGATACCGATGCGATCGGCGACCGCTGCGGCGTCGACCAGATCGACCCGCGCGGGACAATATTCGTCATCGTCATCGTCTTCCCAGTTTTTCATGAATAGGCCGATGACTTCGTAACCTTGTTGCTTTAACAGCAAGGCCGCGACGGCGGAATCGACGCCGCCCGATAGACCAACTATGACGCGCTGTTGTCGCACGCTACTGCATCCTACGTATATTGGAGAGCGCGTAATAGTTAATTGGGCGATGACCCTCATGGCCATAGGCCACCCCGCCCTGTCCCGCGTTACGGGGGAGGGTGAGGGCGGGGTGGCCTAAGGTCATGAGGGGCGCGTCACTCATTTATCGAATAGCGGTTAAAAATACGATGCCAAGAGTTCAAGTGGAAAACGCTGACCGGCGCAATAATCGTCGACGCACCGCGCAACCATCACGCTGCGATGGCGCTGTGCCTGCTGCTGCAATTCTTCCGGCGTTAACCATAGGAGACGCAAAATACCGACATCCAATTCGCGACCCGTGTCTTCGCCGGTGATTTCGCCGGTGAACGCGATACGTAAGTAGGTAATATCCTTGGTTTCGTGGGGCCACAAATAAATTCCGACCAGCGCCTTCGGCGTAAAGCGATAGCGCGTTTCTTCCAGCACCTCGCGCGAGACGGCATGCAGCAACGACTCGTTCGGATCGAGATGGCCCGCCGGCTGATTGATCACGACCAACCCATCGGCCTCTTCTTCGACGAACAAAAATCGACCGTTATGTTCAACGACGGCGGCGACGGTAACGCTGGGCTTCCACATTTTCACGACTGACGATATGGGAAAGCATGCATTTTAGCAAAGCGCGTGGTCAAATACGCAATAGGCCACCCCGTCGTGACGCGATATCTAGTTCGCCTTCGTTGCCGATTTGCTTGCGCGACGGCGACGAATTTCTTTCGGATCGACGCGGAGTGGACGATAAATTTCCACGCGGTCATGTGGGTGCAACACATAATCCAACGCCACGATTTTTCCGTACACGCCGATTTTGTTTATCGCCAAGTCGATTTCCGGCGCATGCCGTAACACGCCCGATTGGTCAATTGCATCGCGGACCAGCGAACCACGCGTCAGGCGCAACGCAATAATGATTTCTCTATCGGGCGCCGCATAGGCAACTTCGACCTCAAGCAAGTCGGAATTATTGGGCGGTATGAAGTGCATCGGCGCGACGCACGAAGGCTTCCATGAGCGATCCGGCGATGTAACTGAAAACCGGACCGATGATTCTATCCAACCACTTGGTGGTGAATTCGTATTCGAGAACGAGTTCGACTTTGCAGGCATGCTCCCCGAGCGCGTGAAAATTCCAATGGCCTTGCAGGTGCTTGAACGGCCCGTCCACTAATTTCACATCCATGCGGCGGGGAAATATTTTTTCGTTGCGCGTCGTGAAGCTTTGCTTGATGCCGTGAAAATTGATTTGAATCGCCGCTTCCGTGATCGCCTCATCTCTAATTTTCAATGCCGTTCCCCCGCACCAGGGCAAAAATTTCGGATAATTTTCCACGTCATCCACGAGCCGAAACAATTCTTCGGCGGAATGGGAAACAAGGACGGATTGATCGACGCGATGCATAAAGCGATTTTAGCGTAACAGCGGATGCTAAAATACCCGACTTACCCGCCCCGTCGCCCAGCATGAGCATCGCTCAAAACAAAAAAGCCTTTTACGATTACTTTATCGAAGACCGCTACGAGGCGGGCCTCGTGTTGGAAGGCTGGGAAGTGAAAGCGATTCGCGCGGCGCGCGTGCAGCTCAAGGAGGCGTATGTGGTCGTGATGGGTGGCGGATTATGTTTGATCGGCTCCCACATCAGCCCGTTGCCAACGGCCTCGACTCATGTGAATCCCGATCCGGTGCGTACGCGAAAATTGCTTATGCATCGAGAAGAAATTCACAAGCTCATCGGCAAGGTCGAGCGCGCGGGATATACCTTGGTGCCGCTCGATTTGCATTACCTACGCGGTCGCATCAAGCTCGAGATCGGCCTGGCCAAAGGCAAGAAACAACACGACAAACGGGAGACGGAAAAAGATCGCGAGTGGCAGCGCGAGAAGCAGCGCCTGTTGAAGGTGCGCTGAGGATAGTTCGTAATTAAGTCCGCCAACTTTTTTGATCGACTATACTAACGGCTCGGTGCAGGCCAAGTACCGCATTGAAAAATCATAGGCCTAACGTTCATGTAGGGGATACTTTATGTTTCGCAAGTACTCGCTTTTATTTGCATTTTCGGTCTTTACATTCAGCGCTTTTACCTGGGCTGATCTATACGGTTACGTCGATGAAAACGGTCGCGCGCATATGAGCACGACACAACTCGATGAGCGCTACAAATTATTTCAGCGCTCGGTTGCGAAGCCCAACGATAAGAAACGGACTGTCGTCGTTGTCGGGCCGAAAATGCCGAAAGTTTCACAGCGAACCTATACGCTCTACAACAAACAAATTTTGAAAGTAGGCAAGAAATACGGCCTCGATCCGGCGCTCTTGCACGCGGTGATTCTCGCCGAATCGCGTTACAACGCTGATGCCATCTCGCGCCGCGGCGCAATCGGATTGATGCAGTTGATGCCCGATACCGCGGCGCGTTACAAAGTCGCAGATGCGTTCGATGCGAATCAAAATATTCGTGGTGGCGCGCAGTATTTGAGTTACTTGCTGAAGTTGTTCGACGGTGATTTAGAGCTTGCCATCGCCGCATACAACGCCGGCGAGGGCGCGGTGATTCGTAACGGTCGCAAGATTCCGCCGTATCCTGAAACGGTTGCCTATGTGCCGAAGGTAATGGCTTTTTATCGCAAGTATCAAGAGCGGATTTAAGCGCGCTCGGCGTTCGATTGCCAATCCCTGGAACATCGAAATCCTATAGCGTCATTCCCGCGAAAGCGGGAACCCAGAGCAGGTAACTAAAGCCAAATGAATCCCCGCTTTCGCGGGGATGACAAGTATTCAGGCCTGCGCTAATTCAATACAACGACTCGTCTAATCCGGTTCAGCGGTTTGCTTGCGAATCGTTTACGTCATATCCCATTTGCTGATTTTTCCTTTAGTGACTAAAAATCGCAGGGGATTTCCTTGGATCCGGCTATCTAATGTCGCGGGTTTCGCTGGAATTTCTCTGGTAGCATCGTTCTCCGCCGCGCCAACTTAGCGCTCATACCGAAATAGGAGCTGTATGTATGTTTACCAAGAAGATATTCCTTGCTTCGTCCTCTGAACTACTAGAGGATCGAAAGGAATTCGAGATTTTTATTAATCGCAAGAACAAGGACTGGGTCGGCAAAGGCATTTTTCTTGAACTCGTCATTTGGGAAGACTTTCTCGACGCTCTGTCGAAAACCCGGCTGCAAGACGAGTACAACAAGGCGATTCAAGCGTGCGACATCTTCGTCATGTTGTTTTTTACCAAAGTGGGTCAATACACCGAGGAAGAGTTCGATATTGCCTTCGGCCAGTTCAAGGCCACCACCAAGCCGTTTATTTTCACCTATTTCAAAGATGCGCAAATCACGCTCGGCAGTGCCGACGAATCTGACTTAGCGAGCCTGTTGGCGTTTAAGAAAAAATTAGGAACATTGGGACATTTCTACACGCGTTACAAAAACAGCGACGCGCTGAAATTTCACTTCGCTGAGCAGCTAGACAAATTGGTCGCCAACGGATTTATCGAGCTGAAGTGGAACAAAAGCGACACCGACGCAGCTAACAGCATGGCCTACTAAGCAACACTCACCGGTAGCGGCGCAATTGCGCAAGGGCCGGGAGCAATCGCAATCGGCGCCGGTGGCGTCTCTGTCGGGGGAAACAATACGGGCGACGTTAATACCGGCACTAAAATCGACACAGGCGGTGGCGCCTATGTCGGTGGTAAGGTTAAAGTGTCCGGAGGCGACTTCGTCGGTCGTGACAAAATTACTCACGGTATTTCGTCTCGGGACTTGGACGCGGTGTTTGCACCCTTGCTGTCTGCAATCGCAAATCATGCGTCAGCAAGTACGCAAGCATTGGCGGTGCAGCAGGTCCAAGAACTCAAGGCCGAGGTCGCTAAAGACAAGAAGGCCGACGATGGCAAGATGGCTAAACTCGTGGAAGGATTAGTTGGTTTGGTGCCCGCTGGGGTGGGCGCTGTGGTCAGCGCCTTCGCCACTCCCGTTCTTGGCGGTATCGCCGGGCCGGTGACGAAGTTCGTGCTGGATAAATTCAGCGGAAACTGAGACACCCGCCATGGCAACCACGCCCAAGGATACGAACGAGTTGGAGGAACTTAAGCGGCAGAACCGCGAGCTTAAGGCCAAGCTATCCGCGGTTCGTCAGGCTGACGTGGGCGGTTCCGGCGCGGCTGCTCAGGGCGGGGGCGATGCGCTGGGGGAACGTAGCGCTAAGATTGCGGGCGCGAATTCCGGCGCCATCAATACGGGTACGCAGATCATCAGCCACTATCATGCTTGCAGTAGCAGCCAGCTCAGCCGGGGGGACATCGCGCAACGAGTCGCCGGTTATCTTGCGTGGCTTCTCGACCGCACGGCGACCATCGAACTTCGCGGCATCGAGCGGGCGGGCGGCGCGCCAGTGGTGGTACTGCCGCTTGAGACTGCCTATGTGCCGTTGCGGGCCAAGGTGATGAGCCCGGGGTGGACGCCTAATCGCGGCCGCCGTGGCCACTTTGGTGATATCGATATTGAGCGCGAAGTTGATGTTCCTCTGAACCAGGTGCTTGGGCTAGGCAGCCACCTGGTAATTACTGGCGGGCCGGGCTCCGGGAAGACAACAGTTCTGCTGCACATGGCTTGGGCGCTGTCATCTTCACTACTGTTGGGCCAGGCTGAACCAGCCCGCTCGCGCCTTGGCTTGACCCTCGCGCCGAGCGAACTGCCGCTGCCGATCTTTGTGCCACTGGCATCTTTCGCACGTTATCGCCGCACCTTGCCGGGCAACGCATCGGCGCGTGAAAGAACGCTTGCATATTTCATCTCGCACCACCTGATCAGCAAGCAGGCCGACTTCGGTCTGCCCGATGATTTTTTCGTGCAACTGCTTAAGGACGGGCGCGACGTCATCTTGTTGCTGGATGGACTGGACGAAGTATCAAACGAGGACGAGCGCGCGGAAGTGCGCCAATCTGTCGAAGAATTGGTGGGTGGCCGCGGGGTAATGCGTGTTGTAGTCACTTGCCGCACGGTTGCTTACCGTAGCGGGCGAACCGCGCTAGGCGCGGATTTTCGTCAGATCGCGGTACAGCGGCTTGATGTGGAGCAGCACATCGCTCCCATGGTGCTACAGGCTTACACCTGTATTCATCCCAAAGATGCAGTGCTGCGCGCGGAACGCGTGGATGACTTGCTTCGAAGTATCCGGACGCTGGAGGAACAGCGCCGTGCCCGGCTCGGAGGGGATGCGGACCCGCTGGTAGGCAGCCCTTTGATGGTGCGCCTGCTCTTGATTGTGCATGTGAACAACCGCACGCTACCCGATGAACGTGCCGACTTGTTCGACAAGGCAGTCAATGCCCTTCTGCAGGTGGACTACGGGCGTGAGGAGAGTGATATTTGGATTTACCCCGAATCAACGGACGGATGATGACTTGATTTCTCAAGTCGTTTGAACGGTTTCTAGATTAATATCTTCGTCCTTTTGTAAGTCTACGATAGATTGCATGAACTGATTGGCATGTTTGACCTCAAAGTTCGCTGGTGAGATTTGACCGAGCGCACCATGCCGGCGACGTGGGTTGTACCAACCTTCGATGTAAG
>JBKJHT010000048.1:0-10526 GCA_046598945.1 Burkholderiales bacterium | reverse complement strand
TGCTTGCGTTAAGTTTGTCGGATCGGTGCCACCTGCTTGCGCCATATCGGGTCGACCGCCGCCCTTGCCGCCGACCTGTGTCGCGACATGGTTAACTAATTCGCCCGCTTTGATTTTGCTCGTGAGATCGGCGGTGACGCCGGCGATCAGCGATACTTTGCCGTCGCTTATGGCGCTCAACACGATGGCGGCGGATTTCAGTTTGTCTTTGAGTTTATCCATCGTTTCGCGCAACGCTTTTGCGTCAGCGCCATCCAAATTTGCCGCGAGCACTTTCACGC
The DNA here is from genome assembly GCA_046598945.1 of Burkholderiales bacterium. Classification (GTDB taxonomy): domain Bacteria; phylum Pseudomonadota; class Gammaproteobacteria; order Burkholderiales; family JALYOK01; genus JALYOK01. The sequence goes on along the minus strand of JBKJHT010000048.1, from coordinate 10,245 downwards.
CTTTCACGTCGCGGGCTTGGTCGGCGAGATCATCACCTTGGCTCGACGCGAGTTTCGATTTAAAGCGCGCGAGTTCTTTTTCAAGTGATTTCACTTGATCGATTAGGGCAGAAACTTTTTGTGTGAGTTCCGCCGGTTGTGCTTTCAACGCGCCGGCAACTTCCGATAACGTGGAATCGAGTTTTTGTACGTGCTCCAATGCGCCGACACCAGTGGTGGCTTCGATGCGCCGCACGCCCGCCGCGACGCCGCCTTCCGATAGTATTTTGAACAAGCCGATGTCGCCGGTGCGCGCCACGTGGGTGCCGCCGCACAGTTCGCGCGACGAGCCGATGTCCAGCACTCTGACCTCGTCGCCGTATTTTTCGCCGAACAACATCATCGCGCCGATTTTTTGCGCGTCGTCGATGGCCATCACGCGCGCTTGGGTCGCGGCGTTAGCTAGAATTTCCTTGTTAACGATATCTTCGACGCGGCGAATTTCGTCCACTGTGATCGGCGCGTGATGAGAAAAATCGAAACGGGTTTTGTACGCATCGACCAGCGAACCTTTTTGCGCCACGTGGCTACCGAGCACTTCGCGTAGCGCCTTGTGCATTAAATGTGTTGCCGAATGATTGCGCGCGGTGCGGCCGCGCATGGCTTCGTCAACCTTGGCATGAACGACATCGCCGACTTGGAGCGATTTAGAGCCCATCGCCACAACGCCCTGGTGGCCGAACACATCTGCCTGAATTTTCTGCGTGTCGCTCACGGCAAAACGATATTGTTCGTTTGACAGCGTTCCTTGGTCGCCCACTTGGCCGCCGGACTCAGCATAAAACGGGGTACTTGCGAGAACGACGGTGCCGGTCTCACCGAATTTAAGTTCGTCGACGCTCACCCCGTCGCGATAGAGGGCAATGACTTTGGATTCTTGAGCGAGTTTTTCATAGCCAACGAATTGGTTTTTTTCGCCTTTGTATTCGATACCCGCCGCCATCTTGAACTTGCCCGCCGCCCGGGCCTGATCGCGCTGTTGTTTCATCGCCGCGTCGAAGCCCACCTGATCAACGCCAACGCCGCGCTCGCGGGTAATATCGGCGGTGAGGTCGAGCGGAAAACCGTAGGTGTCGTAGAGCATGAAGGCCGTTTCGCCGTCCAAGACTTTCGCGCCGTCGGCGAGTTTGGATTCCAAAATCTTCATGCCGTGTTCGAGGGTTTCGGCGAAGCGTTCCTCTTCTGCTTTGATGATTTCTGCAACACGATTCGCGCTGTTGCGCAATTCCGGATAGGCATCGCCCATCACTTGCGCGAGCGGGGCGACTAATTTGTAGAAAAATAAATTCTTCTGCTCGAGCTTATAGCCGTGACGCATGGCGCGGCGCGCGATGCGGCGCAGCACGTAGCCGCGACCTTCGTTGCTGGGAATCACGCCATCGACAATCAAGAAACTCACGGCACGAATGTGATCGGCGATGACGTTAAGGGAATTGTTTTTAAGATCGCTGGCGCCGGTTTCTTTCGCGGCAGCCTTGATCAGCGTTTGAAATAAATCGATCTCATAATTGCTATGCACATGCTGCAACACCGCCGCGATGCGCTCCAATCCCATCCCGGTATCGACGCTGGGCTTGGGCAACGGATGCAGCGTTCCCTTGTCGTCGCGGTTGAACTGCATGAACACCAGATTCCAAATCTCGATATAGCGATCGCCGTCGGCGTCCGGGCTACCGGGAGGCCCGCCGGAAATATGCGCGCCATGGTCGTAGAAAATTTCCGTGCACGGGCCGCAGGGACCGGTATCGCCCATCTGCCAAAAGTTATCGCTCTCGTAGGGTTTGCCGCCGGGCTTGTCGCCCAGGCGAACGATGCGCTCGATTGGCACGCCGATGTCGTTGGCCCAGTGGTTATACGCTTCATCGTCGGTGTGATAGACCGTGACCCAGAGCTTGTCTTTCGGCAGGCCGTATTCGACGGTGATCAATTCCCAAGCAAAACGAATCGCGTCTTTCTTGAAATAATCGCCGAAGCTGAAATTGCCGAGCATCTCGAAAAACGTATGGTGGCGCGCCGTGTAGCCGACGTTTTCCAGATCGTTGTGTTTACCGCCGGCGCGCACGCAGCGCTGCGAGCTGGTGGCGCGGTTATAGGCGCGTTTGTCCTGGCCGAGGAACACGTCTTTGAACTGCACCATGCCGGCGTTGGTGAAGAGTAGGGTGGGATCGTTGCCTGGCACTAATGGGCTGGAGGCGACAATTTGGTGGCCGTTACGAGCGAAATAATCGAGGAAGCGTTGGCGGATTTCGGAGCTGGTCATGAATCGATACTGGGATTTGAGTTTGCGCTATTCTCGCATCATTCGGACAAGAACGGGAGGTGGCACTTTCCACCGTTGAACAAATTCGTGGGCGCGCTGCCTGAGCTTTATCGTAACGATTGTCATTGTTTGTGCGGCGCAGTAACATGCTACTTTAAGCGTTTCAGGCGTATGAAGGATTCCACTATGGATCGAATTATTCTTGCTGGCGTATGCGTCGCCGGGCTTACTTTTGCCTCCGGTGCGCGGGCCGCTGAAGCGGTCGAGAACGAGCCGGTTGCGAAACAGGTGGGCGAGCCCTCCGCGATCGACAAATTGGTCGCGAACCGACCGACAACGCCTGCCGCATCAAGCAGCGACGCGCCGTCAGACAAGCCCATGACAATCAATTTTAGCGATTTTGTCAAAGATGGCGCCGGTTGTGGCGTGCCTAATTTGGACACCAGCAATAAGTAACTCCCGATTTGTTGAAAGCCGAAAAAGCCTCGATCGGTCGAGGCTTTTTTCTCATCTGAATGCGGTGTATTGTTCTAACTATATGAAATAATGCTGGATAAGCATCTCACCTGGGCGTGAGATAAATAATGAACGATTTCTTGATTATTCATTATTTACCGGTGTACACTTTCGCCTGTGGCTTTATCCGACAATATTTCCTCGACCGAAACCATTTCCGACACCATTTTGGCGGCGGCAATGCGTCGCTTCGAGCAGTTTGGCTACAGTAAAACCACGATGGCGGAAATTGCGGCGGATTGCGATATGTCCGCCGCCAACATCTATCGTTATTTCGAAAACAAACTCGAAATCGGCGCCCGACTCGCACGGCGTTGCCTGGCGCAAGAATGTGCGGCGCTGACTGCGGTGGTCAATGCCGCGACGCCCGCGTCCTCGCGGCTGGAGGAATTTTTTCTAGTCAGCTTGCGTTTTACTTATCAGCGCTGGGCCGAGCAGCCGCGCATCACGGAACTGGTGGAAGCCATCGCTCGCGAGCGCAGCGACGTTGTTCAGGAACACCTGCGCACTAGGAAAGAACTCGTTACCAAGCTAGTGCAGGACGGAAATAGTAACGGCGAGTTTTCTGTCGACGATCCGCAACGTTGCGCCGAGGCCATTCTGGTCGCGGGTACGCTGTTCGATGTTCCTCTATTTATGCATCTGCACGCCTGTGAAAAATTCGAGTCCATGGCCAAGAATGTCGCGGATCTTATTTTGCGGGGGTTAATCTCGAGGCCAATGTTATGACCCCTCGCGTGCATCGATCAATAGTTTAGGCAGTCAGTTATAGGAGAAGATTTTGCGTCAATATGTCGAGTTTATTTTGAAGTTCCGTTGGATGGTAATCGCCGTCGTTTTACTGATCACTGCTTTCTTGGTGATGCAGGCGAAAAATCTGACGATCATCATCGACCCGGATGCGGTGTTGCCGCAGTCCCATCCCTACGTGATCGGCACCAACAAGGTCGACAAGATCTTTGGTTCCAAATTCATTGCCGTGGTCGGCATTACGCCGAAGTCCGGCGATATCTTCCAACCGCACGTGCTGCAAAAAATCCATGACTTTACCCGCGAGATTCGCGACAAGCCCGGCGTCGTCAAAGAAAATCTCTTGTCGCTGGCAGCGAACAAGGCGAAGGACATTCGCGGCACCGCCGACGGCATGGAAGTTCGACCGCTCATGGCCAAGGTGCCGCAGACGCCGGAACAAATGGCGGAACTAAAAGCGGCTGTCCTGCGCAACCCGGCGTATATCAATTCCATCGTCTCGACGGATTTTAAGTCGGCGGCCATCGTTATCGATATTGATAAAGGCCCCACGGGCTTCAAAGGCATGATGGATACCATCACGCCGATTGCCGATAAGATGCGCGACGATTCGGTGGAAGTGAACATCAGTGGGCTGCCATCGTTCTTGTCGCGAATCGAAACATTTTCCGAGCGTGTCGCGATTTTCTTTCCGATCGCCATCCTGTTAGTCGGCCTGATTTTGTTTGAGGCATTTCGCACGTTCCAAGGCATGTTCCTGCCCTTACTCACTGCAATCCTCGCGACGATCTGGGGCGTGGGGTTCATGGGGCTGTCGGGCATTCCCATGGACGTGTTCAATTCCAGTACGCCGATTTTGATTCTCGCCGTCGCCGCGGGACACGCGGTGCAGTTACTGAAGCGCTACTACGAGGAATATCACCACATGCGCGATACCACCACGCTTACGCCCAAGGAGGCGAATTACGCCGCGGTGATCTCGTCCGTGACTAAGGTGGGGCCGGTGATGTTGACCGCCGGCGGCATCGCAGCGCTCGGATTTTTTTCGTTGATCGTATTTGAAATCGTGTCGGTACGCACCTTTGGTTTGTTCACCGGCATCGGCATATTGAGCGCCTTGATTGTTGAAATGACCTTCATGCCGGCGTTGCGATCGCTGCTGCCGGCGCCCGGTAAATTGGAACAGAAAGGCAGCGAGACAAACCGCTTTTGGGACGCCATCACCGGCGCGATCGCCGACTGGGTCACCGGACCGAAGCGGCGCTATGTGTTTATTGTCACCGCCGTGTTAATGGCAATCGCCGCGCTGGGTATGACCCGCGTGCTGGTGGACAGCGCGACCAAGAGTTTCTTTTCCGACGACTTCGATTTCAAGAAAGATGACAAGGTGTTGAACGAGCGGCTTGGCGGCACCAATACGCTCAATCTACTCATTGAGGGCAAGGACGCCGACGCGATTAAAGATCCCCGTGTGTTGAAAGGCATTGAGGCGACGCAGCGCTTTGCCGAAGCGCAACCGAATGTGGGAAAAACGCTTTCGATTGCCGATTTCATTAAGCGTATGAATCAAGCGATGAATGCCGACGATCCCAAGTTCTATGTGATTCCGGACAGTCAAGAGTTGATTTCGCAGTATCTGTTTCTCTATGCCATGTCCGGCGAGCCGGGCGACTTCGACTCCTACGTCGATTACGACTATAAAATCGCCAACTTGACCGTATTCCTCAAAACGGACAGCAGCGCCTACGTTCAGCAACTGATTGCGAAATTGAAAGACTTCACCAAACAGAAACTGCCCGATACCATCACAGTCGGTTTCGGCGGGAGTGTGCCGGCGGGTGCGGGCCTGACGGAAGTGATGGTGCACGACAAGGTGCTCAACATCATTCAGATCGCCAGCGTCGTTTTCGTCGTGTCGTCGCTGGTGTTTCGTTCGCTGATCGGTGGCCTGCTGGTGTTAACGCCGCTGTTGCTGGCGGTGCTTGCGAACTTCGGTGTGATGGGCTGGACCGGCATGCGGCTGAATATTCCCAATGCCTTGTCGTCCGCGATGGCGGTGGGTATCGGCGCCGACTACGCGATTTATTTGGTCTATCGATTGCGTGAGGAAATTCAGCAGGGGATCGACGAAATCACCGCCGTCAGGCATGTGCTCGCCACTGCCGGCAAGGCGTGTTTATTCGTCGCATCGGCGGTCGCCGTTGGCTATGGCGTGCTGTGGTTTTCGCCGGGTTTTTACATTCATAGTTGGCTCGCGACCTTGATCGCCAGCTCGATGCTTGTCAGCGTATTCGCCGCAATGACGTTAATTCCCGCTTTAGTGCTGGTTTTTCGGCCGGCGTTTATTTTTAATGGAGCAAACATGAAACTCAAACCCTCAACGGCTGTAGCCGCGCTGCTTGCCCTAGGCCTCGGCGTCTCTTTGTTGCCGTCGGACAGCCATGCGGCAGAGCCGACGGCGCTGGAAATTGCCGAAAAGAATTTCGTGGTTTCCAAGGTGATCGATTCAGTTTCCGATGCAACTTTCACGTTGACTAATAAGAACGGTCAAGAGCGGGTGCGTAAAACTTACGGCACCTCGAAGTTGCAAGCAAACGGCATCGACAATATGCGCATGACGCGCTTTCTGTCGCCGTCGGATGTGAAGGGCACCGTGTCGCTGCTGATCGAAAATTCCGCCAAGGACGACGACATTTGGATTTATCTTCCGGCGCTGAAGAAAGTGCGTCGCCTGGTTTCAAGCAACAAGAAAGACAGCTTTGTCGGTACGGACTTTTCCTACGGCGATGTGATCGGCCACAAGCCGTCGGAATGGAACCACCGAATAGTTAAAGAAGAAAGCTGCGACGGCAAGCCCTGCTGGGTCACGGAATCGTTGCCCAAAACCGACGACGTGAAAAACAACAGTGGTTACGCCAAGCGCTTAGCATGGATATTGAAGGAAAATTTTGTCGCGGTGAGAGCGGAGTTATTTGACGAGTCCGGTCAGCCGAAAATCGTCAGCAAGTTCGCTGACATCCGGTTAGTCGACAAAGAGCGCAACAAATGGCAGCCGATGCGCTTGGAAGCGGAGAATAAGCAAACCGGCCACAAGACGGTGATTCAGTTTCAGAACTTCAAAGCGAATCAAAACGTGAAGGATGATTTTTTCACGACACGTTATATGGAACGCGATTCGTAACAAACGACCGGTGAGCCACGACGCCCGCCCAGCTTGCCGTTCAGGCCACCCTAGCCCAGGAGCCGCATCCCGCATGGCTCCTGGCAAGGCATGCCGTGCGAGGCAATGGCCCGCGGCCACCCGGCATCCATGCGGGCTTCACGGCAAGGCCTACGTAACCGTTCGCGCGTCTTGCTCCTGCTGCAACGTCCACATGCGCGCGTAAGCGCCATTCAGCGTGAGCAACTCGCGATGGGATCCGCGCTCGGTGATCTTGCCGTGATCCATCACTAAAATTTGATCGGCGTCGACAATGGTCGAGAGCCGATGGGCGATGACTAACGTCGTGTGATCGCGCGAAACTTCACGTAATTCGGCTTGAATAATTTTTTCAGTCTTCGAATCCAAAGCGGATGTCGCTTCATCGAACACCAAGATGCTGGGATTTTTCAAAACCGTCCGCGCGATAGCAACACGCTGTTTTTCGCCGCCGGATAATTTCAATCCGCGCTCGCCGACCATGCTGTCGTATTTGTCGGGCAGGGTCTCAATGAAATCGTGGATGTGCGCGTGCTTGGCCGCTTGAATAATTTCTTCCCGGGTGGCGTCGGGTTTGCCGTAGGCGATGTTGTAGTAAATGGTGTCGTTGAACAACACCGTGTCTTGCGGGACGATGCCGATGGCGCGGCGCAAGCTTTTTTGCGTAACGTGGCGAATGTCCTGACCATCGATGGAAATGCCGCCGGCGCTGACTTCATAAAACCGAAACAACAAGCGCGAGAGCGTGGATTTCCCCGCGCCGCTTGAGCCGACGACCGCAACTTTGCTGCCCGGCGCAATCTGAAAATCTACGTCGCTTAGAATCTGCCGCCGTTGATCGTATGCAAAATCCACATGGCTGAAAGTCACCGCACCGCGGGTGACAACCAGTTCTCGTGCGTCCGGCGCATCTTGAATTTCGGCGTTGACGCGCAGCAGCGTGAACATCTTGTCCATATCCACTAAAGCCTGCTTGATCTCGCGATAAATCATGCCGAGAAAATTCAGCGGAATATAAAGCTGGATCAGCAACGTATTGACCAGCACCAGATCGCCCAAGGTCAGCGTGCCCGCCGCGACACCGCTCGACGCGCGGTACATCAGCAAGGTCAAGCCGCTGGCAATCAGCAGACTTTGGGTGATGTTGAGCCCCGACAAAGACGTGGCGCTGCGCACTGACGCAGTTTCCCAGCGCTTCAAATTTTCGTCGTAGCGCTTGACCTCGAATTCTTCGTTGCCGAAATATTTGACCGTCTCGTAGTTAAGCAAGCTATCGATGGCCTTGGTGCTGGCGCGCGAATCCATCTCGTTCATCGCACGGCGAAATTTCGTGCGCCACTCGGTGATGACGATGGTCGAGATGATGTAGACGATCAATGTGCCGAGCGTGATAATAGCGAACCAAATGTCGTATTTCGTCACCATGATGATGCCGACCAGCGTCATCTCCAGCAGTGTCGGCAGAATGCTGAAGATAGCGAAGCGCAGCAGCGTCTCGATGCCGCGCGAGCCGCGCTCGATGTCGCGCGTCATGCCGCCGGTTTGGCGTTCCAAGTGAAAGCGTAGACTCAGCGCGTGTAAATGTTGGAACACCTCCAGCGCCACGCGACGAATCGCTTGTTGCGCAACTTTAGCGAACACCGTGTCGCGCAGTTCGGTGAACAGTGTCGTCGAGAATCGCAGCAGTCCATACCCCATCAGCAAAAACACCGGCACCATCAACATCGCCTTCGTCTGATCCAACGTATCGACAATCTGCTTGAGCAGCAACGGCACGCCGACGTTCGCCAGCTTCGCGATGACCAGGCAGAGAAGGGCAAGGCCAACGCGTCCGCGGTAATCCCACAGATAGGGTGTCAGCGAACGCAGCACCGCGAATCCACCGGGCGATTTATTGGAGGAGGGGGTGAGCAGAGCAGGCGTGTTGGAACGGGCGTGATCGCGCATTGTTAGATTCTACATGGCGGCGACCGTGAGGAAAAACAAGGTGGAGTTATTGCGCTAGATCGTGGCGCGGTCAGTACTGCGCATAAGCGAATTCACGCGGTTTATCGCCCGCCGCAAGCAACGGAGTAATTTACTCAATATCCAGCCAATGGCCTGGGAGCCAATAGGGATACGGCTCCCAGGCCATTGGCTGGATATTGAGTGCGCGCGCATACGTGAGGCCATGGTTATTCTTACTTCGACTTTAATCAATCGTTTGATTTATGTGATACCCTTCGCAGTTATGACCGCACAAATCACCCCAGCCAAACGGCCACAACGTAGCGACGGCGAGGAATCGCGCGATCGCCTGTTGCACACGGCGTTGCGTTTATTCGCCGAGAAGGGGTTTGAAAAAACCTCAACGCGCGAGATCGCTGCCGCGGCCGGCGCCAACATCGGCGCCATCAGCTATTACTTCGGTGACAAGGCCGGGCTTTATCGTGCAGTGTTTTTCGAGCCGCTTGGCAATCCCAAAGACGATATCGCGTTGTTCGACAATCCCGCATTCAGTTTGCGTGACGCGTTGCGAGGGTTGTTTTCCGGTTTTCTGGAACCGTTGAAGCAAGGCGAAATTGTCCGGCAATGCGTGCGTTTGCACTTCCGCGAAATGGTCGAGCCCACGGGCTTGTGGGCGGAAGAAATTGATTGCGGTATCAAGCCGTACCACGCGGCCCTGGTCGGCGTTCTGTGCCGCCATTTTGGTCTTAAGCGCGCGGACGACGATGTGCATCGGCTGGCGTTTTCCATCGTTGGACTCGGCGTCCACATGTTTGTCGGCAGCGATATTATGGATGCGATCAAGCCGCGACTGACCGCGACACCGAAAGCGATCGACACCTGGGCAGCGCGCTTGGTGAATTTTGCCGAAGCGATGGTGATGGCGGAAGTGCAGCGCCGCGGCGAATCGCGGTAAGTGCACTTTGCGCAATAGCGATTGTCAGAGTTACAGAATATTTAGGATCGAATGATGAAACTCAAACCCTTTCTTGTTATTGCCACCGTGGCCGCGGCATTGGCTGCGGGCGCCGCGGTGCTTTTAGCCAAGCGGTCCGTCGCCATCACTGAAAAAGCCAAACCCACGCCGGTTGCGACCGTCAAGCCGGCGTTGACAGTCACGACTACGCGACCGCGCGCAGCGGATTTACCGATTACGCTCAGCGCCAACGGCAACATCGTGGCGTGGCAGGAAGCGAGCGTCGGCGCGGAAGGGAATGGGCTGCGTCTTACGGAAGTGCGTGTGAATGTCGGCGATGAGGTGAAGCAAGGCCAGGTGTTGGCGAAGTTCGCCGCAGAGACAATTCAGGCAGACATGGCGCAGGCCCGGGCCAGCCTTGCCGAGGCGGTAGCGAACGCGCAGGAATCCGCCGCCAACGGTGATCGCGCGCGCCGCCTGCAGCCGACGGGCGCCATCAGTGCGCAGCAAATCAATCAATATCTCACGGCCGAGCAAGCGGGCGAGGCTCGTGTGCAAGCGGCGCGCGCAACGTTGCAT
>JBKJHT010000240.1:0-15486 GCA_046598945.1 Burkholderiales bacterium | reverse complement strand
AACAACATGCGCAGGCCGCTGGCGAGCGCGCTGCGGCCGGTGAATAAACTCAACGCACAACCGACGGCAAATAGCGCCGCTCCGGCTAAGCCGATGGACCAGCCCAATTTTCCGCTGCCGAACAGATAAGGTAATAACGGGATCGCGGCGCCGGCGGCGAACGCCAGGAACGACGAAATCGCCGCGCCCCAGGGCGAGCCGAGCTGATCGATATTCAAGCCCAGTTCTTCGCGTGCGAGCGCGTCGAGGGCGCGTTGCGGATCGCTGGTCATGCTCGACGCGAGCTTGAGTGCTTCCGCCCGCGGCATGCCGCGCGCAGCGTAGATGAGGGCCAGCTCCGCGGTTTCTTCTTCGGGATACAGCGCAAATTCGTCACGCTCCAGGCCAATTTGGTATTCGTACATTTCCCGCTGCGAGCGCACCGAAACGTATTCACCGGCGGCCATGGAAAATGCGCCGGCGAGTAAACCCGCGACGCCGGACAGCAACACAATTTTTGGTTCGCTGCCGGCGCCCACTACGCCCAAGATCAAACCGGCATTGGAAACAAGTCCATCGTTGACGCCGAATACGGCGGCGCGCAGATTGCCGCCGTGGGCAATGCCGCGGTGCCGGCCGCCGACTTCATCGACGTGTTCGGGCATGGCATGACCCGGCACATCGCCGAGATAAACCGACAGGCCGCGCACTTTGGTCGCCGCTAAAATGGGCTTGATCGTTTTCACATCAAAGCGCTGAATCAACCAACCGACGATACGCGTGCGAAGCCCTGGCGCGAACGCCGCCGGTGGCGCGGCCATTTTTTGCATCCAGAGTCCAGCTTGGCGCTCAGCCGCGGTGGCCAGTTCCTGGAAAAGCGCTTGGCGCGTACCGGCCTCGTGCGCGGCGAGACGTCGATAAAGGTAAGCGGAAGACATTTCTTCGCGCCACCCATCGAGGCCGTCGGTATGTTCGTTATGAGGGCTGGTCATAGTATAGGTTGAAATATTTCGCTGATTTTCTCACATTGGGCGCCTTGCACACTACTGATCGTTGCGATGACGGATGAAATGCTCGCATAACTCTTTTCGACAACTTAAAATATCCCTATGCCAAAACAAGACTTCGTATTTTCCCATCGCCTGCGTGTCCGCTGGGCGGAAGTAGACCGCCAGGACCTCGTATTCAACGGCCACTATCTTACTTATTTCGATCTCGCGATGACCGAGTATCTGCGCGCCATGGGCTTTCCCTATCCCGCCGGGTTGCTCGACGCGGGCAGCGATTTGTTCGTCGTCAAAGCGATAGTGGAATATAAAGCCTCGGCGCATTACGACGAAGAAATCGATATCTATTGCCGCGTGGCGCGCATCGGTCGTTCGAGCCTTCAGTTCCTATTCGAAATTCATCGCGGCGACGATTTGCTCGTCAGCGGTGAGAACATTTACGTCAATGCCGATCCAAAAACGAAAAAATCCGCGTGCGTGCCAGATGTCTTACGTAATGCTATCAAGCGTTTCGAGAGAATTGATCCCACCTAAACCCTTTCGCCGGCGCCGCATCGTGGCGAGTTTCTTAGCGTGTCTTTTTCTTGTGCTTTGGTTTGGCGCACTTGATGAGCGCGAATTCTTTCATCCCGACGAAGCTCGTTACGCAGAAATACCGCGCGAGATGGTTAGCTCGGGCGACTGGATTACCCCGCGCCTAAATGGTCTGAAGTATTTCGAAAAACCGGTATTGCAATATTGGATTACCGCCGTTTCTTACTTGGCGTTGGGCGAAGAGGAGTTCGTTGCACGGCTTTGGCCCGCGCTGGCGGGATTCCTCACCTTGCTCTTGGTTTATCGCATGGGCCGGCGCATGGCCGGCGTGCGCGCCGGTGTGTTGGCCGCGGCGGTATTGGCGACTACCAGGCGTATGCGATCATACCGCGAGCACAATTTACGCGGGAGCAAAGGGCGGGCACCCCGATGAGCGTTCTCGCGATGAATCGCAACGCGGTAATTGTCGCAGGGGCCGCGCTGGTCGAACTTACTAAGCGCCCCAGGCGTGCCGATCAGTAGTTGGCTTTAATCGGCACCCCACGAGCCAACAGCGGCGCGGCGCTTAGAGCATGCATGCTTGAGAGCCGCACTGGTATTGCCGTTTCAGCCAATGCATCATTAAACTATGCATTGGCCTGCGCAGGTTAAACTATGGCTATTGTCCGCCTCAAAACATTTAATACAGGACATCACAATCGAAATATTTGCGGAGAACCAACAATGAATAGACGTCATTTTATGATGAGCACATCCGGCGCGATTGTCGCGTCGGTGTTGCCGGACCTCGCCGCAGCCGCTTGCCCGAGCGCCGATGCGATCAACGCATATATGGAAGATTTCAAAGCCGTGCGGCCGAGCAAGGGAATCCCCATTGAAACCATGGAAGACGCCTACTGCATGCAGGCCGAACTGGTAAAGCGACTCCCCGAAGCATTGGGCAATAAGGTTGGCTTCAAGGCCGCGTTCACCAATCCTGCCACGCACGAGCGCTTTAAAGTGAAAGGGCCGGCCTACGGCGTGATGTTCGAAAAGATGATGCTGCAAAGCGGCGCCCACGTGCCGGCAAACTTCGGCGCGCGGCCGTTGGTGGAGGCGGATTTGCTGGTGGAATTACGCGCGCCGGGATTGTATTTGGCGAAGACGCCGCTCGACGCGCTGATTTATCTGTGGGACGTGATTCCGTTTATCGAGTTGCCCGATCTCATGCTTGAAGGCAAGACCATCGGCGGCGCGCAACTGGTTGGGCACAATGTTGGATTTCGCGGCGGTGTCATGGGCCCGCGCATCCGTTGCCGTGCGACCAACACGTTTCTCGATGAGATGGCCTCGATGACGGTCATTATGACCGAGGACAAAAGCGGCAAGGAACTCGGCCGCGCCCCAGGCAGTACGCTCATGGGCCACCCGTTCAACGCCGCGATCTGGCTCGCCAAGGCCCTCGACGATGCCGGTATCGAGCTGCATAAGGGCGACCTGTTCAGCCTCGGAGGATTCATCCCGGCGATGCCGGTACAAGCGAACACCAGCATCACGGTGAAATACGAAGGCATGCTGGAAAATCCGTCAGTGACAGTTCATTTTGATTGATCGGACGCCGAGCCGGATACTAGCGAGGGATGATGTTAAAAATATACGGCTCAAGCGTTAGCCCGAATTACAACAAAGTGAAGCTTGCTTTGCTCGAAAAAGGCATCGAGTTCGAAGAAATATTGCAGTTGCCGTCGCAGGAAGAAAGCTATTTAACCAAGTCACCGATGGGCAAAATTCCGGTCATGGAAGTCGATGGCCAATTTTTAGCGGATTCCTCCGCCATCCTCGATTATTTGGAGGCCGCCTATCCCGCGGCACCGCTGCTTCCGCTAGATTTCTTCGAGCGCGCGAAGTGCCGCGAGATGATGCAGATCATCGATCTTTACATCGCCGGAACCGCCGGCGCCGCGCGGCTCACCGGCGCGGCGTTATTCGCGGCGCCGATTTCAGACGAAGCCAAACACGAGGCGCAAGCGTTGATTGAGCGCGGGGTAAAAGCCCTTGCCAAGCTAGTGAAATTCACGCCGTTCATTATGGGGCCGAAGTTCACGCAGGCGGATTGCGTCGCCTTTCCCAAACTAGGATTCGCGGGAATGGTGACGAGCATCGCACTCAGAAAAAATTTGATCGAAGTCATCCCTGGCGCGGCGGAATACCTAAAATATATGCTCGAACGGCCGGCGGTGCAGAAGATCGTGGCTGATCAGCATAAAGCAATGGAAGTGCTGATGGCGAGTATCAAAAAATAAGGAAGTTCTGATGCATTCCGATTTCGTCGCCGCTGTTAAGTTTTGCTCACAAAGAATATCGCCTTTCCTATCAGACATATGCTGCGTCGATATTTTTTGCTCGCGCCTTGTCTCGCTTAGAACTCGAAATAAATCAAAGCTTCCATAACTATTTAAGGAAAATTAGAAATGCTCAAACTCTGTGGTTTCACCGCCAGTAATTATCACAATAAAGTAAAGTTCGCGCTGCTGGAAAAAAATATTCCTTTTGAGGAAATCATCACGTGGCCGTCGAAAGAGGCGGATCATTTAGCTCGGTCGCCGATGGGAAAATTACCGTTCCTCGACATCGATGGCCACACCATCACCGAGTCGCAAGTGATCATCGACTATCTTGAGGATGCCTATCCGGTAACGCCGCTTTATCCGAGCGATCCGGTTCAACGCGCCCACGTTCGAGAGCTGATTCAATATATGGAACTTTACCTCGAGTGGCCCGCCCGAAGGCTCTACATGGAGGCTTTCTTTGGCGGCAAAGTCAGCGAAGAGACTAAGGCGGAAGTGAAATCCCATTTGAAACGAGGTGTGAACGCTTTGACAAAACGACTCAAATTTTCCCCGTTCATTCTTGGCAAAGAATTTACCTATGCCGATTGCGCCGCATTCGTGCATTTGCCGACCGTGTCGCAAGCGGCTAAGGCCATTTACGGCGAAGATCCACTAGCCGATGTTCCCGGCCTGAAGGAATATTCTACGATGCTGCGCCAACGTCCTCACGCGATCGCCGTTAACAACGATCGTAAAACGGGAATGGAGGAATTCACCTCTCGTCGCAAATAACTAAATGGCCTAGCGAATGGCCTGGAAGCCAATATTGGCGCGGCTCACCAGGCATCGATTGCACTATTTAGACGCGCCTACGCGTGAGGAGCAAGGGATGCCGGTAGCGGATTTAATCGAGTCGTTCGATCTAAATCGCTTACCCGACGGGTTCTACGACAATCCGTTTGCGTACTATCAAGCGTTGCGCGAATCGGCGCCGGTCAAACGCATTGCCGATGGCTCGTATTTTCTAACCCGATACGCCGACGTGCTTGCGGTGTACAACCATCCGCAAGTCTTTAGCTCCGACAAAACAATTGAGTTCAAGCCGAAGTTCGGCGATTCGTTGCTGTACGAACACCACACCACCAGCCTGGTATTCAACGATCCGCCGTTGCATACTCGCGTTCGCCGACTGATCACGGCGGCGCTGACGCCGCGCGCGATCGGCGAAATAGAGCCGGCGCTAATCGAATTGGTCGATCGCCTGCTTGATCAATTGGAAGAGAAACGCGAAGTCGATCTGGTTGAAGATTTCGCCGCTGCCATTCCGATAGGAATCATAGGCAATTTGCTGGGCGTGCCCCATGAAGATCGCGGCCCACTGCGCGGTTTGTCGCTGGCGATATTGAGTGCGTTGGAACCGGCCATATCGAGCGACGTATTCGAGCGCGGCAACCGCGCCGTGAGAGAGTTTTTAGACTACTTGATGATCTTGATCGCCGATCGTCGTCGCCATCCCGCCGATCCACAGCGCGATGTGTTAACGGCCTTGATCCAAGGCGAGGGCAACGGCGAGCGCTTGACGGAAACCGAGTTGCTGCATAACTGCATATTTATTCTGAACGCCGGCCACGAAACCACCACCAACCTTATCGGCAACGCACTGGTGTCGTTGTGCGAATGGCCACATGAGCGTCGCCGTCTTATCAAAGAACCGGCGCTAATCAAAACGGCCATCGAAGAATTTTTGCGCTTCGAAAGCTCGAATCAACTCGGCAATCGGATCACGCTTCAAGACACGGAAATCGCCGGCATCGCAATGCCACGAGGGACGCGCATTCACCTTTGCATCGGCGGCGCCAATCGCGATCCGGCTCAGTTTCTCGATCCCGATCGCTTGGATCTGGGACGTACTCCAAACCGCCACCTCGCATTCGCCTGGGGCATCCATGCCTGCGCCGGAATGAGCCTGGCGCGCTTGGAAGGACGCGTGGCAATCCAGCGTTTCTTGCGGCGCTTCCCCGACTATGACTTACGCACCCAGCCCCAGCGCGGCAAGCGTGCGCGCTTTCGCGGGTTTGTTGCGATTGAATGCCGGTTGAGTTAGCGATTTGAGGTACTCGATCCGCGCTGGCGTAGCGAGTCGCGACGCTTGCGTGGGTAGGAATATGCCAACAACATCCGGATTGATCCTACAAAAATGGTAACGGATGTAGCGTTCTTTCATAGATAAAATCAGCCAGCGCGTGCGATGACAGTAATTGTCTAATACAGTCGCCGATATCACCGAGTCGCCGCGTCGTATTTACCACAGTTCAAAATTAAACCTTAATTTATTATTTGAAGTCGGCTTGACAAGACGAGATAATGCAATCTAATAATGACTTACGGTTGGTTTTTAAGAAGAATTATTATGTTTGGGTCAATGCCGTATAGATAAACAGTCGGCGTCATGCCAAGCTCCGCGTGTTTCGATCGAAGTTGAAAACAACGCGGGCGCAACCCAGATATGCCGTAAATATAACGCAGTGCGTTCGATTCGTGCAGGTACACGAACAAATCTAGCAGGGGGGTTCTAAAATGTTGCGCACTATAAACGGCGCGTGGCTGGCACGGCGACGTGGCACGACTTGCTTCTTACCGGCGCGGGGCATTGTCCCTTCGACCTCTTGTATTTCTATTCGTCGCACCCGGCATCTCCCACGTAATCGGTTGATGGACGACCATATCGACACGCGCGTTGCGTGCCAACATTGCGTTTCCCAACCTTGCGCCGCGTGCACGTTGCCGCGCGCCAAACCCGGGCGAGGACAAGCATGTTGAATAAGCTCAATCAGAAAGTCATTCTCGCTTCGTCCGTCGCATTGCTGGTGTTTGCAATGCTGGCGGTTAGAACAATCCAGTTATCATTAAACCTAAAGCACCACGCCGAAGCTCAAGCTCGCGCTGCCCAGCGAATGGCCTTCAGCGCCGATTTTGATGTGGCGCTGGTGCGTGCGGCCAGTGAAGCGGCTTCGTTTGCAACGACGAGTCGCCAAATCTATCGCCATGAAGCGAACGAGGCGCTAGCGCAAGCCCATGCTGCGCTAAATAATCTCCGCGCGACACTGAATAATGATCCGACATCGGAGGGCTTAGAAGGCAAACATCGGGGATTTATCAAGCGTCAACGTGAGGTCTTGGGGATGGTCGAACGTGGCGTTGCAATGGCCTTAGCGCTCGGGCCTAACACTGATCCAACGAACCGCCATCAAGTCCTCGACACTGTGTACGCACACGAGCCGCTTGCCGGGCCGCTACGCCGGGAAATAGCGGAACAGGGTAACTTGGAACGTCACGCCAGCGCGGCTGGCGCGCTAAATCACCGCCAAAATACTATTTTTGCCGCGATTGCCAGCATTGTCGCGCTGGCGTCTCTGATCAGCATCACGTTTATCTTCACCCTGCGACTGATCGTCAAACCGATCAGAGACTTGGTGCAGGCGGCCGGTATTGTCGCAGCACGCGATTTTAGTCACCGAGTCGCGGTCACCAGCGCAGATGAAATCGGCGATCTGCAGATCGCGTTCAATAGCATGGCGAGCGAACTCCATCGCTCCGACGAGCGCTTAAGCCTCGCCCTGGAAAATTCCGGCATGACGGTCTGGGATTGGGATACCGCGAATGGGACGATGTGCTTAAGCGAGGCGTGGTCAATGATGCTCGGCGGCCCCCGCCAGGAAACGTTGACCACCATCGAGGCCCTGGGTGAATTAACCCACCCCAGCGAAACGGACGCCCTGCAGCGCGAGATTGTCGCGCTGCTCAAAGGCGAGGTACCTACGTACCGCATTGAGCATCGGGTCAAATGCGCCGAAGGTGATTGGAAATGGATTATCAGCCGCGGAAAAGTCGTCCGACGCGACCAAAATGGGCGCGCCCTGCGCGTCATCGGAACGAATATAGACATCACCCACCGCAAACAAACCGAAGATAATCTCCACCATGCGCAGGGCTTTCTAGATTCGATTGTCGAGCACATTCCCGATATGGTATTCGTGAAAGAAGTCGAGGGGTTGCGCTGTGTGCTGGTTAATCGCGCCGGCAAACAGATGTTCGGTCTGGGGCGCCAAGAATGTGTGGGCAGGCGTTACCAAGACTTTTTCACGCCGGCACAAGCAGAATTTTTGGCCGCGCGCGATCGCGACGTACTTGCATCCAAGCAGCCGCTTGATATTCCGGAAGAATTCACCAAGCAGTCCAACGGCCAAGTGCGCGTCCTGCATACGAAGAAAATTCCGATCCTCGACATGCAAGGCAACGCAAAGTATTTGCTGACCATTTCCCAGGATATTACGCAGCGAAAACAGGCTGAGGAAGCGCTGCGCGGCAGCGAAGAGGGGTTTCGGCTGATTGCCGAAAACGTCAGCGATCTAATCGCCGTGGTCGATGCTAACGGTAAGCGTATCTACAACAGTCCCTCGTATCGCGCTTTGTTCGGCGCCGATGTATTGCTACCGGGCAGCGATTCGTTCGCCCAAATTCACCTGGACGATCGCGAGCAGGTGGTAGAACACTTTCAAGAGACCGTGGAAACGGGCACGGGGCGCCCCATGCAGTTCAGATTTATTTTACCGGACGGAAACGTTCGTTTCATCGAGTCGCAGGGCAACGCGGTGCGTAACGGATCCGGCGCGGTAGACAAGATTATCGTGGTTTCGCGTGACGTGACCGAGCGACTAAGCGCCGACGAGCGCCTGCGTCATCTGGCGCACCACGATTTATTGACCGACCTGCCGAACCGCGTACTCATGCGTGACCGCATCGAACAAGCATTGATGCAAGCGCAGCGCTTGACCACGCGGGCCGCGATCTTGTTCATCGATCTAGATCATTTCAAAAACATCAATGATCTTTTGGGGCACACCGTTGGCGATCAGTTGCTGCGTGAAGTTGCACAGCGCTTGAAGCGCTGTGTACGCGAGAGCGACACCGTCTCGCGGCAGGGTGGCGATGAATTTATCGTCCTGCTGCCGAGCCTGAGCATGCGGGCCGATGCGGTAGCCACCGCGGAGAAAATATTGGATGCATTCGCCCAACCATTCACGGTCGGCAGTCACACCCTTGAAGTGACGGCCAGTGTCGGACTGAGCATTTATCCGGACGACGGCCTGGATGCCGAAACACTACAGCGCAATGCCGATACCGCCATGTACCGCGCCAAAGCCACCGGTCGACACGGTTACCAATTCTTCAATG
Source organism: Burkholderiales bacterium (assembly GCA_046598945.1). Lineage (GTDB taxonomy): Bacteria > Pseudomonadota > Gammaproteobacteria > Burkholderiales > JALYOK01 > JALYOK01. The sequence continues at coordinate 6,422 of JBKJHT010000240.1, read as the reverse complement.
TGGAAATGGAGCACGCGGTGCGCGATCGCGTCGACTTGGGCAAACGACTGCGGGAAGCAATCGACCAACTTGAGTTCAAGCTTTATTACCAACCCCGGATTGATCTGAAATCGGGGCGCGTTTCCGCAGTCGAAGCGTTAGTGCGCTGGGAACATCCTGATTTGGGACTCATCGGGCCCATGCAGTTTATTCCCTATGCGGAGGAGAGCGGCCTGATCGTCCACCTGGGTAAATGGATATTGCGTGAAGCATGCCGGCAAAATGACGCTTGGCGGCGCAGTGGCTACCCGCACTTTCGCGTCGCGGTGAATGTGTCCGGCCGGCAATTTCGCCAACATGATTTCGTCAATGTTGTGTCGAGTGTCTTGGAAGAGACGGGCATGGCGGCCGCCGCGCTGGAACTCGAGTTGACGGAGACCGTATTCATGCAAGAAGCCGAACATACTCAAGCGGTATTTGAACGTTTGCGAAAAATGGATGTGCAAGTCGCGATCGATGATTTTGGCATCGGCTATTCGAATCTAAGCTATCTAAAACGCTTTGGTGTCGACCGTCTGAAGATTGATCAATCGTTCGTTCGCGACATCGCCACCGACCGCAATGATGCGGCTATTGTTAGCGCCATCATGGCCATGGCGCGCAGCTTACAGATTGAGGTCACGGCGGAAGGCGTTGAAACCGAACAACAGTTGCACTATCTGCGCGAGCAGGGGTGTTCAGAAGGGCAAGGATTTCTATTTAGCCACCCGTTACCCGCCGCCGAGCTTGAGCAACGGCTAAAACGCGGCTGGAATGCCGCCTTCCATCAACCATCGGCGGTTGCAGTATCCTAACTTGGAGTCATGATGAAAATACTAATAACTCACATTATGCAGGTTTCCCGTGCGCTGTTAGCGCCAGCGGCCGCGATGCTGGCGCCGCTGAGCTTGCGCGTGAGCTTCTCGTTGGTCAGCGTGTTGTTCGCCTTGGCGCTGCTCAGTAGTCTGCAGGGTCTTACCCGCACTTGGCAGAACGTTAGCATCGTGCTCGGTAGCGGCGCAATTTATATGTTGGCGGGCTTGTGGCATTTGACACGACAAAAATTCGCGGCCTTACGCGAAGCGATTGAACGCATTGGTCGGGGTGATTTAACCGCCCGCAAAGACCCACAAACCGCTGGCGAAATCGGTGTTTTAATGCTTAATGTACAGCAAATGAAACAGGCGCTGGGGGAAGTTGTCAGCCAGGTGCGCGGCAGCTCCGAGCGGGTGCTCAATGGTGCGCGCGAGATCGCCTCCGGGAATTATGACCTGGCCACCAGCACCGAGGAAATCGCGGCCAGTTTGGAGCAGATTGCTGCGACCATGGAAGGACTCAGCGCCACCATCCGGCAAAATAATCATCACTGCAATCAATCCAGTCAACTCGCGATGCAGTCTAACGAGATGGCGCTGCTGAGTGCCCGCAGCACGCAACGCGTTGCCGACGCCATGGAAAATATTGCGGCAAGTTCCCGGAGCATTGGCGATATTTCCAGTCTGATCGAGGGCATTGCGTTCCAAACCAATATTCTTGCGCTCAACGCGGCGATCGAAGCGGCGCGCGCCGGTGCACACGGTCGCGGCTTTAGTGTCGTCGCAAGCGAAGTGCGCGCGTTATCCCAGCGCAGCGCAACGGCCGCGAAAGAGATTAAGCAAATGATCGCGGCGTCGACGTTACAAGTGGAGGTAGGGGTGAAATTGGTAGCGGAAACCCAACAGCTTATGGGACAGGTCGAGTCAAGTTTTCGCCAAGTCTCAGGCCATGTTCAGCAAATTGCCCTTGCCACCGACGAGCAAAGTCGCGGTGTGCACGAGGTTCATGGGGCGATCGAGGCGATGGAGAAGCTTTCCCAGCGTAACGCCGCGATGGTCGAACAAGCGGCCGCCGTGGCCACTACATTTCAAATCGAAGCGCAGCAACTCGATGAGGTCATCAGCCAATTTAGACTGGATTGGACCCAAGATCGTGATGTCGCCGTCGAATTGGTGACGCGCGCTGTTGAGCATGTAAATGCCGTCGGCGTCAGGCAAGCCTGCGACGATTTCGATGACCCGCGCGGCGCCTTCGTGTTCGACGAATTCTATATTTGGGTGATCAATCTGCAGGGTGTGCGACTTGCCTATGGCCGAGATCCCGCGACCCGTGGCGAGAATATCTATGAGATTCAAGACGCGGGCGGCCGTGCCTTCGCCAAAAATATGATCGCTCGAGCGCAATCAAGGGGCAAGGGTTGGGAAGATTACCTGTGGATTAATCATGCCACCGGGGCATTCGAGCAAAAGTCAGCGTATTTTGAGTTGGTGCAGGGCGCAATCGTTGCGTGCGGCATTTACAAGGCAACCAGGCAAATCGAAATGAGAACGCCGGTAAGAAGTAACCCGCATAAAAAATTGCTCGCCGCATAAGGTTGTGACTGTGTCTTAAGACGAATTACAATCGTTTTGACCAGTCACCACAAGCAGATATTTGTAAGCAATTTGCCGCCACGCGCGACCTTCAATGGATCGCGAACAGCTGATCCAACACTTTCAAGAAACGCTGAAAACCGGAGAGGCCCGGCCGGGGCAATTCAGATTTTTGACCCCTGACGGTAACGTGCGTTTTATCGAATCGCAGGATAACGCAGTTCGCGACGAGTCCGGCGAAGTAGACCGGATCGTTGTGGTTTCGCGCGACGTCACGGAGCGTTTGAGTTCGGACGAGCGACTACGCCATCTGGCCCACTACAATTTGTTGACCGACCTGCCCAACCGCGCACTGATGCGCAACCGCATTGAGCAAGGCTTAATTCACGCACAGCGCGGCAACACCCGCGCCGCCATTCTGTTCATTGATTTGGACTATTTCAAAAACATCAATGATCTGCTCGGTCACACCATTGGCGATCAGTTGTTGCGAGAAGTCGCGCAACGGCTGAATCGCTGCGTCCGCGATACGGACGCCGTCTCGCGCCAGGGTGGCGACGAATTCATGGTCTTGCTGCAAGGCCTGACCAAGCGCGCTGGCGCGATATCCACTGCGAAAAAATATTGGATGCCTTCTCGCATCCGTTTATGGTGGGAAGTCACACCCTGGAAGTCACGGCGAGTATTGGCTTGAGCATCTATCCCGATGACGGCATCGATGCAGAAACCCTGCTGCGCAATGCCGATACTGCGATGTACCACGCCAAAGCGAGCGGGCGACATGGCTATCGGTTCTTTGGTGTTGATTTGGAACCAGCGGTACGCCAGCGCATTGACTTAGGCAAGCGGCTGCGCGAGGCCATTGACCACAACGAGTTCAGACTCTACTACCAGCCGCGAATTGATGTCGCCACGGGAGCCGTGAGCTCGGTTGAAGCGTTGGTGCGTTGGGAGCATCCCGAACATGGCCTAATCGGGCCGATGCAGTTTATTCCTTACGCTGAAGAAAGTGGCCTCATCGTACATCTGGGCAAGTGGATATTGCGTGAGGCGTGCCGCCTAAACGAGGCATGGAGGTGCAACGGTTATCCGGCGTTGCGAATGGCAGTGAATGTGTCGGGTCGACAATTTCGCCAACATGATTTCGTCAATTCAGTGTCATCCATTCTATCGGGAACCGGCATGATGCCCGAGACGCTCGAACTTGACTTGACCGAGACCGTTTTTATGCATGAGGCCGAGCATACTACTAGCACGTTCGGTAAGTTGCGCAAGATGGGCGCGCAACTGGCGATTGACGATTTTGGCATAGGTTATTCAAATCTGAGTTACCTCAAACGCTTCGGCGTGGATCGCCTGAAAATTGATCAGTCCTTCGTGCGCGACATCACCACCGACAATACCGCTGCCGCGATCGTCGGCGCCATTACGGCGATGGCGCGCAGTCTGAAGATTGAGGTGACGGCGGAAGGCGTGGAAACCGAGCAACAGTTTATTTATTTGCGCGAGCATGGTTGTTCGGAAGTGCAGGGTTTTTTGTTTAGCCGTGCCGTGTCGGCGGCAGAATTCGAGCAACAATTGAAAGTCGAACGCACTGGCGCCTTTGCGCGGCGACTACCGGTGGCAGCGTCCTAGTGTCGACCTTTGATGGCCTACGCTAACCGCAGACAATTGCCGGTGCGATGGCGATCAGTCACTAAGCCACGCACCGCATGCAGCATGCCGCGCAGCGATGCATGGGCTGCAAGCCGCACCACGCTTGCCTCCTGGCATGCCCGGTGATTTTAGGGCACACTACGTGGCGATTGATTCATTCAAACAGTTTTTCTCATGGCGCGGCAATTTCAACTTTTAGTCTTCGATTGGGACGGCACGGTTATCGATTCGGCCGGCCTGATCGTCAGTTCCATCCAACGTGCGTGTGCGGACATGAAGCTGCCAGTGCCGCAGGCGCGGGACGCCAGCTACGTGATCGGCCTGGGCATGAAGGATTCGATGCAGCATTTGTTGCCGCAGCTGGCCGAGCGCGATTATCCGCCGTTCATGGAACGTTATCGCCATCATTTTTTGGGGCGCGATCACGAAGCGCCGCTGTTCGACGGCATCGAACCACTCCTGGCGGAACTGGAACAAGCCGGTCATTGGCTCGCGGTGGCGACGGGCAAAAGCCGCATCGGGCTGCAACGTTCTTTTGAGCAAACCGGCATCGGCAAGCGTTTTCACACCAGCCGTTGTGCCGACGAAAGTTTTTCAAAGCCGAATCCAGCGATGCTGTTCGAGGTCATGGACGCGCTCAGCGCGTCAGCGGAAAATACCTTGATGATCGGCGATACGTCGCACGATCTATTGATGGCGCAAAATGCCGGTGTCGCCGCGGTCGCCGTCACCTATGGCGCTCACGACGGCGCCGCGCTGCGGGCGCTGAAGCCGCTGGCCTGCGTGGATTCCGTCGCCGCACTACGCGCATGGTTGACGCAACACGCTTGATCTGCGCATCGAGCCGTATTGAAGACGGCGGTACAGGCGTGCGCTTCGATTTGCAGTGGGGCGCGAAAACCTTGGCGGCGTTTGCCGTGCGCAAAAACGGCAAAGCCTATGCCTATCTCAACAGTTGCCCCCACCAGGGCACGGAACTGGATTGGCAGGAAGGCGAGTTCTTTGACGAAAGCACGTTATACTTAATTTGCGCCACCCATGGCGCGGCGTTTTTCCCCGACAGTGGTTATTGCTGCGCTGGCCCGTGCAAAGGCCGCAGCTTAGTCAAAGTACCGGTGGAGGAGCTCGACGGACAACTTTACTGGCAGGAAACTTAACGCGATGAATGACACAACCGAACCGAACTGGGAACGCAAGACCATTGAGAAACTCGCCTACTCCGCTCTGGAGGAACAGCGGCGCTCGCGGCGCTGGGGCATTTTCTTCAAGATACTCACTTTTACGTATCTGATTTTCATACTGGTTGCCGCGATGGGTTGGCTGCGTCACGGCGCCGGTGTGGCGTCGGCGCAGCATACCGCGTTGATCGATATCCGCGGTGTGATCGCCGATGGCAATGAGGCCTCGGCGGAACGCATTCTCGACGGTTTACGTACCGCTTTTAAAGACAGTAAGACCCAAGGCGTGGTTCTACGCATCAACAGCCCTGGCGGTAGCCCGGTGCAGGCGGGCCAGATCAACGATGAAATAAAACGGCTGCGCGGCAAGTATCCGAAGATTCCGTTATATGCGGTGGTGAGCGATGTCTGCGCATCGGGTGGCTACTACATCGCCGTGGCGGCCGACAAAATTTTTGTCGATAAGGCAAGCTTGATCGGTTCCATCGGCGTGTTGATGGACGGCTTCGGCTTTACCGGCACGATGGAAAAATTAGGCGTGGAGCGGCGCCTGATTACCGCCGGCGCAAATAAAGGCATGCTTGATCCATTCTCACCGCTCGATCCCAAGCATGCGGAATATGCCAAAGTCATGATTAAGCAAATTCATGATCAATTCATTAAAGTGGTTCGTGATGGTCGCGGCCAACGTTTGAAGGAAACACCCGACATGTTCACCGGCTTGATCTGGAGCGGGGAGGAGGGCATTAAGCTCGGGTTGGCCGACGGCTTGGGAAGCTTGGACTACGTGGCCCGTGACGTAATTAAGGCCGAGGAAGTGGTGGACTATTCGGCTCGCGAAAGTTTGCCGGAACGCTTGGCGAAGCGATTTGGTATTGGGGCGGCCAGTGCGTTTTTGAATAGCGGTTCGTCGGCGCCGCAACTAAAGTAGTGAGCGTTGACGCATTGCATGTAGCCACAGTGCGCTGCGATGAGGCTGCAGCGGCGCGCGCGACAATCCGCCGAGCCCCCACCGACGTCTGCGGTGAACACATAGCGGTTTATCTCGGCAAGGCCGGAACAAATCTCTCGACCGTGGCGCCCAGTCGCTGAGCCTCATCCGTGCCGAGACTGAGCTTGACGGTTTCATTCGTCAGCCAGCGCTTCAGAAACTGAGAGTAAT
>JBKJHT010000028.1:0-8171 GCA_046598945.1 Burkholderiales bacterium | reverse complement strand
GGGCGGCGAGTTTGATGGTCGGCGCATTGAGAGCGTCGATCCCGGTGGCGTGATTGCTGCTCATATTCCCATCGAGCGCATCATTGGTTGCGTGGTTTATCCGGCGTGCGAAATGGTCGCGCCCGGCGTCATCCATCACATCGAAGGCAATCGCTTTCCGGTGGGTGAACTCGATGGCGCCGAAACGCCGCGCGTCGCAGCGATTGCGGAATTGTTCAAAAAAGCCGGATTGAAATCACCGGTATTAACCAACATCCGCTCGGAGATTTGGCTCAAGCTTTGGGGGAATCTCACCTTCAATCCAATCAGCGCGCTGACGCAGGCGACCTTGGTCGATATCTGCCAGTTTCCACCATGCCGCGCGCTTGCTGCCAGCATGATGACCGAAGCGCAAACCATCGCGAATAAACTCGGTATTGAGTTTCGTGTCTCGCTCGAGAAACGCATCGCCGGCGCGGAAAGTGTTGGTAAACACAAGACCTCAATGCTGCAAGATGTCGAAGCCGGGCGCGCACTGGAGATCGACGCGCTGGTGGGTTCGGTGATGGAACTCGGTCGTCTCACCCAAACGGCGACGCCGCATATCGATGCCGTTTATGCTTGTACCCGTTTGCTGGCGAACATGCTGCGCGAATCGAGTGGCCGTTTGGCGATTAGTAAAACAAACTAATCATATTCCACCATGTTATTGCGAGCCGCCTTTATCCCCGTACTTGATACGGGGGAAGCAATCTGGTTTTCACGATGCAAAAAAAGAGATCGCTGCGTCATCGTGCGCCGGATTGTACGATTCGCAATCATCTTTAATAACTGTCATCCTTCGCGTTGCTCAGGATGACATGTTGAATACATCACCCTTGCTTCTTGAATTCAACTAATGAAAACATTTTCAACCCTAACCGAACTCCTATCAATCGGCGAGCCATCGCGCGTTGCCATTGCCGCACCCGGCCGCCTGCCGCTGACGTTCGAGCAACTACGAACGCAAGTCGCCACGACCATCGCGGCGCTCAATCAATCGGGCATCGGACGTGGCGACCGCGTCGCAATCGTGCTGCCGAACGGCCCAGAAATGGCGAGCGCGTTTGTTTGCGTCGCCGCGGGCGCGACGGCTGCGCCGCTGAACCCTGCTTATCGCGCCGAGGAGTTCGAGTTTTATCTCACCGATCTCAATGCAAAAGCATTGATCGTCGCGAGTAACGACGACACTGCGGCGCGCGCCGTGGCGCAGCGACTTAACATTCCCGTTCTCCAATTGCATGCCGATAGCGCAGGCCCGGCGGGAAACTTTTCGCTGACCGCAAGGGACGCGACGGCGAGCGCCAGCGCGAAGGGCGGGAACGCCACGGCCGACGACATCGCGCTGATCTTGCACACCTCGGGCACCACCTCGCGTCCGAAGATTGTTCCCCTCAGCCAGCGCAATGTCTGCGCCTCCGCGCGCAACGTGCGCGACACCTTGCGTTTTACCGCCGAAGATCGCGGCCTCAACATCATGCCTTTGTTCCACATCCATGGCCTGATCGCGGGACTGGTCGCGCCGCTGGCCGCCGGCAGCCAGGTGCATTGCACACCAGGTTTTAATGCGCTGAAATTTTTTGCTTGGATGACGCAAGCGAAGCCGACCTGGTTCTCCGCCGTGCCGACCATGCATCAAACCATTTTGGCGCGCGCGGCAAACAACGCCGACGTCATCGCGGCGAATCCGCTGCGCTTCATTCGCTCGTCTTCCGCATCGTTGCCGCCGCAGGTATTATTGGAATTGGAAAAAGTATTCAACTGCCCGGTGATCGAATCCTACGGCATGACTGAAGCGGCGCACCAGATGTCGAGCAATCCGTTGCCGGGCGCCAAGCGCATTCCCGGCAGCGTCGGCATCGCCGCCGGGCCCGAGGTGGCGATCATGGACGATGCGGGAACATTATTGCCGCCGCAAAGCGTGGGCGAAATCGTCATTCGCGGCGAGAACGTCACGCTGGGCTATGAAAATAATCCCAAGGCAAACGCCGAAGCCTTTAGCAACGGCTGGTTTCGCACCGGCGATCAAGGCGTGCTGGACGCCAAGGGTTATCTCACGCTAACCGGGCGGCTAAAAGAAATCATCAATCGCGGCGGCGAGAAAATTTCGCCACGCGAAGTGGACGACGTGTTAATGGATCACCCCGCCGTGCAACAAGTCATTACGTTCGCGATGCCGCACGACAAACTCGGCGAAGATGTCGCCGCCGTAGTGGTGCTACGCGAGGGCGCGAATGCGACGGAAAAAGAATTGCGCGAATTCGTCAGCCAGCGCTTGGCGGATTTTAAAGTGCCGCGGAAGATTTTATTCTTGGATGAAATTCCCAAGGGCGCGACGGGGAAATTGCAGCGAATCGGATTGGCCGCAAAACTCGGGTTAAGCTAGATGGAAGTTGTTTCGGTAGCAACTGAATATATCTGGAGAAGCAATCTCCACGGGCCGGGGGGCTGGGGGGCTGGCCTAGGGCCACCTAAGGCCACCTAGGGCCATGCGGCTCTGCAGGCAGTGACTAGTGCCTGATCCAGAGATAAAGCAGCAATAAATTGAACAGTATGGAAGCTATTGCGACGCCGCGCCACAACATAGCGGGATCGCGTTCCACCAGCGGTGTGGGTGGAAGCGCGGCGAGTGGTCGCGCGGCGCCGCGTTCTATCGCAAGCAGCATTTCCTCGGCTGTTTCAAAGCGCTGTTCGGGGTTGCGCGCCACTGCTTTCAAAATCAAATTTTCAAACCATTGCGGAATGTCTGGCCGGTAGCGCGTCGGCGGCACGGGCTCGCCAAACTTGGGGCGTTGGAATGGCTCGATTTCACCGTAAGGATACTTGCGCGTCAACGCATGATAAATCGTCACGCCGATTGCGTAGAGATCCATTGCCGCCGCCGGTTTTGCACCGGCATATTGCTCCGGCGCAATGTAGCTCGGCGTGCCGGCCTGGTCGCGCGTGCGATCTTGCGGTTCGTCGCCGGAGATGGCAATGCCCAAATCCAGCACGCGTAGTTCGTCGTCATCGCCCAGGTGAATATTGGCTGGCTTAATATCGCGATGCAGAATGGAACGGCGATGCAGTGCGCCGACGCCACGGGTCAGTTTGGCGGCGTGTTGCAAAATTTCCGGGACGGTGAAGTGGGTGTCGGCATCGAGTTTTTGCTCCAGTGTCGCCCCATCGTGCCAGGTCATGAGGAAATAAAGGTAGCGCCGCCGCTCGGGTTTGACAGCGACGTATTGCGGAAAAAAACGCGCTACGACGCGGCGCATCAGCCATTCTTCGTGGACCAGGGCGGTGCGTTCGTTGTCGTCGTCCGCGATGTCTGGCGTCAGAGTTTTCAGCACGTAGAGATTGCCGCTCGCTTCATCGCGAACTTTATAGAGGAGCGTGACACGCGATTCGTGCAGGATTTCCAGCACTGTGTAACCATCGATGGCGGCGCCGATCCCGAGCCGCGGGGGAGGGCGCAGCGATTGGGTTTGCGCGCGACTGTCTTCGAGATTCGCATTGGGTAGCTGCACGATTTCGACAATCGCCGCGCTGACATTATCCTGAGATCCGGCAGTGATGGCGGCATCGCACAGGTCGCGCGCGGTTTGATCGGGGTCGGTGCATTGTTGCAAGTGCTGCGCCAAAATCTTGTCGCCCAAGGGTTGCCATACGCCATCGCTGGTCAGCAGAAAACGATCACCTGCTTGTAATTCGCCGTCGCTGTAATCCAGATTGAGATGCCGATCCAGCCCCAGCGCGCGGGTGAGCACGTGACGCATTTCCGGCCGATCCCAGACGTGATCCGTGGTGAGGCGGGTGAGCTTGCCTTGGCGCAGCAAATAAATGCGCGTGTCGCCGATATGCGCAATCGTGTAGTGGCGGTGACGCAGTGCCACAACCGAAAGCGTCGTCGCCATGCCGTCCCGTTCCGGATGGGTGGAGGACTGTGCGATCAGCCAGCGGTTGATCGCCTGCAATACCCGATCGAGGGCCACGGCAATGTCCCAATCGTCCGGCGTTGCATAATAGTCAGACAGCAATCCGCGCACCGTGTACTCCGCCGCCTCGCGCCCGCCACTGCTGCCTGAAACGCCATCGGCGACGGCGACCAAAATACCTTTCGCACTCAGCTCCGGTTCACCGGGCAACACCATGCCGACGAAGTCTTCGTTGCGTTCGCGCTTGCCGGTGAGTGAGGCGTAGCCGGAAGTGATTTGGAGAGTGGGTGGGGTCATTCTATGCTCACTTCTCCCTCTGGGAGAAGGGTAGGGATGAGGGCCTCGCGGTGAATATTCCAGAAGCAATTGTCCCATCGATCAACGAGAAATCGATTTTGCCTGAAATTGCCTTAGCCTGTTTTTTCAGCGGCATGCCTGAAGGCCGGATAGATACTTGTCCTTCAGGTATATCATGCTGCGTGGCAGGCTGAGAACGGCGCCTGGCGATGCACTCGTCCAGCGCCTATCGCGATCAAATTCGCGCCGCGCTCACATGGGCCGCGCCCCAAGTGGTGCGCCAGCGGGTCTTGACGGTGGCTAATCCGCCCAGGGCCAACATCGCCAGCGCAGCGAAGATGAGAAATCCGAGTTGATAACTTCCGGTAATTTGTTTCGAATAGCCTAGGCTCGACGCAAGATAAAATCCACCGACACCGCCCGCCATGCCGACCATGCCGGTCATCACGCCGATTTCTTTGCGGAAGCGTTGCGGCACCAATTGGAACACCGCGCCATTGCCCATGCCCAGGGCCCACATGGCGAACATGAATACCAGCAGCGCCATCCATGCCGCTGGTAAACCAAAACTCACAATCACTAAAAATGTCGCCGCGAGGACATACATCACGCTCAAGGATTTGATGCCGCCGATGCGATCGGCGAGCCAGCCGCCCAGCGGCCGCATCATCGAGCCCATGAATACACACGCGGCGGTGTAGTAACCGGCGACAACGGGCGTCAGGCCATACTGGGTATTGAAATAGATCGTCAACGACGACGCCAAGCCGACGAAGCCGCCGAAGGTAACGCTGTAAAAAAACATGAACCACCAGGCGTCTTTGTCGCGCAGCACTTTCAGATATTCGCCGAGGGATTTAGCCGGCGGGCAGTCGGGGCTGTCTTTGGCGACGAACACATAAAATATGAACACGATCACGAGCGGAATCACCGCCAGGCCGATGACGTTGTTCCAGCCAAATGCAACGGCGAGCGAAGGTGCGAACAATGCCGCTAACACCGTGCCGGAATTTCCCGCGCCGGCAATGCCCAGCGCGGTGCCCTGATGCTCGGGCGGATACCACCGCGAGGCGAGCGGCAAGGCAACGGCGAACGATGCGCCGGCGACACCGAGAAAAATACCGAGGGTGAGCACTTGCGCGTAACTGTGCACGCCGAAATACCAGGCAACGATGAGCGCGACAATGACAACAATTTGGCCCAAGGCGCCGGCTGTCTTGGGTTTCAAGTGATCGACGAGGACGCCCATGACCAAGCGCAGTAACGCGCCGGCGAGCACCGGCGTGGCGACCATCAGTCCTTTTTGAGCCGCATTTAAATTGAGATCATTGGCAATCTGCACGCCAAGCGGCCCGAGCACAACCCAGACCATGAAACTCAAATCGAAATAAAGAAACGCCGCGAGTAAGGTCGGCGGATGACCGGCCTTCCAAAATGATTTATTCATGAGGCATCCTGATTGTGTAGTGACGTCAAGATTTAGCAAGCCATGTGCCACTTCAATTTATCGGAATAGTTTTGGCCAATCACGGTGACCCGTTCGTGAGGGGAAAGGCGGATTGGAGGCCAGGAATGTGCGTTCGCAAATTTGGTGCGTGACTGGACAGAGGTTGCGCCTTACAGGTGCATTTGCGGATTTGTACGCACTGTTTTAATGCATTGCAGCATCGAGCGTCATGGTCGTCAATTCGCGCCATGGGCGTTACGGCCTTTAGGAGGTAGGCGTTTTCTTGATTCTTATGTGAGACGTTTCATGGCATCGATCTTGCTCACTGGCTATTAGAGGTACTGCTTATTTTTGCCCGGTACAAGATTAAATTGAAATTTGGAGCCTATCGATAGCATGAAAAAAATGAATTTAGTCATGGTGGGGAACGGCATGGCGGGTGTACGCACCCTGGAGGAACTGCTGAAGATTGCGCCGGCGCAATACAACATCACCGTGTTCGGCGCCGAACCTTATGCCAACTACAATCGCATATTGTTATCGCCGGTTCTCGCGGGCGAACAGACCATCAAAGACATCATGTTGAATGATGTCGATTGGTACGAAGCGAATAACATCACGTTGCATCTGGGCAAGAAGATCGCGCGCATCGATCGCGTGAATCGTCTGGTGATCGCCGAGGACGGCACGACCGCGCAATACGATCGCTTATTGCTGGCGACGGGTTCCAATCCGTTCATGCTCCCTGTCCCGGGACGCGATCTGCACAATGTGATTAGTTATCGCGACATCCACGACACCAATCGCATGATCGAAGTGTCGGCGACGGCGAAACACGCGATCGTTATCGGCGGTGGCTTGCTCGGCCTGGAAGCGGCGAACGGTTTGATGCTACGCGGCATGGATGTAACCGTCGTGCATCTCATGCCATGGCTGATGGAGCGGCAATTGGATAAGTCCGCCGGCAAGTTGCTGCAGAAGTCGCTGGAGCAACGTGGCCTGAAGTTCATGCTCGAAACGCAGACGGAAGCGATTCTCGGCGATGACAAAGGCGTAGTTCGCGCGATACGTTTCAAAGACGGAATAGAGTTACCCGCCGAACTGGTGGTGATGGCGGTCGGTATTCGGCCCAATACCGAGTTGGCGGAAGCCTCTGGGCTGCATTGCAATCGCGGCATCGTCGTCAACGATACGATGCAGACCTACGATCCGCGCATCTACGCCGTGGGTGAGTGCGTCAACCATCGCGGTATCGCCTATGGCCTGGTCGCGCCGCTGTTCGAGATGGCGAAAGTCGCGGCAAATCATTTGGCGCTCATGGGCATCGGCCGTTATGTCGGTTCCGTAACCTCGACCAAGCTCAAGGTCACCGGCATCGATCTTTTCTCCGCTGGCGAATTCATGGGCGGCGAGGATACGGAAGAGATTTTGCTCACGGACACCGTCGGCGGCGTGTACAAAAAACTCGTCATCCGCAACGACGAACTCATCGGCGGCGTACTGTATGGCGACACGGTCGATGGCGCGTGGTATTTCAAGCTGATCCGCGAAGGTAAAAAGATTCACGAGATTCGCGATCATCTGATGTTCGGCGAAAGCAATCTTGGCGACACCGGCCACCTCGGCCAAAACAAAGCCGTGGCCATGACCGACGAGATGGAAGTGTGCGGCTGCAACGGCGTGTGCAAAGGTGCCATCGTCAAAGCCATTAAAGAGAAGGGTCTATTCACCTTGGACGAAGTGCGCAAACATACCAAGGCTTCGTCTTCCTGCGGCTCGTGCACCGGCTTGGTCGAACAGTTATTGATGTTCGTCGCCGGTGGCGATTATTCCGCGGCGCCGAAAACCAAAGCGATGTGCGGTTGCACCGACCGCACCCACGGCGAGGTGCGCCAGGCGATTCGCGCCGAGCATCTGACATCCATTTCCCAGACTATGCAAATGCTCAATTGGCACACGCCGAATGGTTGCGCGAGTTGTCGGCCGGCGCTGAATTACTACTTGATTTCCACTTGGCCCCACGAGGCGCAGGACGATCCGCAATCGCGCTACATCAACGAACGGGCCCACGCCAATATCCAGAAGAACGGGACGTTCTCGGTTATTCCGCGCATGTGGGGCGGCACGACTAATTCATCGGAATTGCGCCGCATCGCCGACGTGGTCGATAAGTACAAGATACCCGCCGTGAAAGTCACCGGTGGCCAGCGCCTCGATCTGTTGGGCATCAAGAAAGAAGATTTGCCGGCGGTGTGGCGCGATCTGGATATGCCGTCGGGACATGCTTACGCGAAGGCGTTGCGCACTGTCAAGACTTGCGTTGGCTCCGAATGGTGTCGCTTCGGTGTGCAGGATTCCACCAATATGGGCATCGACCTGGAACGCGAATTGTGGCGCATGTATGCGCCGCACAAGGTCAAGCTCGCCGTGTCCGGCTGTCCACGCAACTGCGCCGAATCAGGCATTAAAGATGTCGGCGTGATCGGGGTGGA
>JBKJHT010000221.1:0-3824 GCA_046598945.1 Burkholderiales bacterium | reverse complement strand
GTGCCTCCTCGACGCCGTTTCCACACCCCTATGAAGGCGGCGAGTTTCGCTTTGCCCGATAGCCGCTCATCCGAGAGTAAATCGAGGAAATCCGATAGCCGCTTCGATTTCACAATGGTATAGAAGGCCAACGCCATTACTGGGATGAACACCGTGAGGAAATAGGCGATCTTGGCGAGCAACGGCTGGTCGGCCGCGGCGATCAGGTTCATGCCGAGGAAGCCAGTCGCGACCGTGCCGATCAGCCCGAAGGTTGTCACGACCGTGAGGCGCACCACGGTGTTCGCCTGGCGCCGCAAACCATCTCGCTCAAGGTAACGACTCATGTCGTCGATCTCTTCGCGCGTCTCCGCAAACAACTGGTCCGTGCCCAATTGCCCATTCCACCGTCTGAACAAATCCCGCACCGGGACTTGTTCGGACACTTCGTGGAACCAATAACGGTGAGTGAAGCGCAAGAATATTTCTTGCGTATGGCGAATGGCACGCTTGAATTGCCGAATCGAGTCCGGCTGCTGGATATCGAGTTTGCTGATGGCAACGATCAAGCGGTCGGATAGCATGAGCAGCGCGGCACGATGAAAATAAACGATCAGCCCCAACAGAAAATACTGATGGCGAAACTGGCACAGAAGCCCGGTCTCGGCATCGATAAAAAAGCGTTCGTTGTAGTCGCCAACCATGACAAAACCATGGCTACTGCACATGAAGCGCGTGTTGCGTCTGGATGAGCCCAGTTCGTCCCAGTGACGGTCGTAGCAGTAACGCTGCTCGAAGTCGGCAAGGTATTGCTCCGAATAAGGCAGCGTGTTCGAGTCGCCGGCCTCAGCCGCAAGCGCCAAGCGCGCAAAGTCCCCTCGAGTAAGCTGGGTCGGTCCATCGAGCGCCAAATAGGCTAGCGATGGCATGCGGTAGTGTTCGATCTGACGGTAACGTATCGCTCCCTTGCGTTCCGAGTGATGCAACGCCATGGGGTCGAGCAGATACTCCCAGTGAGAGGCGATACACGGCGCGCGATGTTGGCGCACGAAAGCGAGATACTTCTCGCGCCGGTCATAGTCCGCCACTGCCAGCACTTCGCCCGCGTGCGAAAGCCATTCCACTTGCTTCAGACAGTGGGCTGCCGCGCCGCCTTCCTCCCAATACGCGGGATAGGCGCGGCCGAACTTAAACAGCATGTCCTGCACGCGCGCGAGACTTATATTCTCGGCGCCAATTTCCAAGGCGAGAATGGCGATGTCTAAGTCATAAAAAAAATAAAGATCGGCGCGCTCGATATCGAACAGCGTCTCTTCCTCGCCTTGCGTGCCCGTCACCCGCACCTTAGCCAGGTCGCTGCGCCGGAACGCTCTGATCGGCGACTCGCCGTAGCTGCGCTTTACCGCTTCCCCCATCCCCTGGCCATAGAGGAAGCGTTGCACATGAGGAAGAAAGGTGACGAACTCCCGATAATGCCGTTCCAGAAAGCGCGTCTGATCCTCGGCGAACGGATCCGCGAGTTCGCGCCAGGGATTGTTTTGTACCTGGGCGAACAACTCCGAGTGCTTCTGAATTTGCACGCCTTCCTGCGTCGGCGTGAGTTGTAAAGGCCATAGCAGGATTTGCCTGAATTGCCGCACCATTATGTCAGCCATTGAATCCTCCGGATGTGATAACGCCTTATAAACTTAGTATGCCGTACCGCCAAAACCGCCCTGGCCCCGATGAACGTAGAGCAAATCCAAGTCGACCGGGAAGCCAAAATCATACTCCAATCGGCTTCATTTTCCCGAGCCGAAAAGCCCATGCACCAACACTCACGTGACCCGCCAGGCCGACTCGCCTTTGTGGCCTCGTGCCGATCAATGGTCGCGTCGATGAGACCGAGTGCGCGCATGAAAAAATCGATTGCAATCGACTACTCGCTGGCGGAGCGATAGATTACGAATAGGCGAATGGGGCGTTAAAATTCCCTAGTCGTACAACTTCGAAGACCGGCGTTTTTCCACGGCAGCGCTGGCGCGTGTCCCGCCAACTCACGGAGGAATGGTCATGGCCAAGCAGCCACACATATGTTTCGAACGCGTCTTACCTCGCGACCTTATGCGTCCGCAACTGACGACCCGCCCGCGCAAGGGTGCGGTGCTTGCGATTTCGCCGATCGGCAAGACCTGGATGAACGGTTCCACGCTGCGCGTGCGCTTCATGGGCGGAGCGCGCAGCAGCAGGTCCGGTCCAAGGAGCAGGCCAAGTGGTGGAGCGACCGCGCCAATCTGACGTTCATATTCGATAACGCGCCGGATGCGGACATTCGAATTACGTTTGACGAGAACGACGGCGCCTGGGGCTACATCGGCACCGACGCCAAGGGCATACCGACCAACGAAGCCACGATGAACCTGCGGTTTCTAGACGGCGGCGCCGCGGCACACGAGTTCGGCCACGCCATCGGCCTCGCGCATGAGCACCAGAATCCGGCCGGCGGCATCAAGTGGAACGAGGCAGTCGTCATCCGCGAACTGGCCGGCTCGCCCAACTTCTGGACCGAGGTGCAGACCTGCCACAACGTCTTGCGCAAGTATTCGGCGGACCAGATCAACGGCACCGCCTTCGACCCCGATTCGGTCCTGGTATTTCTTCCCCAGCGAATGGACGCTTAACGGCATTGCCACGAAGCAAAACGAAGTCCTCTCGGCCATAGACCAGCAGTTCATCGCCGGTGCCAAGATGTATCCCAAGTCCAAGACCGGCGTCGGCGGTTCGGTCAATGAACAGTAGTGGGATTAGAGGTGGCGACATCGATTGGATTCGCTCGCTCACGGTCAGCAGGCGATAGCGTGCTACGGAACTAAAGGTGAGCAGTTTTTCTTCCCGAACGCCAGAACGCGGAAAACTTTCATCGAAAAACTTGGTATGCCGCGCGTCCCCCTATATCAGCCCGGATCATCCAGTGCCTGCAACACGCGCCCAAAGAACGAATCGGCGTGATCGGCATCGATCCAGCGCACCACCAGCACCATGCTGCGCTCCGGCTCTATCCAAGTAAACGAGGCGCCCGCGCCGATGGCAAAGCAGCTCGACACCGGCAAGCTGCTGTCATACCCCGCCCAACTCCACCCTTCGGTGGCGCCGACCGGTTGCATTATGCGGTCGCGAAAAATTTCCGCTAGCGGCCGGCCGAACAGATGCATGAGCGCAAGCGAAAGCTGGTTGACGCGCACATCGTTTTATTCCCATTTGGCGCCCGGCGCCTGCAGCGGCCGCGGATCGCCCTTCCTCCCTGCGGCGGCGACTTCTTGGAATTGCACGGTGCGGTAGCGATCTACCTGGTCGGGCACGCCGAAGGACTCCCCCTCCTACTCGCTTGTCTGCTGCAGCAAATGCTTCCACGTCACCTGAGCATTGCGCCCCTGGTCGAAAGCGATGTTGGAGATCCGAGCGCCGATGGGCGCGTTGACGTCGGGCAACAGGCTGCGGTCGTGAGCGATACCCGCCAACAGCGCGAGGTACGTTTTTGCAATACTGAAGGTGAGCTCGGCACGATCCGGCTCACCCCAGGAGATCAACGTTTGGCCATTCACGACGAGGGTGCCGGAAACCGACCCGCGCGCATGCACCGGCCCGAGAAGGCGGTTCCACGGCGGCGGATCCTGATGATGAATCCCCCATCCCTCGCCCACATCGCGACTCCAGGGAGTCTCGTGATCGATCGCAAATTGCACCGCCTGCGCGATTTTCTTGTTTCGCATGGAAGTGTACGTCAGTCGAAGTGTTGCGAAATTGTAAGCTCCGATTACCGGATCACTCGCTACCCAGGCCCATATCGCCGCCTAGGCGATAGATTG
>JBKJHT010000069.1:0-5401 GCA_046598945.1 Burkholderiales bacterium | reverse complement strand
CTAAAGGCGCCAATGGCTTACCGGTCATGGGTGGTGTGCCCCTCAACGGTACATCAAGTACGACTCAAGTTTCTTCGGCTCGGAGTCCGGGCGGGGCCGGCTGGATCGCTAACGTTTGACGTGAGGGGCCGCCGGAGCGAAGCGTAGGGAACCCAAAAGCGTAGCTTTTTGGCGGTCCCTCTCGACGGAATTGTTGGGCGTCACCACAGCTTCCACCACGGCTTTGTTTGTGACGTAGATGCTTGGGCTTTGAAAACTTCAAAACTGTCGTTTTCGAGCCCATCGTCGTCGTCATGCTTAAAGCCAACTATACTTTTTGCGATTTGCAACGGTATGTCAAAAAAGTGGTCGACGGCGGCATCTTTGCCACCATCTTTTTCTTGCTCATTGGCGCACTGCTTCCCGATTGCGGCGTAGCCGTCAGGCAAGGCGCCATAGGTGTTGATGTGGTCAATAGCTTCTTGCGCATCGTGCTCGATGCGCCATATTTGCTGACCATTGCGCCACAGCTCGGATGTGCACACCATCACGTGCTCTTCGACAGAGCAGGCGACGATGTCACAGTTACCCGATAGCGAAGCCAGTGATTTGGGTTGAATGAATTTGTGTTCGCACCGATTAAGCACCAAGAGAAACCATCCGCTTGGCAACGTGCGGCCCGTAAAAGGTGATTGCCCGTAATCGGTCATTTCGCCGGTAGGCGCTAGCCCAAGTTCTTGAAGCAAGAGTTCGGGGACTTTCTCTTTTACTGCGAGCCAGGATATTGAGTAGCCCATGACTATGACGCCCAACGTTTAAGGTAAGGGGCGCCGCGGCTTTTCGCGGCGTCCCTCTTGACCGCAAGGTTAGGCACTCAGCGCTTTGATGAATTCCTCGACGGAAACACCACCCTGTTTTAATAAGCCAGATAAGGTACCGGTTTTGAGTTCGCGATGATTGGGCACGACGCACCCCTGTGAACCCTTACGGAGAACTATATGGCTGCCGCGCTGGCGAGCAACGGCGAAGCCGAGATGTTGCAAAGCACGAACTGCCTCAGCACCCGAAACAACAGGCAGGCTAGGCATTTACAGCGACTTGAAATGTGGTGAGTAGTGAACGACCGGTGACGGTTAGCGGAAACTCTTCCAGGTAAAGCTCAGTTGCCTCCCGCAGATTCGCGAGCGCTTCTTCAACAGTTTCTCCTTGAGAGGTTGTTCCCGTTTCGGGATTCAGCGCAACAAAGCCGCCTTCAGCGGCAGGCGTCAAAACGGCAGAAAGTTCCATGATTTCTCCTTTGGAATTGCGAGTATAACGCCGCCGATTGCTGAGGTCTAACGTATAGTAGACACCCTAAATAACGCGAGATAAAGCATTATCGAGGCGCATAATCTGGGAAACAATTTGTAGATATTTGCTTACGTTGATGTTAATCAATTTGTAACACCCCATTTAGCTAGCGAAATACCCCTGTCGTACAGCCACTTAAATTGCTCGATCAGATTCTTAATAAATTGCGCGTGAAGCACTACGCCATTCGCACGGAGGAACAATATTTACATTGGATTAAACGCCATATTTTATTTCATGGCAAGCGCCATCCGAAGGATATGGGTGCGGCGCAGATGGAGGCGTTTTTAACGAACTTGGCGGTGGTGGGGAAAGTGTCGGCTTCGACGCAGAACCAAGCTAAAAGCGCGCTACTGTTTTTGTATCGAGAAGTGTTTGAGCAAACGCTGCCGTGGCTGGAAAACGTGACGCAGGCGCGCGTGCCGAAGCGCTTGCCAGTGGTGTTAACGGTGAAAGAGGTGCAGTCGGTGTTGGCGGAATTGACTGGTACGCGTAAATTGATCGCCGGGCTGTTGTATAGTGCCGGGTTGCGCTTGATGGAAGCAATGCGCCTGCGAGTGAAAGATGTGGAATTTGCGCGTGGCGAGATTATTGTGCGCGACGGCAAGGGCGGCAAGGATCGCGTGACGATGTTGCCGGAGGCGGTGGCCGCGCCGCTGAAATTGCATCTTGCTCGGGTGAAGGCGCTGCACCATCAGGATCTCGCCGAGGGTTTCGGCGAGGTGTACTTGCCGTTTGCGCGGGATAAGAAATATCCCAACGCCGCTAAAGAATGGGGCTGGCAATATGTTTTTCAATCAACCAATTTGTCCGGCGATCCGCGCTTGGGCAAAACGCGCCGCCATCATCTCGACGAAAAAGGCGTGCAGCGCGCGATGAAGCAGGCGGTCGCGAACACTAACATTGCCAAGCCCGCAACGCCGCACACCTTGCGTCATTCGTTTGCCACGCATTTGTTGCAAGGTGGCTATGACATTCGCGCCGTGCAAGAATTATTGGGCCACAGCGATGTGTCGACGACGATGATTTATACCAATGTGTTGAACAAAGGTGGCAAAGGTGTGACGAGTCCGTTGGATATTTTATAAGCGATCTAAGAGGCAGCATCCATGCGCCTTCCCAGGCATGCATTGCCAGACGGCAAGCTGGATGGCGGTCTCAGGGCAACCGATTGCCATTGTGAGTTTGGGCGCTCATTGATTACCCTACCCAGCTTAGCCCGCATTCAATATCACCGCATGGAGGAACAACACGTGGCGAACTACTCAGTCAAAGTAAACGGTCAAGCGCGCTCGGTGGACGCCGATCCCGATACGCCGTTGTTATACGTTTTGCACGATCGCCTGGCGTAGCGCGGCCCGAAGTTCGGCTGCGGCATGGCGCAATGTGGCGCCTGTACGATCCACATCGACGGCGTGGCAACGCGCGCCTGCGTCGTTCCCGTCAGCGACCTTAACGATCGCGCCATCACCACCTTGGAAGGACTCGGCAGCAGCGCGAAGCCGCATCCGTTACAGCAAGCTTTCATCGACGAGCAAGCGGTGCAATGCGGCTATTGCATCAACGGCATGATCATGACCTCGGCCGCGCTGCTGGCGCAAAATAAAAATCCCAGCGACCACGAAATACGCGATGCCCTCGCCGGTAATCTGTGCCGCTGCGGCACCCATCAACGCATCCTCGCCGCGGTGAAACGCGCCGCGAAAGCCATGGGAGCGCAAGCATGAGCATCAATCGCAGAGATTTTCTTAAAGCCCAAGGCGCGCTGGTGATCGGGTTTTCCATGTTCGGCGGGCACAGCCTTGCAGCCGCCCTGCCTGCCGCCAAGGGGCTCGACAAAGAGCAACTCGATTCGTGGCTCACCATCGGCAACGACGGCAAAGTGACATGCTATTCCGGCAAGGTCGATCTGGGCACCGGCACGCGCACGGCGCTGGCGCAGATGGTGGCGGAAGAATTGGATGTCGCCTTCGATCAAGTTGAAATGGTCATGGGCGATACGGCTTCCACGCCTGACCAATGGCTTACCGGCGCGAACCTCACCATCGCCATGGGCGGCGTCGAATTGCGTAAAGCCGAGGCGAGCGCGCGCAATGCACTGGCGGTGCGCGGCGCGCAAAAACTCGGCGTTGCCTTGGAAAATATCGTGACCCAAGACGGCAAAGTAATGGTGAAAGGCGACACGACAAAAATGGTCGCCTATGCCGATCTACTCGGCGAAGGCTTCAAGCTCAAGGTCGATCCGAAAGTCGTCACCAAAGATCCAAGCCTATTTACCATCGTCGGCAGGTCCGTTCCGCGCGTCGATATTCCTGCCAAAGTCACGGGTGAATTTAGGTACGTTCATGATGTTCGTTTGCCCGGCATGTTGCACGCTCGGGTGATTCGCCCCGAGGCATTTGGCGCTCGCGTCGAAGCGGTGGACGAGCGTTTGGCGAAGCAGATCAACGGCTTCATTCGAGTAGTGCGCAAAGATAATTTCCTCGCCGTCGCGGCGAGCAACGAATGGGCGGCGATTAAAGCCGCACGCGCGTTGCAGGTCACCTGGTCGGCCGGAACCGGCTTACCGGATTCAAGCCAACTGATGGCTGAATGGCGCAAAGGGATTCCCGGAAAATCAGAGGTGTCGCAGCGTGTCGGCGATGTGGTGCAAGCAATCAAGAGCAGCTCAAAGCAAATCAAAGCGAGCTACGATTTCGCGATTCAAACCCATGCGTCCATCGGACCTTCCTGCGCCGTGGCGGAATACCAAGACGGCCAACTGACCCTGTGGTCGGCATCGCAAGCCACCCACTCAATGCAAGCGGAAGTCGCCGCCGTTACCGGTGTCGCCAAGGAAAACATTCGCTTGCTTTACGTCGACGGTTCCGGCTGTTATGGCCGCAATGGCCATGAAGATGCGACGGCCGATGCGGCGTTGATCGCGGTGTTGATCGGCAAACCGGTGCGAGTGCAATGGACGCGCGAAGACGAAACCGCGCGCGCCGAAAAGCCCGCCGACGGTAATCGATCTCGAGGCAAGCATCGACGACCAAGGCAATGTAGTGTCGTGGGAAAGCGATTTTTACATTGGCCTGAATCATATCGTTCCGTTTAAGAATTTGGATTTTCCGTTGTTATCGGGAACGGATATCGGCTTAAAGCGGCCCGGCAATTTCATCGGCTTCGTTTGGATGAACGCGACGCAGCCCTACGCGTTTCAATACCTTGGTGAAAACCCATCACATTAATGATATTCCGTTCCGCTCGTCGCATTTACGCAGCCCGGGTCGGGTGGAAAATAACTTCGCCAACGAATCCTTCGCCGATGAATTGGCGGCACTAACGAAAACAGACGCAGCCGAATTTCGTTTGCGTCATCTGAAGGATCCGCGTGCCATCGCCGTGATCAAGGCGGCGATGCAACGGGCCAATTGGCAATCGCGCCCCGGCCCGAACGCCGACACGAGCGACGGAAAAATCAGCAAGGGCCGCGGCATCGCCTACGTTCGCTATAACGACAAAATCACCTACGTCGCCGCCGTCGCGGAAGTCGAAGTGAATCGCGACACCGGCGACATCAAAGTCACACGCATTTGCATCGGCCACGATTGCGGCCAAATGATCAACCCGAACGGCGTCGCCAACCAAGTGGAAGGCGGCGTGATTCAAACCGTCAGCCGGGTGTTGATGGAGGAAGTGACGTATGATCGCGTGAAAGTGACCAGCGTCGATTGGGCGAGCTATCCGATCATCCGCTTCCCCGATGTGCCGCGCGTTGAAGTCGAGCTCATCGATCACCCGAAAGAAGCGCCGTGGGGCTGCGGTGAACCGGCGGTGGTGCCGATTCCTGCGGCAATCGGCAATGCCGTGTTCGATGCGATCGGCGTGCGCTTGCGCTCGGTGCCGTTCACGCCGGAGAAAGTGAAAATCGCAATGGCCAAAACAAAGTAAATTACCCCGCCGCAAGCGGCGGGGCTTTCAAAACCTGAACACCTAAAACAGCTTCAACTGCGGATCGGGTTCCTCTTTATGACGTCGTATGTATTGCCGTATCACCTCCGCAGTCACCTTGTCTCCCACTGTGCGCACA
>JBKJHT010000005.1:0-4903 GCA_046598945.1 Burkholderiales bacterium | reverse complement strand
CGCGGTAATGGTTGTTGGTCACCAAAAATAGATTACGCGGTACGTAATTCGGCGGTCGGCATTCCGCCGAATGTGATTGAGTATTTGGAATGCCGACCGCCGAATTACGTACCGCGTAATCTATTTTTGGTGACCAACAACCATTACCGCGAGCCATCCGCAAGTTACAACCCATACGGCGGAATGGCCCGAGGCCAGACAGGGCGCTGCGCTTTTCATTGCCCTACCGAGCTGCGCTTGCTCTGCACCACTTACGATTAGTCAAACAATCGCTTGCTGCACCACAATATTTTGCAGTTCTCGGAGGTAATAATCGACTACGAAAAAAGATTGTTTGGTCAGAGTGCAAAACACTAAAGCGTACACTATCAATGAGCTCCTCCGCATAATATTTAAATTTATCAAAACATATTGTGGTCGACGAAGGTGAAGTGGGAAGAGAGCACTTCTCTTTCGGCATCTTCGTTTTGAAATCGTCTAGCTCCTCACTATCCGGAAGTTTTCCAAAAATTGAAGCGTAAAGCGAATTTGCCATCCAGCTATAAGCCGTTTCTGGCTGCGGTGCTCCAGGATGTACGCGTTTTGTTTCGACCAGGCTCGACTTAAAAATCCAAAGTGCGTAATCGTCGTCTTGAATCATATCTCTCGCGAGATCCTGAATGTTTCTGGTGCGTTGTAAGGTTTTTGAGGATCTTGCAAGTAATTTTTGTGGAACCTCACCTCCATTACCAATTGCGGCTGTTCCCTCAAAGAGCTGGCTATAAAGTGCCTCGATCACCTGTTTATGATCGTGACAGCCCAGATCCCTTACGGAGGGTAAGTCAATGCTCGGTTGGTCCGCCTCCGATTGCACGACAATCGTTCCGCCATCAGTATTTAACCTCTGGCATTTGATTCTCTTCGTGGAATTTCCGATTGGCTGACCATCATTCAAATTGTGAGGCTTGCAGAGCAGAGATGTGGGTAAGATTACACTCTTGACTTTCACAGTATATGGCTCCCGGTCGCCTTTATACTTACCCGCAATTACCACGTCCATCGGATGTTGATAATTTGCTTCCAACCAAGCATAAAATCCATATTTGTCCGAATTCATACATTTTTCCCAAGCGGCTACGACACCCTCCCCAATAGTTTCGACTTTCTGTCTAAATTCATTAGATGCGTAATTGCCTGTTGCAACCCGCTCACATACTTCTCGTCGGTATGCTGACGAACTACTGTTCGAGTTGTTGAAATCTAGTCCAATAGGCGGTAGGTCGGGAATAGGAAGTTCGAGCCCAAATCCCGTTTTGTTTGCACTTGACCAACTGGTTGAGTTGCGGTCGCAGTAATAGCGAAGGAAAGAATTGATACTACTTTGATCTGTTGCCGTTGTGGTTACATCACGTAAGCCGAGCACCGCACTGCATTGTTCCGCACTTATGCTAACTTTGGAAGTGCATAGAAATACGGTTGCTATTAGCATCTTTCCGATGATCATATTCCTTTTTTTCATACTCCACCCTATAAGAAATGTAGAAAACGAAACATTGATTGTGCGTGGTGCTAATTTTGCAGGTAAATGAATTTGACGCCACCAAGCGACAGGTGTCATCATTCAAACGAATGATAAGAGTAATAATTTTTGTCGTTACGTCGCCAAAGCTACAAACATAAACGCAGTCGTGAACAAGCACACACGGATCGCATCTTTCGATCTGTGTCGCAACAAGAATAACGGGAGTGGAAATAGGGTAAGGCATGGAGCCCAACAACAATTTCGACGACATCGTTGCTGGTTTTTATCGAGCCGCTAGCGGTGCGATTGGCTGGGTGGACGCGTTAGTGCCGTTCCAACGTGCAATGTCGGCGGTCGCGGTAACATTAATCGGTGTCGATGTTTCGCAAGGCAGCCTCACATTCAGCTACGACGCCTCCGATCTGCCTGCGGAAGCGTCGCTCGATTACTTCCGCACCTATCACAAGATCGATCCGCGCGCGCAGCTTATTATGACGCTGCCGCCGGGAGGATGGATGCACTGCTGGGAGCATTTCAACGACGAGTTTGTTGCGAACGACCGCTTCTACCAGGACTTTTTGATTCCTTATGGCGGGCGATATTCGACAGGCAGTAAGCTGTTGCAAGATGGCACGGAAAGCGTCATCTTGGGTGTGCATTGCGGGCCTGGCAGCCCCCCCTGGGATTTCGACACCTGCAAACGCCTGGCGCGCCACCTGACCGATGCGTTGGTGTTGTACCGCGCGAATCAGAATTTGCGCCAGCAAGGCGGTGTCGGTATGGCGTTGCTCTCAAGGTTACGCGCGCCGCTCGTTTTGCTGGACGATCAACGCCGAATTCTTTACACAAATCCCGCCGCGCAGACATTGCTCGCCAAGAGCGGTACATTCGTTGAAAACGGCGCTCGGCTATTTTGTCGCCATGCACTAGACGACGGCGCATTAATGGTCGCGCTACGCCGATTGCTTGTGGACAAACCATTTCGCTCTGGTGCTGCGCCCATCGACAAGATTTTCTTTCGTACGCGTTCAGCGCACGACGGCACGACACTCGGGCTGTATTTATTTGCATTGCGGCCAAAGGAAACCCTGCATGCGTTCGGCGATCAGCCAGTCGCGATGTTGGTGTGTCACGAACCGGGAAAGCGCATTGAACTCGACCCGTTCGTCATCGCAGCGGCATTCGATCTCACGCCTGGTGAAGCGCGCGTCGCCGTCGCCACTGGCCACGGTTTAACAGTGCAACAAATCGCGCGGAAGCACGCGGTATCGATCAACACCGTGCGCACCCAGTTGCGCGGCATTTGCGACAAAACCGGCACCGCTCGCCAAGCTGAATTGGTCAGCGTGCTGGCCGGGTTGCCTATGGCCTCGCTTGGGCTAGGTGGTGATTGATTTCCCTCGCCAGATGGAATTTCCATGGTAGCACAACGTGCTGCGACGCAGCATAACTGTGCTTGCATGGATTTCAATGAGGGCTGTGGAACGAAGCTAACGATCCCGGCTGAATAATTGCTGTGCCGCAACATGTTTGAAGTCAATTGCTTAACGCTATGGCTAATTTCACGTGCGCCCCGTAACATCATGGAATCAATAT
The DNA here is from genome assembly GCA_046598945.1 of Burkholderiales bacterium. Lineage (GTDB taxonomy): Bacteria > Pseudomonadota > Gammaproteobacteria > Burkholderiales > JALYOK01 > JALYOK01. Next base: position 1,806 of record JBKJHT010000005.1, on the reverse strand, counting down.
GCAAACCGCCCATGACCGACGACCCCCGCACCCACACTCCCTCTGGCCCTGGCCCCGGCCCCAAGCCAGTGGCTAGCCTAGGGCTACCTCGTAGCGCACCCCGGCAAGCCGATATTAAGCTGCGAGCCGCGCAAATTGGACTTCTAGCTTCGCTGTTCCTGATTTGGTACGGGCTGACTGAATCCGAGATCTTGCCATCGTTTTTCTTCGGCAAGCCACTCGAAGTGCTGGGAAGGATCTGGGATTGGTTCGCCAGTGGAACGATTTTTCCGCACCTTGGCGTCACGCTAGTGGAAACGCTGCTCGCATTTCTCATCGGCACCTTGCTGGGGCTCATTGTCGGACTTTGGCTCGCCCTGTCGCCCATGGCGGCGCGCTTGCTCGATCCCTATCTCAAAGCCTTCAATGCCATGCCGCGCATTATCCTCGCGCCGATTTTCGCGATGTGGTTCGGCTTGGGAATTACGTCCAAGGTCGTGTTGGGCGTAACCATCGTTTTCTTCGTCGTCTTCTTCGCCGTCTTTCACGGCGTTAAAGACGTCAGCCAAGTGGTGCTCAACAACGCGCGTATGCTCGGCGCGAGTAAACGCGATCTGCTCTGGCATGTGTATTTGCCGAGCGCCACGGCCTGGGTGTTTTCCAGTTTGCACACGGCGGTGGGTATGGCCTTCGTCGGCGCCGTGGTCGGTGAATATTTGGGCTCGTCGCGCGGCGTCGGTTATTTAATTTTGCAAGCGGAAGGATCGTTCGACATCAATACGGTTTTCGCCGGTGTATTGGTGTTGACGATATTTGCGTTGCTGCTGGATAAACTCGTCAGCATCGCGGAGAAGCGATTGTTGGTCTGGCGGCCGGGGCCGGCGACTAACGAGTAGATCGGTTATCGGCGTTCTCAATTCACCATCATATACATGCCCGGAGACGCAATGGCCCGAGGCCACCCGGTATCCAAGCGGCTCACAGGCCATTAATCAGGACAATGAAACGCGCACAGACGAGTGTCGCGTGCGAATTGCGAGGCCCGGCGCCACGCCAAAAACCTTACTTTGGTTTCCAAGAGTTGTGAAACTGAACGATAAACCAACGCTCGCCGCGCTTATGCATCACCGATGTGTTTCGCGACGGCCCGTTGGTCGTCATCTTCCCGTCAAGCGTGCGCTCGGATTGCCATGTCGCCGTAACGATCACGACGTCATCCGAAAGCCGCGTTGCCGTCGTCCCGAATAAATTCGCCTTAACCTCACCGCGCGAACTGGACAACGCTTTCACAAAATACTCCCGTATGTCTTCCGGTGCGGTGATCAGTTCCGGCGAGATCGTGCCAAAGAAAAATGCATCCGGCGAAAATACCGTGACCAACTGATCGTGGTTGTCCGTGGTGAAATAAGCGAAGAACTTTTCGTAAGCAGCCAACGCGTCTTCTTTCGGCCCGGCTTGAATTGCGGCGGACCAAGCTATTACGAACAAAAACACTAATAATCGATTCATTGGTGCTACTCCTTAGATGAGTTGCGCGAGACTATAAGGGTAATGTGGAATCCAACATAGCGCAAACCATCCCAAGAGCCGCGCCGGAACCGGGTAGCCCTAGGCTAGCCACTGGCCACTGGCTCTCCACGAAGGTGCCTGCGGTTTTTATCTTGCCGTTATCCCAAAATTCCTGCCCCTCCTATAGGTTTGCCTTTTGCGTTTTCTTGACGCTGCATTTGAGTTTTCCAATCATGTAAAACTGAATCTCGCTTTCGCGGCGCTGTAGAAAAGCGAGATTGCTTCGTCGCGAAAAACGCTCCTCGCAATGACTCTCCG
>JBKJHT010000091.1:0-5131 GCA_046598945.1 Burkholderiales bacterium | reverse complement strand
ATTTCTTGGACGATTTGAATTTGCGTTCCCTCGAAGATTTGCCGGCGTTGGCGGATTTTCAAAATACGCTTGAACTTGAACCGGCATTGTGAACCCATGAAAATTGAACGACCATTGCGCAAGCGTCGTACCCAGTTCGGTGAAGTGCCCGAACGCCCGCGGCGTGTCGTCGATGGCGAAGAGCGCGGCGAAAAATTGCATAAAGTCTTAGCGCTGGCGGGCGCCGGCTCGCGTCGCGCGATGGAAGAGGAAATCATCGCCGGTAATGTGATGGTGAACGGCGCCGTGGCGACGCTCGGCATGCGTGTGACCCATGAAGATCGCGTCACGGTGGGCGGCCGACCGGTGAAATTGAATTTCTCGGACGATGTGCCGCGCATTTTGATTTATCACAAACCCGAAGGCGAAATTGTCAGCCGTGACGATCCGGAAGCGCGCGATACGGTGTTCGATAAGTTGCCGCGTTTGAAGGGCGAGAAGTGGATTGCCGTCGGTCGGCTGGACATCAATACCAGCGGGCTACTCATATTCACCACCAGCGGCGATCTGGCGAACCGGTTGATGCATCCGCGCTTTGAAGTCGAGCGCGAGTACGCGGTGCGCGTGATGGGCCAGCTAAGCGAGGAACAGGCGCAGCGTTTAGTCACCGGCGTTGAGTTGGAAGACGGTCCGGCGAAAATAGAAAGCCTCGATGATCGCGGTGGCGAGGGCAGCAATCATTGGTACGGTGTGGTGCTGCGCGAAGGGCGCAATCGCGAAGTACGGCGATTGTTCGAAGCGGTGGGGTTGACGGTGAGCCGTTTGCTGCGGGTGCGCTACGGCATTCTTAACATGCCGTCCTATCTCAAACGCGGCCAAACCCTTGAGTTGGGGCCGGCCGAAACGCAGAAAATTCTTAGTTGGATCGGCATGACCGGCGACGACGATAATTTTTTACGCTCGAACCACCCGTTCAATCGCCGGGCTCGGCCAGATCGCTCCGAGTCAGGAGAAACACAAAATCGGCGCCGCTCGCCGTATCGAGCCAAATAAACGGCAAGTCCGGATAGGCCGCTTCGAGCGCGGCGCGGTTGTGTCCGATCTCTACCACCAAGATTCCATCCGCTTCTAAATGTTCCGGCGCCGCGCGTAAAATTTCCCGTACATGATCCAGGCCGTCGGCACCGCTGGCCAACGCAAGCTGCGGCTCATGGCGATACTCCAAGGGAAGCGCGGTCATCGACGCGCCGTTCACATAAGGCGGATTGCTGACGATCAGATCGTAGCGGCAGCCCTTCAACGCCGCGAACAAATCCGACTTCACCAAGCGAATTTCTTCTTCAAAGCCGTAGTCATTGACATTTCGCTGAGCGACTTCGAGCGCGTCGGCCGAGAGATCCACAGCGTCAACATCCGCATTCGGATAGTGATCGGCCAACAACACCGCCAAGCAACCCGACCCGGTGCAAAGGTCCAGCGCGCTGCGTACCGTCAGCACGTCGGGTAGCCATGGATCGAGTCCGTCCGGCAATAATTCGGCAATGAACGAACGTGGCACGATCACCCGTTCATCGACATAGAAACGATGCGCGCCGAGCCACGCTTCATGGGTCAGGTAGGCGGCCGGAACCCGTTGCTGGACGCGCTTCTCCAGCATGCTCAAGAGTTGTGTGATCTCGTCCGGCAATAAATTGGCGTCGAGAAACGGATCGAGACGATCGATCGGCAAATGCAATGTGTGCAGGATCAAGTAAGCCGCTTCGTCGTAAGCATTCGCCAGACCGTGGCCGAATGACAGCCCGGCCGCATTGAATTGGCTGACAGCAAAGCGTAACACATCGCGTACGGTTTTCAGATGTTGATCGGCGGTCGCTAGCATCATCGTTTCACCAAAATATTTTCCAACGTCTTAAAATAAATTTCCGACAGCGGCTCGATATCGGCGAGGTTGACGTGTTCGTTGAGCTTGTGAATGCTGGCGTTGATCGGGCCGAATTCAACTAACTCATCGCAGATGTCTTTGATGAAGCGCCCGTCCGACGTGCCACCAGTACATGAAATTTCAGGTGGCGTGCCGGTCACGCTTTCAATGGCCGCGCCGATAGCCGTGACCAAGGCGCCGCGAGGCGTCAAGAAGGGCTTCCCGCCTAGCTCCCACACCAGTTCATAGTCTAGATTGTGTTTCGTTAGGATGGTTTCGAGGCGCTCTTTCAGGGAATCCGGTGTGCTCACGGTGGCGAAGCGAAAGTTGAACCATACTTCCGCGCTGCCGGGTATGACGTTGGTCGCGCCGGTGCCCGCATGCAGGTTTGAGATTTGCCAAGTCGTTGGCGGAAAATATTCGTTGCCGTTATCCCAAACGATGGTCGCGAGCTCCGCTAACGCCGGTGCGGCCAGATGAATCGGATTTTTCGCCAGATGGGGATAGGCCACGTGGCCTTGGATGCCTTTGACAATGAGTTTGCCGGACAGCGATCCGCGCCGGCCATTCTTTATCGTGTCGCCGAGCTTGTCGACGCAGGTTGGTTCGCCGACGATGCAGTAGTTGAGCCGCTCGCCGCGTGCGCGTAAGGCATCGACCACACGCGTCGTGCCGTCGACGGCGGGGCCTTCTTCGTCGGAGGTGATGAGTAAGCCGATGGAGCCCGGCGCATCGGGATACGTCGCAACGAAGCGCGCAGTCGCCGTGACGAACGCGGCGATGGAGGTTTTCATGTCCGCCGCGCCACGACCAAATAATTTGCCATCGCGAATCGTGGGCGCAAACGGATCACTATGCCATTGCGCTAGCGGGCCGGTCGGGACGACGTCGGTATGGCCGGCGAACGCGATCAATGGCGGCGTGATGCCGCGCCGCGCCCACATGTTGTCGACGCCGTTATTGCTGATGCGCTCGAAGGCGAAACCCAGAGGCGCCAGATGTTCGCGTAGTATCGCCTGGCAATCTAGATCATTGGGGGTGACGGAACGTTGCGCGATGAGTTGCTTGGTGAGTTCTAAAGTGGCGGTCATGGTCATTGGTTCAATTCAATTTGTGAGCGTGATGGTAGCTTAAGGAATCGCAGTAGCGCCCGTGACTTGTTTTTTGGAATCTGCGCATGCCACGAGCCGCTTGGATACGGGGGTTCTCGCGCCATTACTCGCCGCCAGCATCGCTCTCGGGGTATTCAGGTGATCCGCCTGGATCGCATACGCCCCGGCGGCCTTGATCGCCGCAATCGGCGTGTCGTTCAGATAGATCGTCTCGGTGATCAACGCGCCGGAGGTGTGGACCGTATGGCTGGATCGATTGCTATCGGCACGGGGTAGCTCTGGCCCTAGGCCACCCGGTAGGCTAGCCACTGGCCTTGGGCCATCGTAGCCGTAGGTCTTGGCGGGCGTGCCGCTGGACGTGCAGGGATAACTCGTTTGGCGGCCGTCCAGATCGTCTGGCCTTGTTTGCAGCGGCCCGCCGCTCCACATCCAGCTCTTGGCGGGACCGTTACGATCAAGATTCGTCATTGACTTCCCGCCGATGGCGAATTCGAAAGACCGTGATTTCTGGAGCGCGATCATCTAGGCCTTAAACGATTCGGTAGTCACCGACTCGTACTCGCCAGAGATCCTTGGCGCCGCGCAACTTCTTGCAACCATTCGGTCTTGGCTCGTTAGCCAGTGCTTCGATCTTTTCCAGCACTCGCAGCGTGATTGAGTCGCCTAGCGCGGTGAGTTCCCTGCACGCGGAGGTTTTGAATCGAATGTCGTAGCTAGGCAATTTTTTTGCTGCGTTTTATCAGCGAAGCCTTGATCCGATCAAGCGAAACACTTTTCTCGCCGCGGCGAGATTCCGCGACCAGCACGTCCTGGAAATCTTCCCAAACGGCGCGATGTTTGCGCAGATCAATTTGCACTGCAAGTTTGTTGCCACGTTCGTCCGTGACGTATCGTATGCCTTCAAGCATCACGTTGCTCCACTAGGTTACTGGAACGGAAATAATACTCGAATTCGTCGCGGAATTGCGCTGCGTTTATCACGGCCTGTGGGAAGGTGCGGGATGTCGATTGAACTAAGGTGCGCCACGACGCACGTGGATAGCTGCTCTCCAGGCACGCATCGCCAGGAGGCAAGCTCGGGGCGGGTCGTGGCGTGCCGTGTCCCTTAGATTCGATGCTGTGTCCGCGTGCACACCCTTGCTGCAATTTAATGGAAACGGTTTCGGTTGTCGGTTGAATTCATTCAGGGGATTACCGAGGGCGCGGTACACAGATTTTTGTAGCCTGGATGCAGCAGTGCGAAATCCAGGATCGTTGTTCCCGGTATTTCATTTCATTGGGCTACGCTTGCTGTGCGCACCCTACGATTGCTTGTCTGCGGATAGGTTTTTTATGGTTAAGAATAATTCCCCATTTTCCTCATAGGTATTAACATCAAGATTCATAAGTCTAGCTTTGTTCAATACTCCCCAAAGAGATGGTGTCCTTATTGCGTACCATCCGAACTGCGCTAATAAAAGACGATCGTTTTTTCCTGCTTGCCTTAAGGCGAAATATTCCGCATCTAGCGAGATAGCTTTTTTTACCGCTTCAGCTGAATTCCGGCGAACTCGAATAGTTAGCGTTTCTAGGTTCTCCAGCGCTGCGGTTGCTTTGGAATAAAGATCAGAGTCTACGTGATCGAGCTCAATCATTGCCGTGTTGTTTCGATCTTTCATTAGTCTAATGACCCAGCCGCTTGACATGCCAGAGACACCGCAAAGCATCCGGCTGACACTACCAACTTCCCACGCCCGCACTTTTCTGCAAACTTCATACATGACTCAAACACAGCGCTGCAACCCATGCCTGGCTTCTTCGGCGGAGTGGGTTTAGGCATCTCCGGTGGCGGCCGAACGGGATTGGTCGGCGGATTTTTAGGAATGGCTGGCGGTTTGTTCGGATCGAAGTCCGGTGGGAGCGGAGTTAGTCCCGTTGGGTCGATCTTTGATATCGGATTGCTATCAACGTAGGTAAAAGTATTAATCCCCCCGCCAACCCAATCGGATCACTCTGAAAGTAGCGTCCCGTCTTTGGGTTGTAGCTATCGCGGAAGTAGTTGTAGTGTAGCGCGGATTCCTTGTCGTAATACTGGCCCGGGAATCGGGGGTTATAGTTGAAGATGCCCAACGCACTGGGA
>JBKJHT010000008.1:0-40159 GCA_046598945.1 Burkholderiales bacterium | reverse complement strand
GTCATCGCCAGAGCCCACAAGAACCAGCTATTTGGCTTGGCATTTTCCGGTGGCGGCATTCGTAGTGCGACGTTCAACCTCGGTATGTCCCAGGCCTTGGCGGAAAAACAATTGTTGCGCGAGTTTCACTATCTCTCGACGGTTTCCGGCGGCGGATACATCGGAAGTTGGCTATCGAAATGGATCCATGAGGAGCGCGGCGAAATCGGCGCGGTCGAAGCAAAACTTGCGATCGAGCAACGGCAAACGGCCGACAAAGCCGAGCCGGACCAAATTAAGTTTCTGCGCCAGTACAGCAATTATTTGACGCCGCAACTCGGGCTGTTCGGCGCGGATACTTGGGCAGTCATCGCCACCTACGTGCGCAATGTCATGCTGAACATGTCGATACTGGTCGCTGGCATTAGTTTCGTTATGCTCGTGCCGCGCCTGTTATTGTGGTTGGTCACCCAATACAGCAACGTAGCGCAAACTGACGAACTTTATACGCCCGATTTCGCGTTTTGGTTTGGTGGGATCGCGCTAACGGCATTTCTGCTTGCGGTATTTTTTATCTCCTTAAACATTTCCTTGGTGGCCCATCCGCGCAATCAGCAACATTGGCTGTATTGCCAGGAGCAGGGCTGTGTGCTGAACCGAGTGGTCGCGCCGCTTATGATTTCCGGATTCTGTGGAAGCATTTGGCTGTGGTACGAATACGAGCTTGCGCAGGTGTATCTATTAAATTTTCGCTACTGGCTGGTATCGACAATCATCTACCTAAGCGTTTGGGGCATCGCTTGGGGCCTCGGTCAGCTAAAAAATAAGAAAAATGAAATTCAATTGACGCATTCCGGCGGTATTTTTCGTCAGATCCGCCCGCATCTGGCGTTTAGCCTCATTTCACTGATCATCGGTCACTGCTTAATCAAATTCGTGCTGGCCCGATTTCATGACCTAACGAAAATTCATGACTCCCTGAATCACCCCGTCAACCTGGTCGCGTTCGGCATGCCTGTCGCGCTGTCGATATTCGGTATTACCATGATATTGCTAGTTGGCCTGTTGGGTCGCGCCTATAGCGATCGCAGCCGCGAGTGGTGGAGCCGAATGGGTGGTTGGACGGTCATATTTACCATCGGCTGGGTGGTGCTGTTCGCCATCTGTTTATACGGGCCGCCGTTCGTCACATGGATTAATCACGAAGTCAGTACTTGGGTCAGCTCGACGATCACCTTGAGTTGGTTGCTGACAACCATTGCGGGCGTGGTCTATGGCAAGAGCGCGGCCAGTGACGCGAAGCCGAAGGGCCGCTCGTCCGAGCGCTTGATTGCTATCGCACCACCGCTCTTTGTGCTGGGTTTATTGCTGCTCACCACGGTCGTTATTCAGCAGCTTACGGGCGTGGCGGATTTGTGTGTCACAAACAATCGCACCCTCGGCGAGTACCTTAGCGCTGGCTTTTGCGCAGCAGAGGCAACGCCGATCACAATACTGTTGGCAGGCATGGCGGGCTGCGCCGTGGTGGCTGTCGCCCTCGCCTGGCGGGTGGATATCAACAAATTTTCCATGTACATGATGTACCGCAATCGCTTGGTGCGTTGCTACCTCGGCGCCTCCACGGTCAAACGCCACCCCCACCCGTTCGTCGGATTTGATGCGGCGGACGATCCACATCTGGCGCAAATGTTGTGGAAGAAAGAGGCCTCGAACGCCGCCGTTCATCATTTACAAAAGCCATTTCATCTGATCAACACCGCGCTAAATTTGGTCGGCGGCAAAGAACTGGCATGGCAGGAGCGCAAAGCTGCATCCTTTACGTTTAGCCCGGGCTATTGCGGTTTCGAGCTGCCGGATCGCCCCGGTCGACTTGAACCAAATGACGGCGCCGACATTGCACGCGGCTTTTTCCGCACCACCCGCGAATACGGCGCCGGTGAACTCGATAGCATCGGTGGGACAAAAAGCGCCAGCGGCCTGCGTAACAAACTAGAACGCTACCGCGATGAAGAAGAAGGCATTAAGCTGGGTCAGGCCATGGCTATTTCGGGCGCGGCGGCTAGCCCGAATATGGGCTACCACAGCAATCCAGCGTTATCGTTCCTGATGACCGCATTCAATGTTCGCCTCGGACGTTGGAACGCGAACCCGAGCCAAGATTCATGGCGCTCATCGAGCCCGCGGTTTGGTTTGACTTCGCTGATCAGCGAATTGTTCGGACTGACCAATGCCGACTCCCACTTCGTTTATCTGTCGGACGGTGGCCATTTCGAAAACCTCGGCATCTATGAGTTGGTGCGGCGGCGCTGTGCGTTAATTGTCGTCATCGACGCGAGCGGCGACCCAGACGCCGGATTCAGTGATCTGGGTGGCGCCATACGAAAATGTTTTACCGACTTCGGCGTTGAAATCGACATTCGAGTGAACGACAACACGATCGATCGCGCCACCCATCTTGCTAAGTCCCATTGGGCAATCGGCGAAATCAAGTATGGGTTAGTGGATGACCATTGCAACAACGGCGTACCGGGCTGTTCGGGTTTGCTGCTTTACATCAAACCCTCACTCACCGGCAACGAGCCGGCTGACATCCTCAACTATTGCAACATCGACGCACATTTCCCGCATCAAAGCACCGCCGACCAATGGTTCGACGAAACACAATTCGAAAGCTACCGCAAACTCGGTTACCACATCGGTCGCTCGGTGTTATCGGATATCTGCGCGGAGCTGGATCAGAACCATAGCGTCGGACGCGAACGGCGCCAGGTGTTGCTTACGCTGCTGTACGACAAATTTAAAGCGGCGCAGTCGTTCCCGAAAGTCGGAACGACCTAAATTCCGCGACACCGGTATTAATCGTCATTCCCGCGAAGGCGAGAATGACGAACTTTTACGTCAATGCCCAGGTGAATGGCCGGAGAGGCGCTCTGGTACTAGCGCTCAGGACGATTCACGCACCCTTGAGGCGCTCGAATCTACGCGGCTAAATCGCACACCACCTCGCCATGATGTCGGCGTACATTGCCACCGACGCCTCCAATTTATTGACGTAACAATATTCGTCCGTCTGGTGTGCCATCGCTGCTTCGCCTGGACCGAGAATAACCGTCGGCGGGCCGCCGTAGGCGCGGCGCAACGCGGCGGCGTCGGTGAAATACGTGGCCGTGCGCGCTTGCGGGCGCTCATTTAAATATTTCCCGCTAATCTCGAACACGTTTTGCACCCAGGAGTGGGACGGCTCGGTCCACACGCTCGGCACGTCGATCACCGCGGTCAACTCCACTTCAGGGCCCAAGGTCTGTTGCAAATGCCGATGCAATTCTTGATGGTCTTGATTCGGGATGGTGCGAATATCGATGCTGGTGATCACTTCATCGGGCACGGAATTCGGATTCAGGCCGCCGTGAATCGTGCCGACGTTCAGCGTCGGCTTGCCCATCATGAAATGCGACGGCGCGGTGAATTCGTATTTCTCTAATTTCGCGACCGCTTTCGCCGCTTTGTAAATTGCGTTGTCGCCGAGTTCCGGCATGGAGCCGTGGGCGGTGATGCCGTAGGTCTTGGCGTTCAGCCAATAGGCGCCCTTGTGGCCAACCAGGGGATAGTTGCCGGTCGGTTCGCCGACGACGATCGCCCCCGCCGTGCCGAGGATGCCGAATTGCCGATGCAGATTTTCCAGGTGGTCCGCACCTTGGCAGCCGCGCTCCTCGCCGGCGGTGATGACGAACACCACGCCGCAGGAATGTTTGAGTTTTTCCGCCAGTTGCACCGCCGCCGCGACGAACGCAGCGACACCGCTTTTCATATCGCTGGAACCACGGCCGAATAATTTTCCGAGGTCGGTTTCGCCGGCGAACGGATCTTTTTTCCACGGCGCGGCGCCCAGCGGGACGATATCGATATGGCCGGTAAAACAAATCGGCAATTTGCTGGCATTGCCGCCGATGCGGGCGACGAGGCTGGTGCGTTTTTCGGCGAACTCGTGATAGGCGCAGGTGAAGCCGTGTTTCTCCAGAAGAATACCGATATGTTCGGCACAGGCGCGCTCGTCGCCCGGCGGGTTGATGGTGTTAAAGCGCAACAATTCCCGAGTTAATTCGAAAGCGTTTGCGATGGTCATAGTGTTTATTTTTCCTCCAGTTGCGATATTGTAGGCCGAATTCCGTTGCGGAAAATAGCCATTCGATCATTGCTCGAAACGCCGCGTGGTGCTTGCCTCCCAGCCATGCATAGCGGCGGAACCGCACTGCGCTTGCCTCGTGGCTCAAACAAAAAAAGGCAGCCGTGGCTGCCTTTTTTCCTCATGCCGTGATCCGCTAGACGGTGAAACTTTCACCGCAACCGCACGCGTCTTTGACGTTGGGGTTGTTGAACTTAAAAGTCGCGTTCAAGCCCTCGCGTCGATAGTCGACTTCCGTGCCTTGCAAAAATGGCAAACTTTCCGGATCGACCAGCACGGCGACGCCGTTGCTATCGAAACGCAAATCATCTCTCGCTTGGGCGTCGGCATATTCAATTTTGTAAGCCCAGCCGGAGCAGCCGGACTTGCGGATTCCTAAGCGTAAACCCACGCCCTTGCCACGCTTAGTCAAAGCGGTTTGTACGTGCTGTGCGGCGCTGCTGGTTAATGTAATCATATGCTCGTTAGTTTAGGGCAATTCAAAAAAATTCAATATCAACCTTTTAGACTGCTCAGCTTCGCGGCAGTTTCATCGGCTACTGCCGCGGCTTTGTTTTTCTTTTCGTTCGCGGCTTGCTGCTCGCCGAGTTTTTCTTCCAACTCGTTGATCTGACTCAACAGACTGTCGATGTCGGCGTCACGTTCGCCCACCACCGACGGGTCATTGTCACGTTGCGGCACGATGGGTTTGGGCAGCGCAACTTCGAGTTCCGGTTCGATGTATAGCGGCGGCGTGTAAGTCGCCACGAGTGAAGGCTCGATTCGCTCTTCATCATACACGCCATAGGGCACAAATTCGCGTTTCTCGCCAAAATGCAGCGCGGCATCGTCCGCTCGGGTGATCACGCGCCCCGGAATGCCAACGACGGTTGCGCCCGCAGGCACTTCTTTAACGACGACAGCGTTGGATCCGATCGCCGCACCATCGCCCACCGTGAAGGGCCCTAGGATTTTTGCCCCGGCGCCGACCGTGACGTTGCGTCCGAGCGTCGGATGGCGCTTGCCCTTGTGCAGCGTGGTGCCGCCCAGGGTGACGCCTTGATAAATCGTGCAATCGTCACCGACATCCGCCGTCTCACCGATCACCACACCCATGCCGTGGTCGATAAAAACTCGTCGGCCCATGATCGCGCCGGGGTGAATTTCGATACCGGTGAGAAAGCGCGCAAGTTGCGAAACCCAGCGGCCGGTCCACTTAAAATTAGCCAACCAGAGTCGATGTGCGAGGCGATGCCAGACAAGCGCGTGCACGCCGGGATACAGCGTTAGAACTTCGAACGTCGAGCGTGCCGCAGGATCGCGTTCCAGCACCATCGCGATATCTTCCCGCAATCGTCTAAACATCCTTGATTTCCTTATAGTATTTCTTCAAGTATGGGTTACACCAGCGATTAATTCAACCCTATTTTATAGGAGTTTTCCGGACCGCATGGAGGATTCCCCGCAGGATATTAACCTCTTCTTTTTCCAAACGCGCCCGGGCGAACAGCCGCCGCAGGCGCCGCATCAGCCGCTTGGGCTGGGCCGGGTTGAGGAATTCTGTTTCGTACATCACCTCTTCGAGATGGCCGTAAAACCCTTCGACTTGCTCGAAATCGGCGAGCGGGAATGCTGGTTTTTTCGCGGCAATGGTCGCAAACGATGCCTGGCGTATTTCGTAGGCCGTGACCTGAACCGCCGCCGCCAAATTCAGCGACGAAAACGTTTCGTCCGCCGCGATGTTCGCCAGCAACTGACAGCGATCGAGTTCGGCGTTGCTCAGTCCCGACATTTCGGTGCCAAATAACACCGCGACTTTTCCATTCGCGGTCTCTGCAATAATCTGCGCAGCCGCCTCACGAATGGGAACCATCTCGTGAGACAAATCGCGCTTGCGCGCCGTGAGGCCAACGACGAAAGTTGTTCCAGCCAACGCTTCGTCGAGGCTGGAACAAACCCGAGCGCTCGCCAACGCATCGTCTGCGCCCGCCGCCATGGCCGTCGCCTCCGGGCCGGGAAAACGCTGCGGATTAATCAGGTAAAGATCGCGCAAGCCCATTGTGCGCATCGCCCGTGCGGAGGCGCCGACATTGCCGGGATGGCTGGTATGAGAAAGCACGACACGGATATTCGCGAGCGCCAACGGGGTGTCCATATTATTTCGCGAGCGGGGAAGCGTCGTTCATATTAAAATGCGCGCTGCAAGTTTCGATCTTGAATCATTGTCCGGCTGAGAAAAAACCTACCATGTCCATGCACCCCATGATGAACACGGCCATCAAGGCCGCGCGCCGCGCAGGCAGCATCATCAACCGCGCCTCGCTTGACGTCGGCGCGCTCACCATCACCAAAAAACGTCATAACGATTTCGTCTCGGAAGTGGACAAGGCCGCGGAACAGTCCATCGTCGACGTGTTGCTGGACGCTTATCCGCAGCACGGAATTTTAGCAGAGGAAGGCGGCACAGTCGGCAAAACCGATTCCGAATACCAGTGGATCATCGATCCGCTCGACGGCACCACGAATTTTCTGCACGGCGTGCCGCAATACTGTGTTTCCATCGGCCTGGTGCATAAAGGCGTCATCACCCAAGCTGTTGTTTACGACACCAACCGCAACGACCTTTACACCGCCACCCGTGGCCGCGGCGCCTACTGCAACGACAAACGTCTGCGCGTCAGCAAGACATTGCATCTCAAAGATGCCCTCATCAGCACCGGCTTTCCATTTCGCGATCTGCAGAATTTGGATCAATACCTCGCCATGTTCCGCTCGGTCACGGAAAAATGCGCCGGTATCCGCCGTCCCGGCGCGGCCGCGCTGGATTTAGCGTGGGTCGCCGCCGGCCGCTTCGATGGATTCTGGGAAATGGGCCTTGCGCCGTGGGATTTGGCCGCAGGCGCTTTGCTGATCACCGAAGCGGGCGGCCTCGTCGCCGATCTCGACGGTACTGAAAATTATATGGAAAGCGGGAATTTAGTTTGCGGTTCGCCAAAAGTGTTTTCGCAATTGTTGCAGACGGTCGGCGCCCATGTGCCGAAGGCCAAAGCAAAGTATTAGCGATTCACATTACCAATATTGTCATTGCGAGGAGCGCATTTTGCGACGACGCAATCTCGCCTTTTATTTGACACCCATTCAAAAACGAGATCGCCGCGCTTCGCTCGCGATGACAATTAGGATTAGGGAAACGCAGATCAAATCACTTTTCGTTAAGCCGGCAGCCTAGCGCGTATTTTTTATTCACATCACGCGCAGTGGTGCGATATTTTCCATCTTCGCGTCGACCTTTTCCTATCGTCCGCCTCGTTCGAGGCCCTATTCAACACATTTCTCGCCGCTACGCCCGCGATGGGCGTAATTTCTCCCTTACCATATACAAATTGCTCAAGGCGAACAGCACATTGATCTGCGAATCGTTCTTGGCCAAGCCCTTGTAACGTGTCTTTTTGTACCTGAAGATGTTTTTGACGACATGGAACGGATGCTCGACCCTGGCCCTGACTTGTGCCTTGAGCTTCTCATAGGCTTGCGCCAAACTCTTTTGCCAACCTTCGGCCATCTTTTCAATCGTCGTACGACGCTTGGCAATAGGCCATCGTACTTCTTGACCATTGGCGCTCAGCGCCGTTTGCATGTCCTCGCGCTTTTCCACACCAACATAGCCGGCATCAAGCCAGGCCGCCTGCTCCTGCCCGTGCAACAGCGCCGGCGTTTGGCTGATATCACTGACGTTAGCCGACGCCGTCACCAGCGGGTGTACTAACCCCGATTCCTTGTCGACTCCGATATGCGCCTTCAGCCCGAAATATCACCCGAGGTGGCCCCGCCACGGGTTGCCTTTCTTTGCCTGATGCATTTCAGGATCGCGCGCATGCGCCTGGTTCTCTGTCGAACTCGGCGCGGCAATCAACGTAGCGTCCACCAACGTGCCTTTGCTCATCAAGAGGCCGCGCTCGATCAGCATCGCGTTGACCTCGACGAGCATCGCTTGCGGCAAATCATTGGCTTCGAGCAGATGGCGAAACCCCATCAGCGTGGTCGCGTCAGGCACGCTTTGCTGGCTCAGATCGATGCTCATGAAGTTGCGCAATGCCTGCGAGTCGTAGACCGCGTCTTCCACCGCTTCGTCGGCCAGTGCGTACCACTGCTGCACGGAGTACATGCGTAGCATCCGTTCTAGCCCAATGGCCCTAGGCCACCCCGTCGGTGGGCGCCCGCGCTTTCCACCCTTCGGATAATGCGGCTCGATCACTTCAATCAACCTGGCCCAGGGCACCTGTTCCATCTGTTCCAGAAATAGTTCGCGCCGTGTTCGCTTTTTCTTCTTGTCGTACTCGGCTTGGGCAAAACTGACTTGGCTAGGTAGGATGGATTTCATCTTGGCGTTGAGTTGTCCGGTATCTTTCGATAACGTCTGAACTTCATAACAAGTTGCCAAACTCAACCGAATAAATCCGCGTTTCCTTAGCGAGCCACGAAGCAGATTCGGTCTTACTCGTGGCATCGCGTGCCCGCAGAGCCAGTGTCCAGCGGCTGGCCTACGGGGTGGGCTAGGGCCAGGGCGATGCGGTTCCTGGCGATACACTAAAAATACCGCTTTGTCATTCCCGCGAGAGCGAGAATGACAAAGCGTAGGCCAAACTCGCATCGCAACTCCATCTCCGGTAAAATCCAGTCCCTTTCGCAAGTAGCAATCCGATGTCAGAAATCCTAGAAACACCCGTCACCGCCAACGCACCCAGCGCCCTCATCGCTAGCGAAGTCGCGCGCCGCCGCACCTTTGGCATCATCTCCCACCCGGACGCCGGCAAAACCACGTTGACGGAAAAGTTGCTGCTGTTCTCCGGTGCGATTCAACTCGCCGGCTCGGTGAAGGCGCGCAAAAGCGGTCGCCACGCCACATCCGACTGGATGGAAATAGAAAAGCAGCGCGGCATTTCCGTGGCAAGTTCGGTGATGCAGTTCGACTATCGCGGCCATGTAGTGAATCTGCTCGACACGCCGGGCCACCAGGATTTTTCCGAAGACACTTACCGCGTGCTCACCGCAGTCGATTCCGCGCTCATGGTGATCGATGCGGCCAAAGGCGTGGAAGCGCAGACCATCAAGCTCCTCAACGTCTGCCGCATGCGCGACACGCCCATCATCACTTTCATCAACAAGATGGACCGCGAGACGCGCGATCCGGTGGAGTTGCTCGACGAAGTGGAATCGGTGCTGAAGATCGAATGCGCGCCGGTGACTTGGCCGATCGGCATGGGCAAAACGTTTCGCGGCGTCTATCACTTGTTGCGCGATGAGATTTTGCTGTTTACGCCAGGCGAAGAAAAAGCCAATCAGAATGTGGAGATCATCAAGGGCATCGATAATCCGCGCCTCGCCGAAATGTTTCCGCTGGAAATCGAGCGCGTCAAATCCGAGATCGAATTACTCAAGGGCGCGTCGCACCCCTACGACCTTGACGCCTTTTTAGCAGGCACGCGAACGCCGGTTTTTTTCGGTTCCGCGATCAACAATTTCGGCGTGCGCGAAATTCTCAACGCGCTGATCGATTGGGCGCCCGCGCCGCGCTCGCGCGATGCCACGGTCCGCGTTGTCGCCCCGGTGGAAACGCCGTTCTCAGGCTTCGTATTCAAGATCCAAGCCAACATGGATGCAAACCATCGCGACCGCATCGCGTTCCTACGCGTGTGTTCCGGCCGCTTCGAGCGCGGCATGAAGATCAAACATCTGCGCCTCGCGCGCGAGATCAAAGTCTCCAGCGTCGTCACCTTCATGGCCGCGAGCCGCGAGCAAGTGGAAGAAGCCTACGCCGGCGACATCATCGGCCTGCCGAACCACGGCAACATGCAAATCGGCGATAGTTTTTCCGAAGGCGAAGTGCTGCAATTCACCGGCATCCCCTACTTCGCGCCGGATTTCTTCCGCGCCGTGCGCATCCGCAACCCGATCAAGGTCAAACAACTCCACAAAGGCCTGCAACAACTCGGCGAAGAGGGCGCGGTGCAAGTATTCAAACCCGTGAGCGGCGGCGATTTAATCTTGGGTGCAGTCGGCGTGCTGCAATTCGAAGTCGTCGCCAGCCGCCTGCAAAACGAATACGGCGTCGACGCCGTATTCGAAGGCACCAGCACCACCAGCGTGCGCTGGGTCACCGGCGAAGACAAACGCATAATCGCCGACTTCGAAAAAAACCTAGGGCATAACGTTGCTTATGATGCGGCGGGGAACATGGCTTACCTCGCGCCGAACAACATTAATTTAGAATTGACTCAGGAGCGGTGGCCTAAGTTGGTGTTTCATGCTACGAGGGAGCATGCGGTTAAGTTGGGATAGCTGCGGCGCGCGCTTTAGGCGGGCGGCCTATTCGAACCGTCCCAAAACGCGTCAGACCACTTTTGTTCGCCGGTCAATCACTACCATAGCGATACCACCCAGAATCGCCGCCGACGCCAGCAGCAGACGCAACGTGATGGATTCATGCAAAAACAGGGTGCCTGCGAGCGTCGCTATCATCGGCACACCGAGTTGTACTGTCGCGGCACGGGTCACTGTCAACGATGGCAATACGGCATACCAGATGGCGTAACCCAGGCCCGATGTCACCGCGCCAGACAGAACGGCATACACCACTCCCCATTGATCGATCTGCAGTTGCTTCATCAGAGCCAGACTCAAGGTGATAGATAAGGCAGCCGCCCGCAAAAAGTTACCGGCAGTGGCACCGGTAGGGTCGGTCACGCGTCGGCCGTGTAAGGTGTAAACGCCCCAGGCCATGCCCGAGCCCAACATCAAGACGGCACTGCCAAGTGGTGGCGCTGTCAGGCCGGGCATCAGGATCACGATCAGGCCGGCAATGGCCATCAACAGCCCTGCGCCCTGGATGCGAGTGAGCCTTTCTCCCACCCATAAACCGGTGATGATCATAGTTGCCTGGACTGCACCAAACAACAACAAGGCACCGGTTCCAGTCGACAAGTCACCATACGAAAAGGACAATGCTGCCGCGTAGGCAAACAGGGCCAGTGCCGACAACCAGTTGCCACCCAGGTGACCGGCTCCGTTGAGTGCGAGTCGCCTTGCGCCGGCAGCGCGCGGGCGCAGCCATACCAAGGCGCCAAGCATCAGTGCACCGGACAGCAAGCGCACCGTCGTGAAACTGGCAGCGTCAATCGAGGTGGTCGTCAACGCCATCCGGCACAGCACCGAATTGCCGGCAAAAGCCAGCATGGTCAGGAGAGTCAGAAATGTCATGCGCATCTGAAGCCTTCTCTCGCCAATTTTTCTTATCTTGCCCTATTCTGCGGTACTCTAAGGCTGCGGATCAAGCCATCAAATCCGTCTTCGATGAAGTCGCAATCCTTATGGGCGACTGGATCTGGCGGACTCTCAGGGCCCCACTCATCGGGTCTCCTGATGAACGCGGTCTTGAAGCCGCAAGACCTTGCCGCGTTCAGATCAAAGTTATGGCAGGCCACAATCAGGATTTGCGACGGCTCCAGGCCCAGCCATTTGGCGACCTTCAAGTAGGCCTCGGGGTGGGGCTTGTAAACGCCGATCATCTCGCAGGAAATCACCGCATCCCAATTCAGGTCGTTGCGCCGCGAGACTTCCAACACCATCGAGAGCGGTAGCATAGTGAAAGAAATGACCGGGAATTCTTCTTTCAACCGCACAAGTGCTGAAGGAAAGTCTGGCCAGGCGGACAGTTCCCGCCAGGCATTGAAAATTTCCCAACGGTTCTGTTGCGAAAATACTTCGAGGCCATGACTGACCAGGACTTCATCAAGGGCCGTGCGATGCACATCGTCCATGTTGAAGGCGGGCTGAACCTGCCCCACAATGCCTTTCATTGCCTGGCGCCGGTAAGCGTTTGTCAAAGCATGCCAGTCGCGACTGATGTTGACGCGATTACCAACGCGCTTAAAGGCATTGAACAGACTGCTGTGCCAGTCCAGGATTGTGCCGCCGGTGTCAAATGTGATGGCCCTGATGTCCATGCGAGGTCCTTGGTTTGTGTTCAATCAGCCGCCGCCTCGATGCGTTCCTAAGTCAAAGTGTTTTTGCAACGTGTAGCGGTGATCATCAGACAGCCACCAATCCTGGAAGCTGACCGATAGCCTGGGGATGACGAGAAGCCCGAGTCGGGTTGGCTCCAAGGTCTTCCAGTCCAGCCGCAAATGCCCCTCGTTAACTACTGCGGCACATGAAGACCCGTCTGTGTCAAAAGTCAGTGCAGCGTTTGGCAAGGCGCCAGGAAGTTGTGAAATCAACTCCTGCGCCGTGCAACCCATCACACGCACAAAACTTTCAGGCACAAAGGAAGGTGTCATGGGGCAGTCTGTTCAAGCGACTTTGTAGGCGGCAAATTTTTCATCCACCGTGGCGCCAAAGGCCTGGTTGCTGTAGTTGCTCAGCACCTTGACGGCAGCGGCCAGCACAATGCAGAGCAGGTGACTCTCTGTGTACCCCGCATCCAGGAATGCCTTGACGACGGCGTGGTCCGGCTGGCCATGATTTGCGACCATTTCGACCGTCATGGCAGCCAAAGCCGCCAGTTTGGCATCAGGAATGGGGTGCGTGCGCGGATGGCTTGCAATACGTCGGCCGGCGCCCCCGACATTTTGTCGACAATCATGCTGTGGGCGGCAGTGCAATAGTCGCAGCCGTTGTATTGACTGACAGCAAGAAACACAACTTCCTGCTCCGCAGACGTGAAGCCCGATTGCTTGCGAAAAAAGTCGTAACCATGCAAATAGGTGCTCAGCACGCCAGGCACATTCGCCATGTTGGCGTACATGTTGGGAATGAATGCGACCTACTTAAGGGCGACGTCGAGGATCTCTTTTTGGGTGCCCTGGACTGTGGCGTGGTCGACGGCTTGCAAGGATTTGATAAACGGTTTGGCAGGCATGGGGGTAACTCCAATATATTGTCCTGGCGTCTTGGTGGTCACAGGTTCGAGCCACCGTCGCAGGTGTAGCCATCTTATTCAAAGCCGACCTATCGAAGGAAACTGGAAATCTCATTTAATCAACCCCTCCCTGCAATCGCGGTACACTAAATCTATAATACTCCGGCAACGACATTGACCGTAATGGCGATGATGATGACATTGAAGAAAAACGCCACCACCCCGTGAAGCAAAGCCGTGCGTCGCACGACACGATCCGTAATCTGCACATCTGAGACTTGGCATGCCATGCTAAGAACAACCGAGAAATACATAAAATCCCAATAGTCCGGTGCATTTGTTCCGGGAAAGATGAGCCGACTCTGGGCGGGCTCTGGCTCAAGATAGAAACTGTGGGCATAATGCAACGCGAACATGGTTGCCACAAATAACCAGGACAACAAAATACTTGCGCTCGCGAGAATCACGTCGCCTAGCGAGTGGCTTTTGGCGCCATGAAGTTCAAGATACAGTGCGGCTAGGGTGACGCCAGAAACGGCAAGGCTGAGCGTCAATACTGTCCATTTTCCTTCATCCTGCAGTTTCGCCTGTTGGCGCATATGGTCGGCCGTCGCACGTACCATTGTGACGGCCATTGTGATCAGGAATAACGCCGCGCCGCCATTAAATGCCAGCAGTAAAGACCGGTTAATGCTCAGGTATGTTGAGAATATAACGAACAACATAGCCGCAACGACAGCGGCACCTGTGAGGCGTGGCCGAAAGCGCAAATGACGCGTCCAATGGAAAAATCGTGCGGCTACGGATGGGCTCATCGGGCGCGCCAAATTTATTAATTAAATTGAAGCATAAGCCGTTTTTTGTTGCGCGAGTCGACGTGCGAGAAAAATGACGATGGACAGATTAACCACAAGCGCAACGAATTTCATCGTTGATGCTTGGTGAAACAACTCGTAAATCTCGATTGGCACGTAAATGCCGCCGGAAATGGCGCCGAGCCATTGCGCCCATCGACGTTCGAACCAAAGGCCATAAGCTTCCGCCAAACGAATCAAGGCGTATGCCAGCGCGAAAAACGCTAAGACAAATAGTTTACCGTCGGTAATCTTACTCGCAAGATCGAGAAAGATTCGCGGGTAGCCATTCGCAGGATTCAGATGAGTATGAGCGATGAGCTGCTCAGCCATATGCTGAACATTGTGGTGAATAAGTTCAAATAAACCTAAGCCCCCGAGCAATACCAATAAGCCTTTTGCGGCTTCGAATATCGCCACCCCACGCAAAGTTCTCGAGGCGACAGAAAGCTCACTGCTTGAAACCCGCGCTGACAATTTATCGACGGACGCCCGACTCTTAATTTGTGTCATTTACATTGCTTTGTGCCAAAAATAAAAGAACTGAATGATTGGAGTCTACGACAGATTTGCATCCCTGCGACGATCTGACTCAACGGAAATTGTAGCTCACACGTTGCGCAAGCTATGAGACGAATATTTGCAGGTTTATTTGCGATCACGCTGGCGATGCCGATCTTTGCCGTCGTCCATCCGGTCGAAGTCCACCAACTGCTCGCCATACCGACAGTGAAGAAAAAAATTGCCGCATTGACCCTTGATGCTTGTGGCGGAAGCTTTGATCGCGATTTGATCTTGTTTCTGATTGACCATCATATCCCGGCTACAATTTTCGCAACGAAGCGCTGGATAATTGCGGACCCGGCGGTAGTTTCCGTTATCGAAGCCCATCCAGGCCTCTTCGAGATCGAAGACCATGGAGCAAATCATGTTCCCGCATTGATCGGGGCCGGACGCCGCGTCTACGGAATCTTGGGCGAACCGGACGTTGCGCATTTGCGCCAAGAAGTGGTTGAGGGTGCGCGCGCCGTCGAGAGCATCAGCGGAATATTGCCGCATTGGTATCGCGACGCAACCGCTGAATACGATCCGCCGGCAATAGAAGCAATCATGGAACTGGGATACAAAATTGCCGGTTTTTCAGTCAATGCTGATGTCGGGGCAACGCTTCGCAAAGATGCCATTGTGGCGCGGCTGAAGGCCGTCAAAACCGGCGACATATTGATTGCATCTATGAATAAGCCGAACTCCGATACAGCCGGAGGTTTAGCGGAAGGATTGCCCTGGCTCATGGCCCACGGCTTTCAGTTCGTTAATCTCGATCGACTGAGCATACGTACATTACCGAGCGGCGCCAATTCGATCTAATCTCGCTACCATGGCGCAACATTCCGATCGACAACGGTGTTTTCGCGCCATGTTCGTTTTCCGTGATCGCCCCAGACATTTTTTGAAGTTACATGGTCGCGAACATCGTTATCGCGGCTGCACCCATGGTAAATGTAGCTAGCCAACCCAGACGGCGCAAACGCTTGCGGATCACAAACCGCCCCATGACACTTTCTTTCGATCCGAGCATCATTATTACGGCCATGATGGGAACTGCAATGACGCCGTTAATCACGGCGCTCCAAAACAGTTCTTTCACCGGGTCAGTCGGCGAAAAATCGAGAACAACGCCGCCCAGCGTAGCAACCGCGATGATGCCGTAGAACCCGTGCCCTTCTGTCGGCGCGAGATCGAGGCCGGCACGCCAGCCCATTGTTTCTGCAACCGCGTACGCCGCCGATCCCGCCAGTACTGGAACAGCGAGCAAGCCGGTGCCGATGATACCCAAACCAAACAAAAGGTATGCGAATTCACCGGCCAATGGCCGCAATGCTTCCGCCGCTTGTGCCGATGTTTGAATATTCGTAATGCCCGCGCTGTTTAGCGTCGCCGCCGTACTGAGAATAATAAAGAACGCGATCAAGTTCGAGAAACCCATCCCGAAATAGGTATCCCATTTGATCCGATGCATATGCCGTTGGGCAACATCTAACGCATACGGCAGGAGAGTCCTGCGGCGATTTCTTTTCTCGAGTGCCCGCAGCTCTTCCACTTCCTGCGCTGCTTGCCAGAAAAATAGATAGGGGCTAATAGTTGTGCCGAAAACCGCTACGATCATGGTAATCGTAGCGTTATCAAACGTCAGGTGCGGCCAAACAACGCGCTCGATTACCGAAAGCCACGGTACTCGAATGGCGAAGATAACAGCAACGTAGGCCAAAAGCGCTAACGTTAGCCATTTCAAATATCGCACATAAGTTTCGTAACGCAGAAATACCTGAAGCACTAAACAAAGCAAACCGAAAGTTAGCGAATACACGTGGGCAGAACCGCCGAGCAGCAATCGCAGCGCTTCACTCATGGCGGCAATATCGGCGGCAATATTGATAGTATTGGCTACCAGCAGAAGCCCGACGATACTAAAGAGCAGCCATTTCGGGTACTGTAATTTGATATTAGCGGCGAGACCGCGCCCGGTGATGCACCCGAGGCGAGCGCTGACCATTTGAATCCCCGCCATCAACGGGAAGGTAAATATAACGGTCCACAGCATGTTAAATCCGAACTGAGCGCCCGCTTGGGAGTACGTCGCGATTCCGCTGGGGTCGTCATCTGCCGCGCCGGTGATTAGGCCGGGCCCAAGTTTGTTGAGTTTCATCGTGTTTTTCGTTCTTGTTTAGGCAATAGACCTTAAGAAACTGATAAGCAATTGCCACGTCCTATGGTTACGGAGACAACTAATTCGACACTAGCTTTTATAGGCTCAATGGATGTTCGCCGGCCGCAGGGAATGTAACGCGCACTATTGTCCCATTCCCCCCAGGCGGGTCATTCACTGTGATACTGGCATCGTGGGCTAAAGTTACTTCCTTTGCGATCGCGAGGCCAAGGCCGCTACCCGTTCCCAATGTACCGGGACAGCGGAAGAAACGTTCAAAGATAATTTCGCGATACGCCTTTGGAATGCCAGCGCCGTTGTCTTCTACCTCGAAGGAACAATGACCGCCATCGATACCGCAGCGGATGGTTACTTTTCCGTTTTCAGGCGAATATTCGAGCGCATTATGCACCAGGTTGCGCACCAACTCCCGCAGCAGGACAGCCTTACCCTGGATGATGGCGGGGCGCAGCTCGAAGCCTAGGTCGATGTACTTCGGCGCCGCCAGTCGTACCCACTCATCGATATGTTCTTCGACCAGAAAAATAAGATCGATAGTGGCAATTGGATCGACGTGATGTGCGTTGGGCTCTGCGCGAGCAAGGGCCAATAATTGTGTTGCGAGGCGCGAGGCGCGGGTGGCAGATTGGTTAATATGCTCCAGTTTTTCGCGTAGGTCGCTCGAATGTGGCTCGAAAAGCGCCAACTCGGTTTCAGCCTTCAAGCCGGCCAGTGGTGTGCGAAGTTGATGCGCCGCAGTTGAGATAAATCGCTGCTGGGCAAGGCCTGATTCTTTAAGCTTTTCAAACAATGCATTGAGCGCTACGACAAAAGATTTTGCTTCCTCGGGCGCATTACCTGTATCAATTGGACCTAGGTCACGAGGCGAGCGCTCGTCGATGACGCGCGAAAGCCTTTGAAGCGGGCTAAGGGCTCGTCCGATACCAAACCAAATCAGGGCACAGGCAATTCCACCCAATATGAGTTGAGGTATTAGCGTTCCAAGAAGAATGTCATTGACCAACGCATTGCGCTTATTCAGAGTTTCTGCCACTTCAACTTGACAGCTGGATCCACCGCACTCCGTTAAAATAGCCGCAACTCGCACTTTCTGTTGATTGAAGGTGCCATCGTAAATCCTTGGCTGGTCCGTAGCCAACATGCCATTCGAAGCGACTAATCCATAATCGCCCGCGATTAATTCTCCCTGGGGCCCGCGGACCACGTAGTAGATTTCGTCGCGGGAATCTGATCGCAGCAGACGCGCAGTATCCTCAGACAATGCGAACCGCACGCGATCGCCTTCGACTCGTAACTCTTTGGAAATTGCAAACGCGGAGTCGCTTAACGATATGTCAAAAACCCGATCAGCCGGGCGTACACTTAAATAGTACTGGGCGATCGCGCTCGCGATCATAATGAACACAAGGGGTGGAAGAAGGAATAGCAGTAGGCGGCCGCGTAAGCTACGCCACACTCGAGAATTCCTCAAGCATGTAACCGAATCCTCGAATTGTGCGGATTCTAATACCTGCCGGTTCAAGCTTGGCGCGCAATCGAGACACATATACTTCAATTGCGTTATCGCTCAGATCTTCTGTCCAGCCACCGATTGCTTGCGCGATTTTCTGTTTGCTGACCACTTTCTCAACACGATTCATTAGAAACTCAAGCAATGCCCATTCACGCGCTGAGATTTCTAAACTTGTCTGGCCCAATGTCGCGCGCCGGGAATCAGTATCGAGAACCAATGGTCCATGGATCAATTTCATGTCGATTTTGGCCTGTTTGCGTCGTGCCAAGGCTTGGACTCGGGCCAAAAGCTCGGCCAGCGCGAAAGGCTTGACCAGATAGTCGTCTGCGCCGAGCTCCAGGCCATGGACGCGATCGTCAATCGCGTCGCGGGCCGTAAGAATCAGTACGGGAATGGTATTGCGACGACTGCGTACACGACGTAACACTTCAAATCCATCTATACCCGGCAATCCGACATCGAGAATCAGCACGTCATAAGGATCACGTTCCAAAGTTTTGGCAACGGGTTCGCCTTTGTTTGTCCAATCCACGGCGTGCCCTTGCGATTTAAGGGCACGCGTTACGCTATCTGCGATTGTTGGGTCGTCCTCGACTAGCAGAATATGCATTTTTGGTTGAGTCTGATCGCTAAGGGCTATGATTATCGTCCAACGAACGGCGCGTGGCGAGCGCTGTGCCTGTCGACCATGCTGCCCAAGCATCTCCAGCAAACACGGACCTTGACCAGGAGACCATAAGCCGATCGCGATGTGGTTCCGATAGCACCCGACACCCCCCAAATTGAACCCTATCTCTCTCACGATCGATAAGATCGACGCGATGTTCGGTGTACGTCGGACAAATACGAGGCTCGACCCGGCCCAAGGGCCGAATCGAGCCTTAACCTATAACCCGCCGATCATTGATGCGCCAACAGGACAGATTATTGAACCGGAGATGACTTGTGTGTCTTCATCGTCTTCTCATGCTCCTTAGCGAGGGCATTATGGTGTTTAGCCAGAGCCTTGTGATGCTTGTGCAGCTTGTGGTGACCCAATTTCTTGTGTTTCTCTGCTATAGAATCGTGATGGGTCGCCGTGGCTTTATGATGCTCGACCATTTTCTCCTGATGTTCGGCAGCTTGCTTGTGTTCCCCGGGCGTCTTCGCCACGATCGCCTGTCCCCCCGGATGCGCGGGTGGCGGCATGACATCTGCAGCCTTCGCATTTAACCCAATACTAAGGCCCGATACTAGGAGCGTAACGATAATCGGCTTCAAAAGTGTCTTTCGTAACATTATCTTATCCTCCAATCAATTTCTTTTGTCGTTTATGTGGGCCGTTGCAGAAACCTTGGCTGGCGCATTACCACCACTAGCGCCTTGGGCAAGGGGCTTCTTGCCCGCATCCAATGATTCGGCGTGCGTCGAGACGCCGGTGAGGGTGAGCTCATTCGTGATTTTTTGGAGCGTGGTCGCGCCAATGCCCGGAACCCTCTCCAGATCCTTGATCGACTTGAATGCGCCGTGCTTGTTGCGGTATTCTAGAATGGATTTAGCCTTAACCGGCCCAATGTCTTTGAGCGCCTCCAGTTCCGATTCGGAAGCGGTGTTGACGTTGGTCTTGGCAAAAGCCAAGGAGCTAAATACAAGCAGTGTGATAAGACCTAAAGCTGATTTTTTCATGCGAATCTCCGTTAAGAAAATACTAATAAATGAACCTCAAATTCACCCGAGCGATCTATGAGGGACGCTGAAATTAGATGCGCCTCTTTGCTCTAGTGATGCTTCGTATCCTACCGAGATAAGCTGACAGATCGCTTTGCCGACGCTGACAACAAACTGACAGCCAGCGCCGCAACAACAGCGCAGCATTGCCTCACTTTTGCTCAAAACACCACGCTCACCGCAGGTCAGGTCAACGTCAACTGAATGACAGGTCGATGTCAGGTTGGAAATCTATCTTGTTTACTTGAATCAGGATTAAGTCGGCCTAGCGGCTGACTAGCTCACCTAGGAGCCTTAGTGCGACAAAAGAACGCCGACGGGTCGACTCTGTCAGGGCTTGGCGGTGCGGCTGTCATCATAAAACGACGTTTCGCGCTGGACGAGAACACCGCGTTTGGATTAGAAGGCGGCGTGAACTTGCCCGCGGCAAAAGAAGGTCTTGGCAGTGGCAAAACAGACTACTTAATCACCGGGATCTACAGCGCCAATTTGGGCGTCTTCCACGCGGATTTGAATTTGAGTGCGACACGATTGGGACAAGTCGGCGACGGTGAAAGTAGTTTGCAAACGGCTTGGGCGGCCTCCATTTCGCGTCCCTTCGGTGAGCGTTGGGGCGTGGCAAGCGAACTCTCGGGAACCCTTCGAAAAGGTGCGCCAAGCACCGCGCAATTTCTCCTCGCAGAAAGTTACAACTACAGCAAACGGTTTGTCTTTGACACCGGCAACGCAATCGGCCTCAATCACGCCTCGCCTGACTGGTCTGTATTCGTTGGAATGACCATGTTGATCGGGAAAATTAATTAAGCCTTGAACATAACCGAAAAATTAATCGATGGACATTGATGCTTTAGAAATGATTGATTCGGGAAACACCGATTCGAATTCTGGCCGCGGCCCAAGTCTCAATGCGGCTGTGGCGATTACCGTTGCCTTACTTGCAACCTTCATGGGGATATGCAAAGTCAAGGACGACAACATCGTGCAAGCCATGCAGCAGGCGCAGGCCGACAAACTCGATCATTGGGCTTTTTACCAGGCGCGAAATATTCGGCAAGAGGTCGCCAAATCGACGGCAACGCAGCTTCGTTTGTCCAAACTAGGTCATTCCCAGGAGGAGCAAGCGCTGTTCGATGCCGCCATCGCCCAGTACCAAAAGACCGCGGCCGAGCAATCCGCCAAAAAAGACGAACTCAAGCAACAGGCCGAGCAAGACCAGAAAAACTACGATGCGGCGAACTATCGCGACGATCAGTTTGATCTATCCGATGCGCTGTTGGCGATCGCCATAGCGTTGCTCGCGGTTACTGCGCTCACCAAAATGTGGTGGCTGTACTGGGGAGCCCTTCTGCCAACTGGATTTGGTGTACTGATGGGAGTGGCCGGATTGGTCGGTTGGCACATCCATCCTGGCGCATTGATGGGATTACTTTCGTGAGTATTGGCTTAACCAATCCCTTTAATTACTGCGGCGATCTAGCGGTTCCGTTGCTCCTGGCCGCGATTTTAACCTTGGCGCTGTGAGGCTCTGAATCGTGAGCTCTATGGCGCTCATTGCTCGGGCATTTTACTTTTCGCTGATCGAAATATTTGATCAAACCACTATTAAAGGGAATCCATAGTGCTGAACGCCATTTCCCCGCGAACCAAGCGAAACGGGTGAAATACTTCTTCGACGCTACCTAACTTGGGAAACGACTTAATGGTGGTATCAGGGTACTCCCTTCAGGATGTTCGTCTGACGCGTGGTCTGGCGTTTTTTCTTGCCGATCGTTACGGTTGGCAACACAGCTCGCCGGGACTGGTGATTGCCACTAGTACTGACTGCTGCCGCCCAGATGAGTGATTCCAACACTGGCGCGACCGTAAGTTACCGTTTTTAATAGGTAGAAAGCGACGATTTATGGGCAAGCAAATACAAAACGCCGTCGAAAGCTTTTCATCTTTGCACCCGGTATCAAGCCAAATGCGAGTTTTGCATTTGGCTGCGCCACCTCTCAAATAGATTTATCCTAATCGGCATCATGACCCTTATCCTAATTTGCTGCTTGACATTACTGCTAACTACCACCGTAATTCACTATGAGGTATTGCGTCTTCTTTCGTTCGGGCTAGGTCTTATGCAAATTCCTGCACGCGTAAAACTCATCGTCGTCATCGTCGCAACATTTACCGCACACACTTTACAAATGCTGCTGTACGGCGTGGCCTACTACGGCGTTATCCATGCGCTAGACCTCGGCAATTTGATCGGCGGTGCAGGCTCGTCATGGGCGAATTGCTTTTACTTTTCTGCGGAAACCTTTACCTCCCTGGGCTTCGGCGATATCGTCCCCCGTGGCCCTGTACGAATGATCGCAGACGCTGAAACTTTGAACGGATTGTTGCTGATCGGCTGGTCAGCCTCGTTCACGTACCTCGCAATGGAACGTTTTTGGGTGTCACCGATTTCCCGTGACCGGTGATTCACGTATCAATACGCTGCCTAACTACAAACTCACTTTCCTGTTGTCGCGGATGTTTCGACGTTATCTAAAAGTTGCGAACCGCTCGTTGGTGTGCTGTCCGCGTGGCGCAATTGGCGCCATTGCCTTGGCCGCCGTTGCAATAATTGGTGCGCTCGACTACCTGACGGGACTGGAAATATCACTCTCGGTTTTTCATCTTGCACCCGTGGTTTTTGCCGTTTGGTTCGGTAAGAGGCATGACGGACTGATTATCGCAATTGTAGCGAGTCTCGTTTGGTCACTGGATGATTTAGTTGCCGGGTACGCCTACGGGCGTCCTAACATACTTGTTTGGGA
This sequence comes from Burkholderiales bacterium, assembly GCA_046598945.1. Classification (GTDB taxonomy): domain Bacteria; phylum Pseudomonadota; class Gammaproteobacteria; order Burkholderiales; family JALYOK01; genus JALYOK01. The sequence continues at coordinate 17,498 of JBKJHT010000008.1, read as the reverse complement.
TATCGTCGCACATGGCATCTTTTTATCTTTCGGCGCCACGTCGCTTCGAATATTGCGCGAACACCTAGCCAATGAACAGCAGCTCGCTCGCCATGATTCGCTGACCGGCCTATTGAACTGGCGGGCATTTCAGGAGCGTCTCGAATATAGCCTGGCATTATCCGCTCGAGATCGCCAACCGCTTACATTGGCTTACCTTGATCTAGACGATTTCAAGAAAATTAATGATACCTACGGCCATACCCAAGGAGACGGGGTGTTGGTTGCTATCGCAATGATTCTTAAGGAAACGATCCGTGCCACGGACACCGTTGCACGCGTCGGGGGTGACGAGTTCGCGCTGCTGTTTCCCGGGACCGACAAATTAGGAGCGCAAGACGTTCTCGGCAAGCTGTCGCGATGTCTGTCGCAGCACTTGAATACTAAAGGCCATAGAGTGACGTGCAGTGTGGGTGCCGTAACATTCCCGCACCCGCCGCATGATGGCGACGAGGCAATCAGCATCGCGGACCATCTTATGTACCAGGTTAAGCATCGTGGAAAAGGCACCATCGCCTATGGTGTTTTTGACCATGCGACCGGAAAAGTTGTTGAACTGGCCTGACAGCATTGGCTTTGATTTTCCACACCCTAAGCGCGGGGGATATCGAAATTCAACAACAGGCCGAGAAGATAAGTCTTATAAATTCATTTCCCGATCAACTCCGTTGCACCACCAGCGATTAAAATAGATATATCAGTGAGGATCCGTGGCAGCGCCGAACCGCCGGGCGACATCAGGTATTTAGGTTGCCAAATTGGGCTAAATTTGTCCTTGTAATTCTTCAGACCTTCAAAGTTGTAAAAGTGTTCGCCATGCTGGAATACAAAACCACCAATTTTGTGCCAGGCCGGTGCTAAAGGCCGTCGTTCTAGCCCCGACAGGGGCGCCATGCCTAAATTGAACCAGCGGTAATCCTGCGCTTTTCCCCACAACATTAATTCAACGATAAGAAAATCCATCGCAGAGCGTGGCGCGTCGGCGCCAAAACGCATCAGGTCTATCGATAACTCTTCTTTATCGCCAGTTGCCCAAATGTTTGCGAAGGCCACGATATTGCCGTCACTGCGCACTACCGCAACGGGAAAATACCGTAGATAAGTTGAATCGAACGATCCCACCGAGAACCCTTTCTCAGCCGTTGCTTTTTCCGCAAGCCACGCGTCAGAAATCTCCTTAAGCAATGGCATCAGAGTTCCAATCTCTTCCTTCGCAACCACTTCAAATATTGCACCATCGCGTCGTGCGCGTCGATGTGCTTGACGTAACGAGGAGCGCGCGCCCCCCTCCAACGAGAAATCGGCAAGACGAACACGAGCTTCTTCGCCCAATTTGAGCGGCGCGAGTCCCAGATCAAGATACAGAGGTAGACGATCTGCGCTGACCCCGTAGAATATTGCCGTCCCGCCTTGCCGGTCGGCGAGCTCGCGAAATCGCCACGCCAATTCCTCTTGCGCCGCCACCGATCCAACCAGATCGCCCAGTGCCACCCAACTTCGTCTGGCAACCTGATACATGATAAAGGCATCAGGAGCGTCGCTAAAGAGAAACCGCTTATCGCCCGCAAGCGCTACATGGGCGATCGACTGCGACGCGGTCGCAATGATCATTTCGGCCCGTTTGAGATCAGCCTCGATTGCTTGCTGTGGCGCCGGTTGAGGCGGCTTGAATAAATTAGTAACGATAAATGTTGCCCAGAGTACCGACACAACCAGCGCGGCGCGCAACATGCGAGGCGCATCGCCATGTAGTGCGAAGGTCCACCACAATTCATTGCTGTATGCCACGTCGCGGTGCGCGAGAAAGCCGACCCAACTCGCGAATCCAATGACACCGACGACACTTGTGACCCATATTGGGCTGAAGCGTATTTGAAGGATTGAAGAGGGTCGATAGAACCCTTTGCGGCCGAGCCATAACATGCCCGAAACGAAGGCCAGAAACAATGCCTCCTCGACGTCGAGTCCCTTGAGAAGACACGTGACTATACCGGCGAATAGCATTACTCGCGTAATTTGGTAGGCGGCATTCAAGCGACGAAACAACGCTCGCGCCAGTATGAGCAATGCAAGTCCAATCACGCTCCCGGCGAGGTGGGAGAGCTCAAGTAACGGAAGCGGCATGATGCGTTTTAAATCTACTAGGCGCACATCAATCCCCGGCGTTGCCCCTGAAACGAGTAGTACGAACCCACTTAGGAATACAAGCGTGCCAGTGACTTGCGGCACGATAGGCGCGATGAAACCCGTTGCAGTTCGAGAGACAAGTGAAATCCTCGCGCGTTGTCCCAAAAGCTCTTGGCTTGCAAAAAGAGAAGCGGCGACTAGAAGCGGCGCGAAGTAATAGATCGCGCGATACGCAAGCAACGATCCCAGTAGCGCCTCGCGTGCTACGTGCGGTAGCGCCATGATGATGACGGACTCGAACACTCCCAAACCACCTGGAACGTGACTCACCATTCCAACGAAACTGGCGATGGCGTATACACCCGCGAAGGTCAAAAAATCGACGTTCGCATCGATCGGTAACAGTATCCATAGCGCAGCGGCAGCCATGGCAATGTCCACGACCGCGAGAGCAAGTTGCAGCAGCACCAGATGTGGGCCAGGCGATTTTAGGATCCAACCTCGAAATTCAAATTGATGCCGAGCATTAACCCCCCAGATCAAGTAGCAGGCGACCGATAGCAGCAAACCGAAGCCCAAGGCGGTAGCCCAGCCTCGATACAGATGTACTGCGGTGGTCGCCTGCGCGGGCTCCACCAGCAACGACAGTCCCGCCAGCGTGGCAAAGCCGATTCCAGTTGTGAGCGAGCAAAATCCGGATACCGCGGCAATGTCTACAGCGGATAGTCCTGCGCTCGCGTAAAGGCGATAACGTATTGCCGCGCCCGTAAATGCGGCAAAACCAAGGTTGTGGCCAAACGCGTAAGCGATGAATGACGTAAACACCATTCGCGCGTAATTAACCGTTTTGCCGATATAGCGCAACGCGAGTCCATCGTAAAAACCGAGCAACCAATAGCTCAACGTGGTAAATCCGGTCGCAACTAGCAACGTCGAAGCGGGAATCGCGCTCATGCTAGCGATCACGTCACGCAAGTGCAGTTGCGCAAGCTCGCGATGAATAACATAGATTACAAGGGCAAAGACGTTTAGCGAAATAGTAGGCGCTAGCCAGCGTAACCATCGCCCATTATTCCCATCCCGTGCCGCTATCGTGGACTTCATTTCAACCTTGGATTATCTCTGGAGGAGTAGAGTTCGCGCGCGAAACTAGGCCTCGGCGCGCACTCGGCGCGTAGTTTACGGAGTGATCGCATTGCGACGCATTTGCGCGAAATCACATCCGTCTGGAACAACGCAATCAGTTGCTAGCGTTTTTACTTTCGTCTTCGATGAAACCGGTTAGCGTATGCTGACCTGGGTGATGATGTTTTCGCATTCGGCCAAGGTAAGTATAACGGCCGCGATATTTGTGAGAACCGTGCCGCCGAACTATCTCGCGCGTGATGGAGTGTGCCAAGTGAAAATACCACTTTGAATCAGTCTCGGTGATTTATATCATAAAGGGTACGAATCGTCGCGCACGATCCATTTTGACACTGTCAAGTTAGCGAATTGAAGGCGAACAAAACGCGCGCGCTCCGTCGTTATTTGATTGCTGGCGTACCCGAAGTGACTCGTCATTCTACAAATCGACGGCTCAACGTTGGACTGTGATTCGTCGCTGACTACAGGTGGCGTCCGACGCTGAACAGACCGAAAATCATGCCAAAAATCAACAGAAAGCGTTCGCATGTAGGGCTGATTTGAAACCGTGCATTCGCCGTTCGCGTTCACGTGTCGGCTGATGCGAATTTTCGGCCCGGTGGTTCAGCCCCCTGTAACGACGGTGCATAGTATTAGGCACTAAATAGGCACAGGGTGCGTTGTAACTGGTCAGCTTGTCTGTCACTAAAATGCACGGTACATACAACGCCCCGCGCACAAATTTCCCGAAAAACCGCATAGCCGCCTTCTTGCTTCTTCTCGACTGAACGAGAATATCAAGCGCACTGCCGTCCTGATCGACGGCTCGCCACAGATACTGTAAGCGACCACCGATCTTGAGGTACACCTCATCCAAGTGCCAGATGTCGCCGAGCTTGCCGCGACAGGCACGAATTCGCTTTGCGTAATCCCGTCCGAATTTCTCGCACTACGCTCGAATCGATTCATATGTCACGATCACGCCGCGCTCGGCGATGAGTACCTCGACATCCCGAAAGCTTAACGAGAAACGAAAATAAAGCCACACGCAGGGGATGATGATCGCGGGCGGAAAGCGATAACAACGTTAAGGCAAAGTAGGCGCGTTCATGGCACTATTGAATCAGAAGCGGGCGCAACTTGACAGTGCCGAGCGCCGGGGGGGTTGGTTACTTATCTTGCTGAATGACGGGTACCCGTCTCGAAATATGAAGTCGACACTATGGCCTTGAACGTCAACACCTGGCCGTAGCCAACCTAAATTTCCTTTTCTTGAGACGATCCCGGCTCCAACCAAATCAACGCCGCCATACGGCCGGTTTGGCCATCGCGGCGGTAGGAAAAAAACCGTTCGGCATCGTCAAACGTGCAGCAATCGCCGCCGTAAATAGCCTCCACACCCAAGCGCCGTAGCCGCAGTTGCGCCAGCTCGTAAAGATTCGCCAGCCATTTGCCGTTGGCCTTGGGTAGGAAAGCAGTCACCGCATTTTCATCGTCGTGGATAAAGGCATCGCGCACGTCATCGCCGACCTCATAGCGGGTTGGTCCGATCGCTGGGCCAAGGAATACCAGCAACGCCTCTGTAGGCACGCGCATGGCCTCGATCGTACGCTCGATCACCGATTGACTCAGCCCGCGCCAACCGGCATGTACCGCCGCGACTTGGCTCCCGTTGCGATCGCAAATCAGTACCGGCAAACAATCGGCGGTAACAATGGCGCAGACGATTCCCCGCGTTGCCGTGTGGGCGGCATCGGCTTCTACATCACTGGCCACTGCGTCCGCCGCAACGACATTCGTGCCATGGACTTGGCGCAACCACAGCGGCGCAGCCGGAAGATAGACGCTCAATTGCGCGCGGTTCGCTGCCACATCGCCCGCCACGTCGCCGACATGATCGCCAAGATTTAAGCTTTGGAACGGCCCACTGCTCACGCCCCCGCGACGCGTGGTGATGAACGCCTTGACCCGCGCCGGCGCCGGCCAATCAGGCACGATCCAATCGCGGGCGATGCTCACGTTGCCTCCTGTCGCAGCACCGCAAGCAGTTTTTCCATAGCGGCCGGCAGCGCGGCGTGCCATTCCATACTCACCCCGCTGTGCGGATGGATCAGCCCCAACCGCGTCGCGTGCAAGGCCTGGCGACCGAACGCTTTAATTTCTTGTTGCAAATCGGGGTGCAGCGCACGCGCCTTGCCGCGATAAACCGTATCGCCCAGCAACGCATGGCCGACGGAGCGCAGGTGCACGCGAATCTGGTGGGTGCGTCCAGTCTCTAATTTACATGCAAGCAAGGTATTTTGCGCAAAACTTTCGAGCGGACGATAGTGAGTAACGGCCGGCTTGCCGCTGGGAATGATCGCCATTTTGAGTCGATCGCGTGGATCGCGTCCGATCGGTGCGTCAATACTTCCGGCCACGGCAACCACGCCTTCGACAATCGCCAGATACTCGCGTTTCACCGTGCGGCCTTGCAGTTGGCGCACCAAATGAGTTTGCGACTCCAAGGTTTTCGCCACCACGAGCAAGCCACTGGTGTCCTTGTCGAGTCGATGCACGATGCCGGCGCGCGGCAGCATTCTGAGCGCCGGCGCGTGATGCAATAGTGCATTCAGCATCGTTCCTTCCCAATTGCCGCTACCGGGATGAACCACCAGGCCCGGCGGCTTGTTGAGCACCAGCAAGGTGTCATCTTCGTACACGATTTCCAGGGCAATATCTTCCGCTCGAAATGAAAGTTCCTCGGCGCTCGCTTGGGGCTTCACTTTGACCTGCTCGCCGCCGAAAACTTTCGATTTTGCACTCGCATCAACGCGGTCGATTTCGACGAAGCCCGCCTTGATCCAGCTTTGCAAACGGCTGCGCGAGTGTTGCGGAATCAGCAACGCCAACACTTGGTCGAAGCGCATCCCCGCGTATTCATTGGGAATCGTGAAACTAATCACGTCGTCGCCAGAGTTCGTTGGGGTATAATTCGACACAGTTTTTGTGTTGTCATTTTCGATGGATATTGCCATGCGCTTGAGTATATCGTTTCTTGTCTTGTTGCTGTGTGGCGCCTTATTGGCCGGTTGCGGGCTGAATAAAGACAAACCCGACCAAACTAAAGATTGGTCGCCGCAACGCATTTATTCCGAGGCGAAATCGGAAATCGCCAGCGGCAATAACGACAAAGGTATTAAGCTGCTCGAGACCTTGCAAGCGCGCTATCCCTACGGCCGCTATGCGCAGCAAGCGCAACTCGACGAGGCTTATGCTTACTACAAGGCGGATGAAATCCCGCAAGCATTGGCGTCGGCGGATCGCTTCATCAAGCTGCATCCGAATCACACCAACGTCGACTATGCGTTTTATCTAAAAGGCCTGTGCAATTTTCGCGATGATCTCGGCCCACTCGGTTTTTTTTCCACAGACGATTTAGCCGAGCGCGATCCGAAAGCGGCGCGGGATTCATTCGATACGTTTCGCGAACTGGTGACGCGCTTTCCGCAAAGCCGCTACGCGCCGGACGCCACCAAGCGGATGAATTATCTGGTCAACGCGCTGGCGACTCATGAGGTGAAGGTGGCGGAATACTACTTTCGGCGCGGTGCCTACGTAGCCGCGGCGAACCGCGCGCAAGAAGCGCTAAACACCTATCCACAAGCCCCGGCGCTCGAACAAGCGCTGAGCATTATGGTGAAATCCTACGACGCCATGGGGTTGAAAGATCTCGCCGCCGATGCAACTAAAGTTCTGCAAAAGAATTTTCCCCAGAGTAAGTTCCTGAAGAGTTCGTCTTAGTGTAAGCCTTCGCACGCGAAGGCGACTACTGCTAGTTCATCAACGGGAGCGTGCATGGCAACACCGGAATTCGATATCTGCGTGATCGGCGGCGGCGCGGCGGGTTTGGTTGTCGCGGCGGGCGGCTCGACCCTCGGTGCAAAAGTGGCCTTGGTGGAAAAGCGCGAAGGCGGCATGGGTGGCGATTGCCTGCACTACGGCTGCGTGCCGAGTAAAACTTTGCTGCGCTCAGCCAAGGTCGCCCATCAAATGCGCAACGCCGATCGCTACGCCATTTCGCCCGCTGTTCCGCAAATTGATATCGGTAGAGTCATGCAGCGCGTTGCCGGCGTCATCGCCTCGATCGAGCCGAATGACAGCCCCGAACGTTTTCGTAGCCTGGGCGTGGATGTGTCTTTCGGCGCCGGACAATTCACCGATCCCGCCACGTTTACGCTGGGAATACGCAAACTCACAGCACGCAACTTCGTCATTGCAACGGGCTCGCGCCCCGGCGTACCACCGATTCCGGGCTTGAACGACATACCTTTTCTGACGAACGAAACCGTTTTCAATTTGGGCGAACCGGCGCCGCGCATGATCGTCATCGGCGCGGGGCCGATCGGCTGTGAAATGGCGCAAGCATTCGTGCGCCTCGGCACTAAAGTGATGGTTGTGGATTTGAGCCCGACCTTACTGCCGCGCGAGGACGCGGATCTGGCTGCCGTCATCCGCAAACAAATGGAAGCCGACGGCATCGTATTTCATCTGGGCGTCACGCCCACCAAGGCCGAAGGCAAAGCGGGCGCGATTTCGCTCTGGATCAAGGATAACGACGGCCGCGAAATCGAACTCGACGCATCGCATTTACTGGTCGCGGCGGGACGCAAGATGAATGTCGAGGGCTTGGGATTGGAGGCCGCTGGCGTTCAAGTTGAAAAAGGCCACATCGTCTCCGACGCGACGCTGCGCACGACCAACAAACATATCTACGTTTGCGGCGATGTCGCCGGCTCGTTCCAATTCACCCACATGGCGGAACATCATGCCGGCGTCGTGTTGCGCAATATTTTGAATCCGCTGCCGTTCAAATTCGCGAAGGCCGAGACGCGAGTGATTCCCTGGTGTACCTTCACCGACCCGGAGTTAGCGCGAGTGGGCGTATCCGAAGCGGAAGCGCAGCAACAGAATATTCCCCATCGCGTGTACAAATTTCCGTTCGAAGAAATGGATCGCGCCCGCGCCGACGGCGATACGCAAGGGTTTGCCAAAATCATCACCGATTCGAAAGGTGTGATCCTTGGCGCAGCAATCGCGGGCCCACACGCGGGCGAGTTGATTCACGAGTATGTGCTGGCCATGGCCAAACGTATGACGACCAACGATCTGTCCGGCATCATTCATATTTATCCGACTTTGGCGCAGATCAATCGCCGTGTGGCCGATCAACGGCGCAAGGAATCGCTCACGCCGACGGCAAAGAAATGGATTATGCGCATTGCGGGGTTGCGTGGGGCATAGACGGACTGGGTGGCCTAGGGCCAGAGGCAATCCCCGTGCGGCTCTCCAAGCATGCATCGCCACGATTAAGTATTCGTGCGGCTTGCGGCACAGGCGCCTGATTTACTGACGCGAAGTTTAACCCTTGTCACTCCCGCGAAGGCGGGAATGACAATTTTGAGGCCTATGGTTATTGCGTTCCAAAATGAATCGACCCCATCCTAACCAATGAAAAACTCCGCCACCCTAATCAAACTTTTAATCCTCGGGCTATTTGTCGGCGGGGTCATCGCGTTCTTCGCGTTTGGCGGACAAAAATATCTCAATCTGGAAACCTTGAAAGCCAACCGCGACGCGTTGATTCAATACGCCGATCAACATTACGCGCTAGCGCTGCTGATTGGCTTTTTGATTTACACCGTATCCACCGCGCTCAGTCTACCGGGCGGGCTGATCTTATCGCTGGCCGTCGGCCTGGTGTTCGGTCGCTGGGCCGGCACCGTGTTGATCGTCTTCGCAGCGACACTGGGCGCTACGCTAGTTTTTCTCGCCGCCCGCTATATGTTCGCCGATACGGCGCGCAAGAAAATCGGTGGCCTGGCGAAGAAAATCAACGAAGGCTTTACCCAAGATGCTTTTAATTATTTGCTGTTCCTGCGCCTCGTGCCGTTGTTCCCATTCTGGCTGGTGAATCTCGCGCCCGCCTTCACCAACGTCTCGCTAAAAACTTACGTCACGGCGACGGCCATCGGAATTTTGCCCGGCACCTTTGTATTCGCCAATCTCGGCCAGAACTTAGGACGCATTTCTTCAACTAAGGATTTGTTGACGCCGCCCATCATTGGCGCCTTCGTGCTGCTCGGTGTATTTGCGCTTATTCCGGTTTTGTACAAGAAATTCAAGGCAAAAATCAATCTTGCTTAGGCCCAACACTGTTCACTTAAGACCGGTTCGCCCTGAGCTTGTCGAAGGGCCTGGCTATGCGGCGAGGCTTCGACAAGCTCAGCCAGAACGGATTAAATCAGCTAAGTGAATAGTATTGAACTTAGGCCGTTGTATGCTGTAGCGTGACGTTGGCCGTTATCGTGACTACATTCATTTTAGGAGTAGATGATTTTGTACCGCTCGATGCCCAAAGTTCTATTCGCCGCACTGATTCTTACTGCCACGTCAGCGTTTGCCGAAGTCGACCACGGTTTGTACGACAGCGTGTTGAAAGCCCACACCAAAGACGGCCAGGTGAACTATCCGGCCATCGCCGCCGATAAGTCCTTTTCGACCTATCTGGAGCAGCTTGCCGCTGCGCCGGCGCCGAGCGCGGAAAGCGATAAATTGGTGTACTACATAAACGCCTACAACGCGCTTGCCATGAAGGGCATTCTCGACGGTAGATCGCCGTCGAACTTCATCGGCCGACATTTGTTTTTCAAATCCACCAAGTTCACGCTCGCGGGCATTGAAACGAATTTGCACAATATCGAGCATGAAATTTTGCGCAAGCTGGACGAGCCGCGCATTCACTTTTCGATCGTGTGTGCCTCGGTGTCGTGTCCGAAAATTCGTCGCGAAGCATTCACTGCCGCGAAGCTGGAAGAGCTACTCGATAACAATACGCGCCACTTCATCAACGATCCGACGGGCACTCACTTCGACAAAAAAGAAAAAATCGCCTACCTATCGCAAATCTTTAAATGGTTTGCCGAAGATTTCGAGAAGAGTGCTGGTTCAACACAGAAATTTATCGCCAAGTACGTAAGTGATGCGGATGTCGCAAAAGAACTGGCGGCGGACGGCTATAAGGTGAAGTATCTCGATTATGATTGGAACTTGAACGGAACAGCGCCGAAGTGAACGGCGCTTAACTATGCGCCTGTCCATCGTCATCCCCGTTCTCAACGAAGCCGATGGCATAGCGCATTTCCTCCACTCGCTGCAACCATTGCGCCATGCGGGTCACGAGTTGATCGTCGTTGATGGCGGCAGCAGCGACGCGACACTTGAGCATGCCGCGCCACTCACCGATCAAATCATTTGCTGCGCCCGTGGCAGAGCGCAGCAAATGAACGCCGGCGCCGTGGTGGCGAGCGGCGCGGTGATTCTCTTTCTGCACGCCGATTCTATTTTTCCGCCGCATGGCGATGTGGTCATCGCCGCGGCGATGAACGCCAGCGGCCGACGCTGGGGCCGCTTCAACATTCAACTCAGCGGTAATCGATTCCTGTTTCGCACCATCGCGTGGTTCATGAACAAGCGCTCGCGTTTAACCGGCATCGTAACCGGCGATCAAGGCATTTTCGTTGAGCGCAAACTATTCGACTCGATCGGCGGATTTCCGGCCATTCCCCTGATGGAAGATATCGCGCTTAGCGCACGCTTGAAGCGGATTGAACGTCCCATTTGCCTCAACACCACGATCACGACCTCAAGCCGCCGCTGGGAGCAGCACGGTGCCTGGCGCACCATCTGGCTGATGTGGCGCCTACGATACGCTTACTGGCGCGGCGCCGATCCGTCCGTGCTGGCGCAACGCTACGGTCCGAATCGCGCCAATGGCTAAGCGCGGCGGTTGTGTGTTGCAAGTGTTCGCCAAAGCGCCCATTGCCGGTGAAGTGAAGACCCGGCTGTGCCCACCACTTTCCCCGCATCAAGCCGCGGCGCTGCACCGCGAGTTGCTGTGGCATACGCTGGAGACCGCGTCCAGAGCGGCTCTCGGGCCAATTGAGTTATGGTGCAAGCCGGATATTCACGACTCATTTTTCAACCAATGCCGTGCCTATTTTCAACTCGAATTGAAAGCGCAAGTAAGTGGCGATTTGGGTATCAAAATGCGCTCCGCACTCGAAGCGGGCCTGACCCATGCCGATCGCGCGATCCTCATCGGCAGCGATTGTCCATCGATTACGCCCGCCTATTTGCAGTCCGCAGCGACCGCGCTGGCGGTGGGTAATGACGTGGTTTTGGGCCCGGCGGAAGATGGTGGTTACGCTCTGGTGGGTGTCGCAGGGGAAGTAGCGGAAATATTTACCGATATTCCTTGGGGAACGGCCTTGGTAATGAACGCAACTCTCGGTAGACTAAGCGATCATGGCCTACGTTGGCATGGAATGGCGCCGATTTGGGACGTGGATAGACCGGACGATCTGGCGCGATTGGCGCGCGATCCGCAACTGAATTATTTAATGAAAGGTTTCACCCTTGATCGGGCCGTAATTTAACCGAAGTGAAGCAAGAAGAATGACAGAAAAAACAATTCTGATCCTTTTTCCCAACGAATGGGACCACTGGGAGTTCGACGCCCCTCGTTATCGCGGCAAGCTGCGCTTTGTTTACGAAGGCTTTGATCTTCATAAATTTCCCGAGAATGCGCGGCTCATGACTTTTTCCGCCGGGCGTTTCATCGAGCGCATGGTCGCGAAATATCGCCGCGCCGGGCTTGCCGGCGTGCTCAGCAACGAAGAACAGTTCGGGGCGGTCATCGCCGCCGTGATCGCCGAACGCCTCGGCTTGCCCGGCGTGCCGCCGGCCGCCATCCTCACGGCGCAACATAAATTTTACGCCCGCGAATATTCGCGCACGGTGGCCCCCGAGGCAACGCCGGCCTACACGGTGTTTTCGCCCTACGTGCAACGCGAGGAAGAGGTCAAACAAGCGTTTCCACTTTTTGTGAAGCCGGTGAAGGCGACCTATTCGATTCTCGCCAAGCGCGTCGATAACTTTGCCGAACTCAAGCGGCATCTGACCTTCAAACCGTTGGAAACCTGGATCCTGAAAAAACTTATACAGCCGGCGGAAGATTTAGCGCAGCAATACACGCATTTTCCGCTCGACGCCCATCATATTCTGGGTGAAGAAGTGATGGACGGCGAACAGGTCACGGTGGATGGCTACGTTCACAACGGCGTGGTAAAAATCATGGGCGTGGTGGATGCGGTCATGTATCCGGGCACCAATGCGTTTCAGCGTTTCGAGTATCCGTCGTCTTTGCCCGAATCGGTACAAGAGAAAATGGGCGATATCGTCGCGCGCGTGGTGAAGGCGTTTGGTTTGAATCAGAGCTTGTTCAATGTCGAATTTTTCTATAACCCAGCCAGCGGCGACCTAAAAATGATCGAGATGAATCCGCGCATGGCCTACCAATTCGCGGACCTTTACGAAAAAGTCGATGGCTACAATCCGTACGACATTCTGACCGACCTCACGCTCGGCAACACGCCAAAACATTGTTTTCGTCAGGGCCCCTGTAATCACGCGGCGAGCTTTGTCCTACGCGCGTTTCCCGGCAGCAAACTAAAGAGCGGGCCGGACGCTGAACACGTCAAGCGCATTCGCGCGCAGTATCCCGATGCGCGGATCATGGTTTACTTAAAAAAAGGTAGTAGCTTGGCACGCGAATACAAATGGCTCGGCAGCTATCGATACGCCGTATTCAATCTCGGCGCGAACACCACGCAAGACCTGCAGCAGCGCTACCACCAAGTGCGCAGTCAGTTGCCGTTTGTGTTTGCCTAGGTCGCGACCATCCGATCCACTCGATCATTCACCCTATTAGTCATTCGCTCGCAGGCGGGAATCCAGTGGCTTTTCCGCGCAACGGCTATGTGGGCACTTTGTAACGGCAGCAATGCTGAAACAATTCTAGAACTCGCCCCATTCTCAAAATCCGCGCCGGGCGGCGCGCCACCGGAAGGCTGGCAACCGCAAACGTTCAAAAAAATAGACCAACACACCGTCTACGAACTCGTCAAGGACGGCGACGCCACAGTCATGAAAGCCATGGCAAATGCTTCCGCGTCGGGCTTAATCAAGCCGCTTGATCTTAATCTAAAGGATTTCCCAATTCTGGAATGGCGCTGGAAAGTTGCCAATGTGCTTACAAAGGGCAATCCAAAAAGCAAAGCGGGCGATGACTATCCCGCACGTATTTACCTCACCTTCAAATACGATCCGGCTCGCGTGTCCGTATGGCAGCGCACCAAATATGGATTGGCGAAATCGATCTACGGAAGCTATCCACCCCACGCCGGCATCAACTACATTTGGGAATCGAAGTTGCCGGTCGGCGCCATCGTGCCGAATGCCTATACCGATCGATTGCGCATGATTGTCGTGGAAAGCGGTACGGCAAAATTAGGCGAATGGCAAAGCTATCGCCGCAATGTTTACGAAGACTATAAACAGGCCTTCGGCGAAGACCCGCCGAAAGTCTCGGGCATCGCCATCATGACCGATACAGACAACACCGGCGAAGTGGCAACGGCTTACTACGGCGATATTCGTTTGCGATCGTCGGAATAGTCGGCGATGAAACGTTTGGTCCTCGCCGGTGGCGGCCACAGCCATTTATTTGTCCTCGAAGCCTTTGCGCAAACGCCGCTAGCCGACTTGGAAATCATCCTCGTCAATCGAACGATACACGCGCCCTACTCCGGCATGCTACCAGGCCTTGTTGCAGGACTCTATGAGTTCGACGAATGCCATATCCATCTAGAATCACTGACCCAACGCAGTAACGTTGAGTTCCGCCAAACCAGCGTGGTAAGCGCCAATCTGGCGCAACGGCAACTGAATTTAGAAGATGGTTCGACATTGGGCTACGACGTACTTTCAATCAATACCGGATCGACACCACCGCTGAACGATACGCCCGGCGCGAAAGAAAACGTGTTGGCGATCAAGCCGATCGAGGACTTTTTAATTGGCTGGGATGCCATGCGTGCCACGCTCACCAAACGCGCGAAGCCGATGCGCGTTGCCCTGGTGGGCGGTGGCGCAGGCAGCGTCGAACTCGCGCTGGCGATGCAATACGCGTTGCGCGCGGATAGTCGCCACCCACTCAACTTCGAAATTGTTTGCGATACACCGGATATTTTGATGACCCACAACGCCTACGTGCGCCGCAAATTTCAGCGCATCCTCGCGCAACGCGGCATCGGCGTTCGTGCCAACAGCCGCGTCGTAGCGCTAGAGGATCGGCAGCTTATTTTTCAACGCGGCGACAAAATGGCCTATGACTTTATTGTTTGGGTCACCGGCGCCCAGCCCGCGCATTGGCCGCGCAGCGCCGGACTCGCCACCGATGCGAGTGGGTTTATTCAAATTAATTCGGCCATGCAATCGGTTTCACATCGTGACGTATTCGCTGCCGGCGATTGCGCCAGTTACCCCGAACACCCACGACCCAAATCCGGCGTCTACGCAGTGCGCCAAGGCCCGCCACTCGCGCGAAATTTGCGCCACGCGTTGTTAGCCGAGCAACTAGAAATGTACACGCCGCAAACCCGTGCGCTCGCGCTCATTAGCAGCGGCGATCCGTATGCGGTGGCATCGTGGGGCGAATTCGGCTTCGCCGGCGAATGGGTCTGGCACTGGAAAGATAAAATCGACCGGCGTTTTGTGGAACGTTTTAGTCACTAAGCCACGAGGCGCGCCCTGTTTGCTTCGTAGCATGGCATGCCCTGGAAGACAGCATCCCTGCGACTCCTGGCATCGGCAATCGCCGTTCGAGTAAGACAGTGTCCTAGTTGGTCATTGCGAGAAACAACGTGACGTGGCAATCCCGATTTTCCGGCCGCGAACTACGAGATTGCTTTGTCGCAAAAACCGCTCCTCGCAATGACAAAGTATGAGTTTCTAATGCAATGTAGGAAACGTTAATCGCTTGATCGCCAATCGTCCTAGATGCTAGTCTACGTTGTCGTCAGCGAGGAAACTCAAACCCATGGCCGGGCCCGCGAATTCGAAATATTTCGGCATTCAACCTTACATCGATCAGTCGGTCGCGCGCATTGAGCGTTATTTTGGCGATGCGAAGGAGAACGACGCGCTGGTGATTGGTGTGTTCGGCGAATGGGGTGCGGGCAAATCAACGCTGCTTTCCGCCGTCGCCGAGCGTTTTCCGAATAAGCCTGTCGCGCTGCAAGGCACCTCCGATGGCCGCGCCACTTATCCTAAGCAAACTGTTACCGTCGAGTTCAATCCGTGGCGCTTCGAGCGCGAGCACCACTTACTCGTGCCTTTGCTAAAGACGGCAAGCAAAGTACCGAACGACTATGTTGCCGCCCGAATAAAAGCCCAGGCGATCGGTCTTGACCCTTTGCAACAAGCGAGTGCCGCGATCAAAAAAGCGAGCGGTGGTAAAACCTGGCAATGGATGAAGAATCGCGCGATCACGTTAACCAACGCAACGGTCGCGCTCCCCAAAATGGTCGAGGTGAAGGCGGGCATTCCCGGTTTTGGCGAGGTCACCCTAACGCCTTACGAAGCGCTGAAGGCCGCGCAGGAACAAATCGATCGCGGCGACGCCAAGAAGGCACCGAAAAAACCCCAGATTAATTTCGAATCGCTGTATTACGACTTACACAACGAGTTACACAAAGTCACTCGCGGCGACATCGACAAGGAGTCGGGTCCGCCACAACAGTTGAATTTTTTATTCCTCATCGACGACATCGATCGCTGCCTGCCGGATAAAGCGGTCGAAATGCTTGAGGCCATCAAACTGTTTCTCGACATTCCCGGCTGCGCGTTCGTGTTGGCGCTGGATGACGAAGTGGTCGAGCGCGGCATCGCACACCGTTATCGCGATTATCTCGATCTGACCGATCGCGCGGCGGAAAGCATCGCCTATTCGCTCAAGCCCGAACGCTATGAGGAATATCGCAACCGCTATTCCAGCGCGCGACTTGCGCCGATTACCGGCCACGAATATCTGGAAAAAATTGTGCAACTGCCGTTTCGTTTGCCGCGCTGGAGCAAAGAGGAAATGCGCAATTTTTTGCGCGAAACGTTTCCCGAAATGTTTCCCAAACCAGCGCTGGCAACTACGCCAGAAGCAGCACCAGATAAGGCTCTCAGGCCATCGTCCCAGGCGAGTACCAAGCCCGATTGGTTGTTGGAATTATTCGTTCAAGCCGTGCCGCCGGTGCCGCGCAAAATTGTTCGCGCTGTTGAATTGCTCAAATTTATGCGCGAAATCGCCGCCGCGCGGGTGACGTCGCGAGCCTTGGATGCCTATACCTTGGCGCAGATCGTCTTGCTGCAATTGTTCGCGCCGCAAACGTTTCGTTTTCTGCGGCGCGAGCGGCGCGAAGCGTGGTTAACGCTTGGGCGGCGCATCGATGAATTACGTAAAGCACCGGCGGTCGCGACCGGCAAAGCGTATCCAAGTTACGCGGCGCCGTCGTTCTTTAATTGGTGGCAAGATCGCTGCACTGAAGAAAAGGCCAAGACTTCGTCGCCCTATATCGAGCGCGTCGAAGAACCTTTCATCACCGAGCTGCGCCATTCGATCAACGACCGCAGCGGCTTTGATCCACGCAATTTATTTTTGATCGATCACGAGCAAAAAGTCGATGAGCAACTCGACGTATATTTCACCTTATTCGAAGCGCCGCGCGCCACGCCAGGCCCCATGGCGCGGCGGCTGGAACAAGTTAGCGTCGCGCCAAAGGAACCGAGCGCGTTTATCTCGCAACTGCTCGGCACCAACCGCGACGGATGGCTCAACGCCATTAATCGCGAAGAAGGTTTGCGCGATGCGGTGCTTGATGAAACAACGTTTGCGCAATTACTCGATCGAGTCAAAGGGAATGCGAATCTCATAACGACCGAATGGCTGGAAGTGGTTCTGCCGATCCTGTCGTTCGATCATATTCGCCGCCTGTATCAAGGCGCCGGCTTGATCGCCAACCTTGCCAACGAAGCCGGCATCAAGGCGAAAGGCAATCCATGAGCGGTGAATTTCACGATTTAGTACGCGCCATGGAATTGGCGTGTTATCGCATCAATCCGCCGCACCAGCCGGCGATCGCGCCCTTGTCGCTGCAGGACTTAGCCCGAATATTTCACCGTAGTAATTGAAAAGAGGTCGGCGTTCCGTCTGTAAGCCGCGTTGATAAAGGTGTCGAAGCCAATCATCACGCAAGGAACGCCGATGCCAAATTGTA
>JBKJHT010000094.1:0-3945 GCA_046598945.1 Burkholderiales bacterium | reverse complement strand
CAGTCCGCGATACGCGACCTTGAACGGGACCTCCTGGTGTTCGACGACGCGAACGCGACCAAGGCCTGGATTAAGCACCTGCGACGCCAGTCCCGAACAAATGATTTCGATGGGCGGTATTTCTAGGCCGGGCAGACCATTGGCGTCGCGGGGAAGATTCAATTCGAAACTTCGACAGATAAAAAAAGGCCCGACTAGCGGGCCTTTATTCACGAGCGAAGCGCTTTAATTAGGCAGCGCGCAATAAGCCGCGCATTTTTTGCATGGCCTTTTGTTCGATCTGGCGGATACGTTCGGCGGACACCGAAAACTCCGCCGCGAGATCGTGTAGCGTAGCTTGATCCTTGACTTCGCGCAGCCAACGCGCTTCGATGATGCGGCGGCTACGTTGGTCGAGGTTAGAAAGTGCGTTGCTAAGGCTTTCGGCGCCGACGGTTTCGGTCTGGGCACTCTCCAAAAGCTTTGACGGTTCGGCATCCGTGTCGGTCAGGTAAGCAATCGGGCTCACCCAATTCTCGTCATCATCGTTCATCGGTTCCAACGACACGTCTTGGCCGGACAGGCGCATTTCCATTTCCATCACTTCTTCCTGCTTCACGCCAAGCTCCTTCGCCATGGCTTGGACTTCTTTCGGCGACATGGTGCCAAGGCTGGTTTTCATGCTGCGCAAATTAAAGAATAATTTGCGTTGTGCCTTGGTCGTGGCGATTTTCACCATGCGCCAGTTGCGCAGAATGTATTCGTGGATTTCGGCTTTAATCCAATGGACGGCAAACGACACGAGGCGCACCCCGCGCTCCGGATCGAAACGCTTGACGGCTTTCATCAGTCCGACGTTACCTTCTTGAATCAAATCCGCGTGCGGCAAGCCATAACCAAGATAGCGGCGCGCGATAGACACAACGAAGCGCAAATGCGAGGTGACCAAATAATGCGCTGCCTCCAAGTCATTATCCTGCTTGAGCTTGCGGCCATGGCGCAACTCTTCCTCAAGGGTGAGCAATGGGAAGCGGCCGACGGCGTGGATGTAATTTTCCAAGCTGCCGACATTCAAACTCGGAACCGGCAACTGCATCGTGTTCATAAATGAGCCTCCAAATATTATGTGTAGTTTAGCACTCTGGTGGATAGAGTGCTAGTCAGCCAAAAAAGTTCAATTGCGGATTCGGTGGGCTCGCAGTATATATTTTAACTTATTGTTATTAATTGATAAATTAGAAAAGCCCAGCGAGATTCCGCTGGGCTTTTCTAGTGCGTAATCGGATCAGATTACTTCTTTTCTTTCTTTTTCTCATCCATTTTTGGCGTGGCGACGGGCTCAACGGCGACAGTTTTCTTGCCCGCCGCGGCAGCGGCAGCGGGCACCGCAGCCGGTTGTGTGGCCTTAGGCATTTTCTTTTCCGATGCGCTGGCAGCGGGCGCATTCGCGAGGGCTGCGCTATTCACGGTCAATCCGGCGCCGGACATTTTTGCTGCATTGCCCGGACCAACACCTTTGACGCGATGAATGAAGTCGTTCCAATCCTTGAATTTACCGTTCTTGGTTCGCTCGGCAATGATGGCGTCGGCGGTCTTTTCGCCGATGGACTTAATGCTGTCCAGCGCCGCCTTGTCGGCGTTATTTGCTTCAACCGCGGCAAAAGCGAAATTGGCGAAGGCAAAAACTGTTGTCATTGCGAGTAGAATTTTTTTCAACATTCGGGTTCTCCAGTTAGGTTAAGTCTATCTAAAATATGCGACGCATGGGCCGTTGATCATTGGGGTGAGACAACATCCACACGCTGAAAGTATCTTAGGGCGGCAAACTTAAGAGAAACTGAAGGGTGGGCAACTTCGGATCAAGCGGATCGATGCTCGCGCCGTTTATCTACAGAAATGCGATACGACATCGATTCATTTGTCGTGTTCTTAAGTATGGCTTAAGCGATGTTCTTTACCATTTGCCTTAAGGTTCAATGCAACACTGAGCCGAGATTCTCGAAATACAACTCTCTAGGAAACTTCCAAATGATTTACGCTCGTGCACTGACCATTTCCGCTATTATCGCCACGCTGTTTGCTGCGGGTTTTGCCCAAGCGGCAACCGACGCCAAACCCGCTGTTGAAACGGCTGCCGCACCCGCAGCTGCGGACGCGAAAAAAGCCGTCGTTACTAAGAAGCGTATTAAGCACCACGCCAAAAAGAAAGCTGCTCACGCGTCTTAATTGAGTGATGTCGGGAAGTGCGGCGCCGGGTTAACCGTTGCATTTCCCGACATTGCCGCCGACCGTCGAAATCGGCGTTGAGCCGCCTCACCGCTTAACGGCGTCCCGTCGTAAGTGCCTTAGTTTAAACTTCTTCAATCCTAACCCCTCGCCGGCACTTTGGCATGCGCCTCCTATTAGTTGAAGACGATACGATGATCGGCGAAAGCGTTCGCCTGGGCTTACGCCAAGACGGCTTCGTCATCGATTGGGTGCAAGACGGCAAAGCCGCGGAGCTTGCGCTGAGCAACGAAACCTACGCGCTGCTGCTCCTCGATTTCGGTTTGCCGAAGAAAGGTGGACTCGAGGTGTTAAAAAATTTACGCTCTCAGCGCAATCCGATTCCCGTTTTGGTGCTAACGGCTCGCGACGCAGTCGCTGATCGCGTCCAAGGCCTCGACGCTGGGGCCGATGACTATCTGGTCAAACCGTTCGATCTGGACGAACTCGCGGCGCGTATTCGCGCGCTGCTGCGGCGTCAGAGCGGCCGCATTGAAACCGAGTTGCGCTGCGGCGATCTCACCATCAATCCCGCCACCCACCAGGTGTTTTTAAGCGCCAAGGAAATAGCGCTGTCGGGCAAAGAATTCGCGATTCTACACGCCCTGATCGATCGGCCCGGCGCAGTCCTTTCCCGTGTCCAATTGGAACAACACTTATACGGGTGGGACGAGGAAATCGAAAGCAACGCGGTGGAGGTTCATATTCACAATCTGCGTAAAAAACTCGGCAGTGAATTGATTCGCAATGTGCGCGGCGTCGGCTACGTGGTGGAAAAAGCCTAATGTCGATTCGGCAACGATTGCTGTTGTGGCTGTTGTTGGCGGAACTAGTCGCGATCGCGATCGCCGGTGTGAGCATTTATTACCGCGCGCGGCTTGAGGCGAACCATCTGTTCGATTATCACCTCAAGCAGATAGCTTTGACACTGCAAGATCATGTGCCGGACGAACCCGACCTCATGGGTACACTGGAGGAGGAGATCGACTATGACTTCGTCATTCAAGTCTGGTCCGATAGTGGCGAAAAACATTATCTATCGCATCCGCACAAAGCGCTGCCGCCGCGCACCGATCCCGGTTATCAAAACGTGCGAACGGACGAGGGTGAATGGCGTGTCTTCAGCATGAAGCAAAATGACTTGCTGGTTCAGGTCTCCCAGCCCAGCGACATTCGCATACAACTGGCCACCCAGCTCGCGCTCAGCACGATGATGCCCGCGCTGCTGTTGCTGTTGGCGCTAGGCATTCTGATTTGGTACATCGTTGGACGCGGCTTGCATCCACTCGAGCAGTTGGCTGCCGCGGTCCGAGCAAGTGACGCGAATACGCTGCAACCGATTTCCCCAACGAATCTGCCGAGCGAACTTAAGCCACTCGCCCAGGCGTTGAACGATTTGTTGCATCGCCTCGACCAAGCCATGCAAACGCAGCGCGATCTCGTTGCCGATGCCGCCCATGAATTGCGCACCCCGCTCACCGCGCTGCAACTGCAGGCGCAGTTGGCGGAACGCGCCACCAGCGACGCAGAACGCAACCAAGCCTTCACTCACTTGAAACAGGGACTAAAGCGCGCGACGCATTTGGTGCAACAGTTGTTGACGCTGGCACGGCACGAGGCGGACACCGGCGCAACGCCACTCACTGGGCTCAATCTCACCCCGCTGGTCAAGGACGTGATCGCCGAGTACGCGCCGCTTGC
>JBKJHT010000177.1:0-13245 GCA_046598945.1 Burkholderiales bacterium | reverse complement strand
CGCGCAATTGAAAACACCACCATTGTGTTCGTTACCCACGATGTCGAAGAAGCGATTTATCTGGGCAGTCGCGTCGTCGTGTTAGCGCCGCGGCCCGGCCGCATCGACAGCATTCATGCTGTGCCGTTGCCGGATGAGCGCACCCAAGACATGAAACTAGCGACTGAATTTACCGCGATGAAACGCACGATCCTCGAACGCATCCGCGAGACATCGGGCATAAAAACCGATTACGACATGCTGCGTAAGATGACGCAACAAGCGGCGCGGATTGCGTAACCAAGGAACGTAAATAATGCCGACTGCTTTGCCCGAAATAACTGCCAATGCCTTGTTGTGGCAAGACTTGATTCCCGGCGGCGCCCATTGGTCCGGTATCGTGCGGCGCGGCACGACGTTGCGCCTCACGGATTTGAACGGCGGCGCCAACTGCTCGGCGATTTTCTTCAATCAAGAAGAAAAACTCGAACGCTACAACATGGCCGATACGCTGAAAGCGCAGCACACCGCCCATCTCACCCAAGGCCATGTCTGCTATTCCGATATGGGGCGCGTGCTGTGTTCCATCAGCGCTGACAGTGTCGGTTGGCACGATCCGCTGTGCGGGCCGTCCAGCGCCGACGATATTCGGCAGAAATTTGGCGAGCGGCGTTATCAAGCGGCGCGCAATGAAATGGTTCGCAACGGTCGCGATGGTCTACTCATCGAACTGGCAAAGTGGGGATTGGGAAAGCAAGACTTGGTTGCGACAGTGAATTTTTTTAGCAAGGTTTGGGTCGATGACGACGGTCAGTTTCACTTTGTCCCAAACCATTCGCAGCCGGGCGCGGCGGTGGATTTGCGTTTCGAGATGAACTGTTTAGTGGCATTTTCAACCGCCCCTCATCCGTTGACGGAAGCGCGCGAATATCAACCTGGCGCGATCGGCGTCAGCGCGTTTCGCTCTGACCCTGTCGCGCCGGACGATCCATGCCGCATGAGCTGCGCCGAAAACGGCCGCGGCTTTTACAATACCGAACGCTATTTTCGCGGAGCAACTCTGTGAACACTGCGCTGACCGAAAGCAAGCTCGATCCCGCGCGAGCGATCTATGACTTAACGCTTCCGGCGGGCGAAGGCTGGCTGCGCGAAATCAAGCGCGGGCAAATATTTCGTATCGTCGATGTTGAAGGTAACCAATCAGCCGACACCATGTTCTACAGCGCGGCGGAACCGGCTGATCGCTATAGCGCGCAAGATACCATCCGCGCGCAGCGCAGACTGTATCTGACCACCGGTAGCGGCTTGTTGTCGAGCGAAGGCAACCTGATGCTCAGCATCGTCGCGGATACTTGCGGCCGCCACGATACCCTCGGCGGCGCGTGCGCGTCGGAAAGCAATAGCGTGCGCTATGCCCTCGACAAAAAATACATGCACAGTTGTCGCGACACGTTCTTGCTTACCGCCATCCATTCGCACTGCCATCTCACCAAACGCGATATCACCAGCAACATTAACTTCTTTATGAATGTGCCGGTGACGCCCGAGGGCAAGCTGACCTTCGCCGATGGCGTTTCGGCGCCGGGTAAATATGTCGAAATGCGCGCCGAGATAGACGTGATTTGTCTAATATCGAATTGCCCGCAACTGAACAATCCCTGTAATGCCTATAACCCGACGCCGTTGCGGTTGATGATTTGGGACGCGATTTAGGGACTGAGCGCAACGACGGCTGCGCGGGACGGCCCGCTGCTCAGCCTATAAAATCGAGCGGGACGGCCCGCCGCAAACAAGGTGTCGCAGTCGAAACATGTTCAAGAAAATACTAATCGCAAACCGTGGCGCCATCGCCTGTCGTATCGCGCGCACGTTGAAATCCATGGGCATCCAGTCGGTCGCCGTTTATTCCGATGCCGATCGCCACTCTCAGCATGTCGCCGACGCCGACGAAGCGATTCGCATCGGCCCCGCCCCAGCGGCCGAGAGTTATTTGCGCGTCGATGCCATTCTCGAGGCCGCGCACAAAACGGGCGCTCAGGCGATCCATCCCGGTTACGGTTTTTTGTCGGAGAACGCCGATTTTGCGCAGGCGTGCGCCGATGCCGACATAACTTTTATTGGCCCAACGCCCGCGCAAATGCGCGCCTTCGGACTAAAACACACGGCACGAGAACTCGCCGCGGCGAATGATGTGCCGTTGCTGCCGGGCTCGGGCTTGCTTGCGAATGTTGACGAGGCTAAATCAGAAGCGGCGCGCATCGGCTATCCGCTGATGCTGAAAAGCACCGCCGGTGGCGGTGGGATCGGCATGCAGTTGCTGTGGCGCGAAGAAGAACTCGGTGCTGCATTTCAATCCGTCGAAAGGCTCGCCAAAAGTGCGTTCAAATCCGGCGGACTCTTCATGGAAAAATACGTCGAGGCAGCGCGCCACCTCGAAGTGCAAATCTTCGGCGATGGCCATGGCCACGTGGTAAGTTTGGGTGAGCGCGATTGCTCGGTGCAACGGCGCAACCAAAAAGTCATCGAAGAAGCGCCGGCGCCGGGGTTAAGCGATAAGCAGCGACAGCAGCTCGCGGCCACCGCGGAACGTTTGGGCCGGGCGATCGGCTATCAATCCGCCGGTACGGTTGAGTTTGTATTCGATTCCAGTAACGGCGAGTTCTCCTTTCTCGAAGTCAACACACGCTTGCAAGTAGAGCACGGCGTCACCGAGGAAATCACCGCTACGGATCTGGTGGAGTGGATGGTGCGCCAAGCGGCGGGCGAGCTAGACCTTTCCAATTTTCAAGCAAAATTCAACGGCCATTCGATCCAGGCGCGCGTTTACGCCGAAGATCCGGGCAAGAGTTTTCAACCGTGCAGCGGTTTGTTATCGATGGTTGCATTTCCGCGCGACGCTCGGGTTGAAACCTGGGTCAGCAGCGGCAGCGAGGTCTCGCCGTACTACGATCCGATGATCGCGAAGTTGATTGTAAAAGCCGCTACGCGCGAACAGGCGATTGCGAAGCTGAGCGCCGCCCTTGGCGAAACCCAACTCGCGGGTATCGAGACGAATGTGGCGTACTTGCGTCAGATCCTGGCGGACAACATTTTTTCAGCGGGACTGCAAACGACCCAATACTTATCCACGCTGCGTTACGCCGCGCGCAGTGTCGAAGTGCTGGAGCCCGGCATCCAGACTACCGTGCAGGACTATCCGGGGCGCGTTGGCTATTGGCACGTTGGCATGCCGCCCTCGGGCCCGATGGATGCGCTCGCGATGCGCTTGGCCAATCGACTGGCGGGCAATGCCGACGGCGCCGCCGCGCTGGAAATCACGCTTTCCGGGCCGCTGTTGAAGTTTAATTGCACTACGCTAATTGCGATCAC
Source organism: Burkholderiales bacterium (assembly GCA_046598945.1). Taxonomy (GTDB): domain Bacteria; phylum Pseudomonadota; class Gammaproteobacteria; order Burkholderiales; family JALYOK01; genus JALYOK01. The sequence goes on along the minus strand of JBKJHT010000177.1, from coordinate 9,897 downwards.
CGGCGCATCGTTCAAAGTCGAACTGAACGGACAACCGCTAACCCTGTGGCGGAGCCATGCAGTGAAGGAGGGCGATGTATTGAAGATCGGCGTCGCCGGATCGGGGGCACGGTGTTATCTCGCCGTCGCTGGTGCGATTCAAGTGCCCGACTACCTCGGCAGCAAAGCGACCTTCACCCTCGGCCAAGTGGGCGGACACGGCGGGCGAACTTTGCGTAGCGGAGACGTTTTGCATATCGGTGAATCGGCAACGTTAATCGAAAAACTGCCGATGATCGACGCTTCGGCGCTTCCGCGTTACGACACGCACTGGCGCATCGGTGTGTTGTACGGACCCCATGGTTCACCGGATTTTTTTACCGATGCGGATGTGGACATGTTCTTCGCCACCGATTGGGAAGTGCATTACAACTCCAGCCGCACCGGCGTGCGCCTGATTGGGCCGAAACCACAATGGGCGCGCCGCGACGGTGGCGAGGCGGGGCTGCATCCTTCGAATATTCATGACAATGCCTACGCGATCGGCGCCATCGATTTCACCGGCGATATGCCGGTCATTCTGGGTCCCGATGGGCCGAGCTTGGGTGGCTTCGTGTGCCCCGCCGTGGTCGTGAAAGCCGAATTGTGGAAGATCGGCCAACTCAAACCGGGCGACAAAGTACGCTTCGAAAAATTGTCCTTGCCGCAAGCGTTGGCCCTCGCGGTGGAACAGGAAGAAGTGATCGCGACACTGGCGCGGCCGCAACAAAAAACGCCAGACATTTCGACCCGCGTCGTCAGCGATGCCGTCGTCCATCGCCTGGAACATAATGGCGATCATGTCGGCGTGACCTATCGCATCGCCGGTGACGACTATTTGTTGATCGAGTATGGTCCGCTGGTGCTCGATCTCAATCTGCGATTTCGCGTTCATGCCTTGATGGAAGTGCTGCAAGCGCAGAAGATTCGCGACATCATCGATCTCACGCCCGGCATTCGCTCGCTGCAAATTCACTACGACAGCGCGCGCTTGTCGCTCACCGCGTTAATGGAAATCTTGCTGCGCGCGGAATCGATGCTGCCGACGATCAACGACATGGAAGTGCCGACGCGCATCGTGCATTTACCTCTGGCTTGGAACGACAGTCAGACGCAACTGGCGATTCAAAAGTATACCCAGTCGGTGCGTAAAGACGCCCCTTGGTGCCCAAGCAATATCGAGTTCATCCGGCGCATCAACGGACTCAATAGTATCGAAGAGGTGCAGCGCATCGTGTTCGATGCTTCGTATTTGGTGCTGGGTTTGGGCGATGTTTACCTCGGCGCGCCGGTGGCTACGCCGATGGATCCGCGCCATCGCCTGGTGACGACCAAGTACAATCCCGCGCGCACCTGGACCCCGGAAAACGCGGTCGGCATCGGTGGCGCCTACCTGTGCATCTACGGCATGGAAGGCCCCGGCGGCTATCAATTCGTCGGGCGCACGGTACAGATGTGGAATCGCCACCGCGCCACCGCCGATTTCCGCGAGGGTCAGCCGTGGCTATTGCGATTCTTCGATCAAATTCGATTTTATCCCGTGAGTGAAGAAGCATTGCTCGATATGCGCCAGGATTTTCTCCACGGCAAATTCAGTATCACGACTGAACAACAGACATTCAGTCTTCGCGATTACAACGGGTTTCTTGCCGCCAACGAGACCGACATTGCGCGCTTCAAGGCGCAACAACAGACGGCCTTCGACGCCGAGCGGGAACGCTGGAAAATCGCGGGGCACGCGGATTTTGCCGGCGAAGCGGCAGCCGATGGCGTTGCCACGGACGAGTTTGAGCTCGCGCCCGGCATGCGCGCGACGGCGAGCCCGGTTGCCGGCAGCGTGTGGAAAATGTTGGTGAAGCAGGGCGATCGCGTCAGCGCGGGAACGCCGCTGCTGATTGTCGAATCCATGAAAATGGAAATCAGTGTGACGGCGGCCGCTGACGGCGTGGTTCATCGGCTGCTCTGCAACGAAGGCGCCCAGGTTGCATCGGGCCAGAATCTAATCGTGATCGAGTCTTTGGTTGAGCAATCCGTATGAACGACATCAGCTTACAGTTAGGCGAACTGCAACAGCGTTATCGCAGCGGCGCCCTTACGCCGACCCAAGTGGTCGATGTTTTACTCGCGCGCTGCGAACTATTCGCCGCGCACAACATTTGGATCACCTCACTCGATCGCGAGCGCTTGCATCATTACGCCCGCGCAGTGGAGGCGCGTGGTATGGAATCGCAGCCACTGTATGGTGTCCCGTTCGCGATCAAGGACAATATCGATCTCGCCGATGTGCCCACGACGGCGGCCTGCCCGGATTTTTCCTACACGCCGACACGCTCTGCCACCGTGGTGGAACGGCTGATGGCCGCCGGCGCCATCCCGATCGGCAAAACCAATCTAGATCAGTTCGCGACGGGTTTAGTCGGCGTACGTTCGCCCTACGGGCCTTGTCGCAACGCCTTTGATCCGAGTTACATCTCGGGCGGGTCCAGCGCCGGCTCCGCCGTTTCGGTCGCATTGGGACTGGCGAGTTTTTCGCTCGGCACCGATACCGCGGGATCCGGTCGTGTGCCGGCCGCGTTTAACAATCTGGTCGGCCTCAAACCCACTTGCGGTCTGTTGTCAACGCGCGGTGTCGTGCCCGCGTGCCGCACGCTGGATGCCGTGTCCATCTTCACGCTGACGGCGGACGATGCGGCGCGGGTCGCGGCCGTCGCCAGCGGTTTCGATCCGCAGGACGCGTATTCGCGCGAAGCGCCGCCCATACCGCGGCGCAATTTCAACGCGCGATTTCGTTTCGGCGTCCCGCAAGCGCAGCAACTGGAATTTTTCGGCAACGCCGATGCGCTGACGCTCTTCTCCCGCAGCGTCGAGCGCCTGCAAGCCATGGGGGGTGAGGCGGTAATCATCGACTTTGCGGATTTTCTGGAAACAGCGCGCCTCCTTTATGGTGGCCCGTGGGTTGCCGAACGTTATCAAGCGATTCGCGAATTCATCGAAAAACAACGGGATTCCTTGCATCCAATCACACGCGGCATCACGCTCGCCGCACAGAATTTTTCCGCCGCCGATACCTTCGCCGCCCTCTATCGCCTGCAAGAAATGAAGCGCCGCACAGCGAGTATTTGGAATGACATCGACGTCCTGGTCACACCCACGGCGGGGACGATCTACACGATCGAGGAAGTGTTGGCCGACCCGATCAAGCTCAATTCAAACTTGGGCTACTACACTAATTTCATGAACTTGCTCGACCTGAGCGCCATCGCCGTGCCCGCCGGATTTCTCGGCAACGGATTGCCGTTCGGCATCACCGTGGGCGCACCCGCGTTCAGCGATGATGCGCTGTTGCAATTGGCGCAACGGTGGCAAGCCGCATTTCCCCTAGCGCTCGGCGCCACGGGCGTCAAGCACGTCGCAACCGCGTCGCCGCCCACGCCCGGACAGATTCGTGTCGCCGTCTGCGGCGCCCACATGTCGGGGCTGCCACTGAATCATCAACTCACTGATCGCGGCGCACGATTGCTGCTGACCACGCGTAGCGCCGCTAAATATCGCCTGTACGCGCTACCGGGCACGGGCGTGAGGCGGCCGGGCATGGTCAGATCCGAGACCGGCGCCGCGATCGAACTGGAAGTGTGGGAACTCCCCGCGGCCGCCTTCGGTACTTTCGTCGCCGGGATTCCCGCGCCGCTTGGAATCGGCACTATTGAGCTGGAGTCGGGCGAAGTGGTGCAAGGCTTTGTTTGCGAGCACTATGCGGCACACGACGCCGAGGATATTTCGCAGCATGGTGGTTGGCGGCGCTATCTGGCGCAGAATTAGCCGATCGAGTTGTTCTCGCACACAAGGCTGGAAGCCGCACCCAGCTTGCCTCTCAAGGCATGCCGTGCCAGCAACAAGGCTGGACAAGGGCGCTGGCGAAGGACGTTGAACCTAGGGAAGCTCTGTATAAGTCCTATTTCGTCATGATACTGCGTTGCGAACAAAAAATATCGCCTTACATATCATGCATATTTAGAACTCGAACTTATTCAAGACTTCCCTAGAAACGGTGCTTGCCCGCGCTTCGTAGTACCGATACCCGCCAATGCACGTTCGCGCTGCGCGCGCTTCATGACGGTGCCTTTCTCGCCTGATTTTCATGGAATTTAATTGTGGATACTTTGCCGTCACGCTTAGGGAACCACCGATTTATTCATCTATTTAAAAAACCACGCATTTTCGACTTGAGCCACTGTGAGTGCCCTCCTATCCCTCGTTTCGGGGATGGCAATGCCGCTCGACATCGATTAGGCTCCAAGCTTCAGCATCCAAGTCCACATTGCAGTGGGGGGATCCTTTGTGATGAGCCGCGCCGATCGAATAGGACATGCTAAGCATACTGATTGTCGAAGATGATCCAAACTTTCGCGCTCGATTCGCCGAGTTCGTCGAGTCGTGTACGGATTTTGAATTACTAGCGGCCGTCGGTACGTGCGCCGAAGCGCACGCCTGCCTCGCCAAGGGTCGGCCTGACGTATTGTTATGCGATTTGGGTTTGCCCGACGGCGACGGCGCCGACATTGTGCGCGCGGCGTGCCGCGCCTTTCCCGACCTTGACGCCATGGTGGTCACGGTGTTTGGCGATGAGGCCCACGTCATGCGCAGCCTTGAGGCGGGCGCCGCCGGCTATTTGCTCAAAGATAGCTTACCGGAAGATTTTGTCGCCACCATCAAACTGCTGCGCGCCGGTGGCAGCCCGATCAATCCGATTATCGCGCGACGCTTGTTGCAGCGCTTCAGCAACGTATCGCGCAGCGCGCCGCCCGATACGATTGCCTTATCGGAGCGCGAGCGCGACGTGCTGCAACTCGTCGCCAAAGGTTACCGCGCACTGGAGATCGGTGCTTTACTCAAAATTTCCCATCACACCGTGGCCTCGCACATTAAGAAGATTTACAGCAAACTAGCGGTTTCGTCCCGCGGGGAGGCGGTGTATGAGGCGAGTCGGCGGCACCTTATTTAACCGAGCCGGTAGGAAACAACAATCTGTCATTCCGAGCGAAGCGAAGAATCTTCTGTCCGCTTGGGAAAGCAGATTCTTCGCTTCGCTCGGAATGACAAGGATCAAAGGCCCCGTTCTGTCAGCACGCGCAACGATTGCTGCGATAACGCTCTGCGTTGTGACACTTGGTTTCCCGTTGGCTGAGCCTGAAAATTCAAACGTTTCGTCCCCTCAAACTATACGACTTACCCGAGCCGAAATAATTCTGAGCGCGAGCGAGGCGCCGCCACCGGATTCTGCCCCATGGCAAGCGCAATCCTTGCCGGATAACTGGAATGTCTCGCGCCCAGGAGTCGGTGGGTTCGCTTGGTATCGCATCGAGTTCGAGCTTAGGCCCGAGCAGTTGAAATTGTCCGCACTCTACGTTCCGCGCGTGAGTATGAACGGCGCGGCGATGATCAATGGCGAATACCTCGGCAGTGGGGGTAAATTTACCGAGCCTATGGCGCGACAGTGGTACAGGCCCCAGCTTTACCCGGTGCCCGACAAGCTACTCAAGGTTGGCGCGAACGTCATCCACTTCCGCATCAAGGCCTATGCCAATAACAAAGGTGGCCTATCGGAAATGCATTTCGGTTTCGCCGCGCCGATCGCAGCGCAATGGCACAGCCGCAATTTTTGGCAAGTCACCAGTGTTCAAATCACCAGCGCGTTAACATTCGGCTTGGGCGCGATGGCGCTACTGGCCTGGTTTCTACGTCTGACCAATACGGCGCACGGTTACTTCGGCGCGGCCGCATTGCTCTGGGCCGGTCGTAACACACATCTCCTGGTTACCGATATCCCCTTTGCCGCGGTGTATTGGGAAATACTTGTCGCCACCTCGATGATCTGGGTATTGGTATTGATTTTTATGTTCGTGCTGCGTTTCGACAATCAGCGCTTACCGGTCGCCGAGCGCTTGGTATGGGGTTTCGCGATCGCGGCGCCATTCTTACTTTGGGCAGCCGGCGCCTTGCAGCTTACCTTCGCCATCAGTCTATGCTACTTGGGGCTCCTGTTTACCGGCGCTTATATACTCAAGGTATTGTTTGACGTAGCGCGGCGCGAGCGCACGGTCAACGCCGGTTTGTTGCTGGTCGCATCACTCATCGTTTATAGCCTTGGCGCCCGTGACTGGTTTACCCATCGCGACATTCTTGGCTTCAGTGAACCTTATAACCTGCACTTCGGCGCACCGATCCTGTTCACTGCCGTGGCCTGGAATATGTTGAACCGCTACATCAAGGCCCTGGCCGAAGCGGATGACTTGAATCATTCACTCGAAACCCGCGTACAACAAAAGAGCGTCGAATTAGAGCGCAGCCACGAACAAATGCGCCGGGTTGAAAATGTCCGCATGCTAACCCTCGAACGCGAACGCATCATGCGCGACATGCACGATGGTGTCGGCTCGCAACTGATCGCCGCACACCAGCTCGCCGAGCGTGGTGTATTAATTTCTGGCGAACTTGCATCGGTGTTGGGCGAGTGTATCGACGATCTGCGCCTGGTCATCGATTCACTCGAACCGACCGATGGCGATTTGCTCAACGTTATCGGCAATCTGCGCTATCGTCTGACGGATCGGTTTGCGCGGCAAGGTATCGCACTGAAATGGGAGGTCGCGGGTTTCCCGCCGATTGTAAGGCTCGCCCCGCGCGAGATATTGCAAATCTTACGCATCGTGCAAGAAGCTTTCGCTAACGTGCTCAAGCACGCGGGCGCGAGTGAAGTCGTATTTTCCGCATCGCTTACGCCGAACCAACAACAGGCGTGCTTGAGCGTGCGCGACAATGGCCACGGCATTGTCCAGGGCGGCGCCAGCCATGGCCGGGGGCACGGAGTCGCGAATATGAAGCAACGCGCCGCGACCGTAGGCGGCGACCTTCATGTGGGTTCCGATCGCGGCGGATGTGTCGTCACGTTGACCTTGCCTTTGTCGTTGGGCACCGCAGCAGCCGATTCAACATAAGTTTCATTAGGCCGTGACGCGGTCGCCTCTTCCCCAAGTCACGCCCTGGCTAGGGAGACGCGCTTTTCCCGCCCGCCAGCAGCGTCATCCCCATTTTAGGGGATAGCGTCGTTGCTCAAACATACCTAGACTACTTTGAACGTTGAGGCCTGGGCAGGCGTAACGCCTAGCCACGAGGTTTCACTAGGCCAAGCCATTTTCACGTCCAATTGGCAGGCCGAGAAATAATGTTTATTTGCTTTGAACCTTTGTGTTGGACTTGGGAATACACGTTGTAGGTGAGCCAAAGTAAACATTGCAATGGCGTCATGGCCCGCCTCGGACAGGACTAAGAATGGGTAAGAAAAATTTTCGGCATTAACAACAATCCTGGAAAAGGGAGAGATACATGAACAAGCTTTCTAAGAAATCAGCGGCGGCGGCATCCCTTATGTTTGCCGGTTTGCTTTCGTTTAGCCAGAACACCTGGGCTTTACAGGAGTGCGTCGCCGTTATGCAAGTGGTTGGTGTAACGGCGGCACAGATGGCCAGCACCGCGGAAAACGGAACGGATGAAAACAATGATGGTGAAATTTGGGTGCAGTCCGGGCCTAATTCTATGCGCGGATTTATCGATTGCAGCAATATTCCCGGATCGCGCCATGGCGATGTTTACACTCAGAACGCGGCGACAGGTAAGTCAAGGCGCACCGACAGCGATGTTTCCGGGGCAAACGCGGCCAAACAGGGTCAAGCCGAACCGCCGTTAGAGCCGTTGCATAAGAAACCGCCTCCCAAGAAGCCGACACCACCGAAAAAGCGCCCGCCAATTGCAGTGACGCAATAAAAAAACAACTTCGCTAGTAGCCGAGCTTATTCATGCGGCGAGGACATTTGTTTTGCCGCTACGGACGGCAACTGAAGCGCGGCGCGGAATTCCCATTGCAATTGATGGGTTAACAATAATCAACAATTTAGAGGCGCCGGTTTTTCCGTGCCGATTCAATGAAAGGAGAATTCATGTTTCAGTTTCGTATCGTCCAGGTGAGCTTCACGCTTGTCGTCATCACCTCGCTCGCCGCATGCGGCGCCGTTCAGACAAAAGAATCCAAAAGTGATCTGCCCAGAGCAACGTCAATGGCCAACCTGGCGGCAACGGTTATCACGGCGCTGAATCGCGGCAACGCGGCAGACGCCCGCGATGCCGCGCAGCTACTGGTGCTCGCCAATCCACGTTCGTCGCAATCCCATTTGCTGCTCGCGGCTAGCCATCATCTGGCCGGTGATCCGGCATCGCTCGATCAAGCGTTGTCGGGTTATGGCGCTGCTCGACAATTTGCGGGGAACGATATTTGGCCGTCGCTACTGGCGGGGATGGTTGCACTGCAACGTTCGCAGCAAGGACTTGCGCAGGAATATTTTGCTAGTGCTGCGCTAGTTGATCCCGAGCAGCCACTGGCCTTCGAAGGTTTGGCTGCGGCGGCTTATGCCGGTGGCAATCTCGCCCTCGCCGAAGGCGCTGCGGAACGCGCGCGAAAACTCAATAGCGGCTCGGCTATCGGTTGGCGCATGGCGGCGCTGACCGCCGCGGGTCGCGGTGATGGCATGCGCGTCAAGACGTTGCTGGATCAACCGCCGGCGTTGTTGCCAGCGGTCGAGCGCAACTGGGTGGCGCAGCGCAGTCGCGCATTGCTGCGCACCGCAGCGGTCGATCAAAAGATCGCGCAAACACCAGGCGAAGCGGATGCGCTGGCTGATAGCGTATCTACCGTCGATCCGGCTGCAGTACAAGCGGGCCAACAACAACTGACTGTGGATGTCACGTTAATCCTCTCGGACGACACGCGCTCCAAAGCCACCGGCGTTAATCTTCTCGACGGTCTGCAAGGCATCTTCAGTTTGGGGCGTCTTTTTACCGGCACCCGGATCGACGACGGCCCCTACGCCGGTACGACAACGCTCACGCGCGCCATTCGCATCCCCGACATTACTTATAACCTGAACATTTTCAATCGCGGCGCCCGCTACTACGACGTGGTCGCGCGCCCAAGTCTAACGGCCTTTGCCGGGGAGCAATCAACGTTTTTCGCGGGCGAACAACTGAACGTGCAGGCCAGTGGCGTTAACGTCGACCAACTGGAAAAAATCGACGTCGGTATCGGCCTGAAAATTACGCCGAATCAAATCCGCGAGGATGGCGCGAAGATTCGCGTCGAAGCGGATCGCAGTTTCTTCAGTGATCAAGGCATCGGCAGCTTTGCCCAAGGTATCACAACGTTTAAGCAAAACGTCGCCGCCACCGCAGACGTTCGTTTCGGCGAGACGCTGATCCTCAGCGGCTTGAGCGAGTCGGTGATCGATGGCCAAGGGTCGCGCACGCCGGTGCTCGGAGACATTCCCGTGGCCAATTTGTTGTTCAGCCGCAAAACCCAAATCAAGCGCTCCCGCTCGGTGTTGATTCTGGTCACACCGACGCGTCCGGCGGGCATTGCCCACAAGAGTGATCCTTCGCCGGCCCTGAAGCAGCTTATCGAGCTTTGGGACACGGTTATAGAGCGCGACCATGGACGTGAAGCCTTAATAAAACGTATCAAGCACTCCCCGAAATTCACCCGCGCCGCCGCCGGCGATATTGTATTGCGCAGCATTAGTGACCCATTGGTGCTGAAGCCGCTTATCAGCAGTCTGGACAGGATCGCCAACTCGAACAGCGATTCGAGTAGTCATTAATTACATCAAGCAAATAGGAAAAATAAAATGAACACGGATGTCGTCCTCGAATCGCGCGGTCAATTTTGGATTTGCCACCCAGATCACTCGTATTTGTGTTGTTTTCGCGTGAACGTATTCGCACTGCTCGCAATGGTTGCGGCGTGCTGGCTCCCGACCGAACGCGCGCTCGCCT
>JBKJHT010000251.1:0-18048 GCA_046598945.1 Burkholderiales bacterium | reverse complement strand
GTTGACGCCGCGCTTGACCACCATGTTGACTTTGATCGGTGTGAGGCCAATGGACGCGGCAAAGTCGATGCCTTCCAACACCCGCGCGACGGGAAAATCGACGTCGTTCATCGCTTTGAAAACTTTATCGTCGAGGGAATCGAGACTCACGGTAACGCGCTTTAATCCGGCGTCCTTGAGTGACTGCGCTTTTTTCTTCAGCAACGAAGCGTTAGTCGTCAGTGTCAAATCCAAATCGAGTTTCGCCAGCATTTCGATCAACTTTTCGAGATTGCGGCGCACTAGTGGCTCGCCGCCGGTGAGGCGAATTTTCTCGATGCCGATTTCTTTGAACAGCCGCGCGACTCGTGTGATTTCTTCGAAGGTCAGTAACGACGTGTGTTCAAGGAACTGATAATCTTTGCCGAACACTTCTTTCGGCATGCAATACACGCAGCGGAAATTGCAGCGATCCGTGACCGAAATGCGCAGGTCACGGATTGGGCGGCTGAGTTTATCGACTAGTTTGGAGTATTCGTTGGCGATCGGTTTTCCGGTCGCGAACGAGATGATTTGATCCGTCATATCAGTTTGGACGTTCGATTCCTGAAAAAGTTACGCCGCTGCCAGCGCTTTACCGCCGCCGAAGCTCGATGTGGGCAACGGCTGGCCACCTTTGGTAATTTTCACCGCGCAATACTTGAACTCGGGAATTTTCCCGACCGGATCGAGCGCCGGATTGGTCAGCGCGTTCGCCGCCGCTTCGTAGTAACAGAAGGGAATAAACAGCGCGCCGATCGGTGTGCCATCATCAGCGCGGGCGTAAAGGGAAATCTTGCCGCGGCGCGAGGCAACCGTGATGGTATCACCCGGCTTAGCGCCGAGTTTGTCTAAATCCAGCGGATGCACCAACGCCACGGGGTAGGGCTCGATCGCATCCAACACTCCGGCGCGGCGCGTCATGCTGCCGGTGTGCCAGTGTTCCAACTGGCGGCCGGTGATGAGTACAAACGGATACTCTCTGTCGGGCCGCTCGTTAGCGGGAATGATGTCGGCCGGCACAAAACGCGCGCGGCCCGATTCCCGCGGGAAGTCATCGACAAAAACAACAGATTCGCCAGGGTCGCCTTCCTTCTCGCAGGGATAGGTTACCGAGCCTTCATGTTCCAAACGCTCCCAGGTGATGCCGGCGATGCTGTCCATGGCCTTGCGCATTTCATTGAACACAGAAGCGACACCGCTTTCCGGTCCCAAATAATTCCACTGACAACCTAAGCGCCGCGCTAGCTCCTGAATGATCCACAAGTCCTGACGCGCGTCGCCCGGCATATCGAGCGCGCGGCGACCGAGTTGCACCATGCGATCCGTATTGGTGAAGGTACCGGTCTTCTCGGGGAAAGCGGACGCGGGCAGAATCACGTCGGCGAAATAAGCAGTCTCCGTTATGAAAATATCCTGCACTACCAGACATTCCAGTTCGGCGAGGGCTTGACGGGCATGATTTACATCCGGGTCCGACAGGGCAGGGTTCTCGCCCATCACGTACATGCCTTTGATTTTTCCTGCGTGGACCGCATCCATGATCTCGACCACGGTTAAGCCGGGATTGCTGTTGAGCTTAGCGTTCCACAGCGCTTCAAAACGTTTCAGCGCGACCGGATTGTCGACGCGTTGATAATCCGGAAGCATCATCGGAATCAAACCGGAATCCGACGCGCCTTGCACGTTATTTTGACCGCGCAGCGGATGTAAGCCCGTGCCGGGGCGGCCAATCTGGCCGGTCATCAGCGATAGCGCGATGAGACAACGCGCGTTGTCCGTACCGTGAACATGTTGCGAGATTCCCATGCCCCACAGAATCATCGAGCCTTTGCTGGTAGCGAAGGCGCGAGCCACTTCTTTTATCGTTTCTGCATCGACGCCGCAGATCGGCGCCATGGTTTCCGGGTTGTAGTCGGCGACGTTTTTCTTCAGCTCTTCATAGCCGATGGTGCGGCTTGCGATGAAGTCCTCGTCCACTAAATTCTCGTGAACGATCACATGCATCATGGCGTTGAGAAGCGCCACATCGGTGTCGGCTTTGAATTGCAGTGTGCGCCAGGCATAACGCGACAAGCTGCTGCGGCGTGGATCGGCGATGATGAGCTTAGCGCCGTGCTTCGTTGCGTTTTTAATCCAGGTTGCGGCGACGGGATGATTGACGATCGGATTCGCGCCGATCAACAAAATCACTTCCGCCTTCATTACGTCCGACACTTGATTCGACACGGCGCCGGAGCCGATGCCTTCGAGCAGCGCCATCACGGATGAGGCGTGGCACAGCCGCGTGCAGTGATCGACGTTGTTGGTGCCGAAACCCGTGCGAATTAATTTTTGAAATAGATACGCTTCTTCGTTACTGCCTTTTGCCGAACCAAAGCCGGCCAGCGCATTCGGGCCGTCGCGATCGCGGATGGTTTTCAGATTGCCTGCGGCGAGATCGAGCGCTTCTTGCCAGGTCGCTTCGCGGAACCAGCTCGAGGCTTCTTCCGGGGACGGCAATTGGTGACCAGGCTTAGGGCTGCCCGGCTTGCGAATCAGTGGTTTGGTCAGTCGATGTTTGTGATGCACGTAGTCGAAACCATAGCGGCCCTTCACGCACAAACGGTTGTGATTCGCCGGCCCATCGCGACCCTCGACGTACAGAATCTTGTTGTCTTTGATGTTGTACGTGAGTTGGCAACCGACGCCACAGTAGGGGCAGAGCGAATCAACGGTTTTGTCTGGTTTGTTGAGAGCCACTTCACGAGCGGGCATCAGCGCGCCGGTCGGGCAGGCTTGTACGCATTCGCCGCACGCGACGCAAGTGCTCTCGCCCATCGGATCGTCGAGATCGAAGACGATCTTCGAATGATCGCCACGAAAAGCAAAGCCGATCACGTCGTTCACTTGCTCCTCGCGACAGGCGCGCACGCAGCGCGTGCATTGAATACACGCGTCGAGATTGACCGCCATGGCGGGATGGCTGATGTCGGCTTTGACTGATGGGCGCGACGCAAAGCGCGGTTTGCCCATATCGAGTTTTTTCGCCCATTGATCGAGCTCGGAGTTCAGCGTGTAATCTTTTTCCGGCATGTCGGACAGCAGCAATTCCAGAATCATTTTCTGCGCATTAACGGAACGCTCGTTGTTGCTAGTGACTTCTAATCCAGCCTTGGGATAGCGGCAGCAGGCGGGCGCTAACACGCGCTCGCCTTTGATCTCGACCATGCATGCGCGGCAGTTACCGTCGGGCCGATAGCCGGGTTTGTAGCACAGTTGCGGAATTTCGACGCCGTTGCGCTCCGCGGTTTCGATAATGGTTTCGTTGCTATAGCCGACGACGTCCGCGCCATTCAACTTGAATGTGATGGTTTCGGCTTGCAGTTCGGTGGTGAGGGGCGCGTTCATTATTGAAGCTCGTTCGAGAAATATTTCACCACGCTTTGAATCGGATTCGGCGCCGCTTGGCCGAGGCCACAGATGGACGCATCCATCATCGCGGTCGATAACTCATTCAGCAGACCTTGATCCCACTTCGGCGCCTGCATTAAAGTCAACGCTTTTGCGGTGCCGACGCGGCAGGGCGTGCATTGGCCGCAGGATTCGTGTTTGAAGAACGCCATCAAATTGCGTGCGATGTCGGTGGCTTTATCGTGCTGTGAGAAAATCACAATCGCGGCTGAACCAATGAAGCAGCCGTAGGGTTGCAAGGTATCGAAATCCAGTGGGATATCGCCGTGACTCGCGGGCAAGATCCCGCCCGAAGCACCGCCGGGCAAATAGCCATGGAACTGGTGGCCGTCCAACATGCCGTCGCAATATTCTGAAATGAGTTCACGGCAAGAGACGCCGGCGGGCGCCAGGTGAACGCCGGGTTTTTTCACGCGGCCGCTGACGGAAAACGAGCGCAAACCTTTGCGGCCGTTACGGCCTTGATCGGCAAACCAGCCCGCCCCTTTTTCCAAAATGTCACGCACCCAGTAGAGCGTTTCCATGTTGTGTTCAAGCGTCGGGCGATTGAACAGGCCGACCTGCGCCACGTACGGTGGCCGCAGTCGCGGCATGCCGCGTTTGCCTTCGATGGATTCGATCATCGCCGATTCTTCGCCGCAAATGTAGGCGCCCGCGCCGCGCCGTAGTTCGATGTCGGGCAGTTTGATAGCACCGGGCGGATTGGCTTTAAGCGCTTTGATTTCTTTATCCAGATTCTCACGCACGCCGTGATATTCGTCGCGCAGATAAACCCAAATCGAATCGATGCCGACGGCCCAGGCGGCAATCAACATGCCTTCCAAAAAACGATGGGGATCGCGTTCGAGATACCAGCGATCCTTGAACGTGCCCGGCTCGCCCTCGTCGATGTTGATGGCCATGTAGCGCGGACCGGCTTCGCCACGCACGATGCGCCATTTGCGGCCCGCCGGAAAGCCCGCGCCACCGAGGCCGCGCAAACCGGAGTTTTCCATTTCTTTGATGACGGATTCAACATCGCGTTTTCCTGTGGCGCAGGTGATCCAAGTTTGGTAGCCGTTTTGCTTTTTATAGTCGTCGAAACCTAAATAAGGGATGTAGTTTGCGTGATCGTGCTTGGTGGATTTTTGCTTAACCAGCGCGGAAATTTTCTCAATCGTCGCATCGCACACGGGATTTTGATGCACCACCGCGGCCGGCGCGGACTCGCATCGACCAATGCAAGGCGCGGCAATCACGCGCACGTCTTTACCCAAAATGCCCGGCAATTTTTGCAACAATTCTTTGGCGCCGGCGATCTCGCATGCGACGGAATCGCACACGCGAACGGTAATGGCTTGCGGTATCGGATCGCCCTCCTTGATGACGTCGAAGTGATGATAGAAGGTCGCGACTTCGTACACTTCGGTCATCGCCAGATTCATCTCGCTCGCCAGCGCCACGATGTGCGCCGCGGAAAGGTGGCCGAAGTTATCCTGCACTTTATGCAAGTGCTCTATCAGCAAATCGCGGCGGCGCGGCTCGTCGCCCACTAGGGCGCGAATTTCTGCCAATGCAGTCGCGTCGACCGGGCGGCCTTTTGGCAGGCCACGCTTGGCTTTTCTTAATGCTTGCTCGACTTGTTTAACGTCGATGGCAACTTCATTCGGCAATCTTTGCTCCTGGGGTGCTTTTAATTATGTCAGTTCAATAGTTTACCCTAATCACCTAGCGCACGGGCACGTCGATCGATGGGCATGATCGCTCAATTCTCTGACATTACCCTGACCTGCGCGTCACGCAGCGGGCCTTCGTTGGTTCGGCGCAACGTGGGATGCTAAAATCCTATTTTCCCTAATTGTTGAGGCGATAACGAATGAAAGTCCTCGTCGCGGTTAAGCGCGTGATTGATTACAACGTGAAGGCGCGGGTCAAGGCCGATGGTTCCGGCGTCGATCTGGCGAACGTCAAAATGTCTATGAATCCCTTCGACGAGATTGCGGTCGAAGAGGCGATTCGACTCAAAGAAAAAGGGGTGGTGACGGAGATCGTCGCCATTTCGCTCGGCGTAATCCAGTGTCAGGAAACATTGCGCACGGCGCTGGCGATGGGCGCGGATCGTGCGATTCTGGTCGAGAGCGATGTCGAATTGCAGCCCTTGGCGGTGGCAAAATTATTACAAGCCGTAGCGGTGAAAGAGGCTCCGCAGTTGATTATTCTCGGTAAGCAAGCAATCGACGACGATTCGAATCAAACCGGGCAAATGCTCGCCGCGCTGCTCGGTTGGTCGCAGGCGACGTTCGCATCGAAAGTGGATGTCAATGGCGCCGTTGCCAAGGTGACGCGCGAAGTGGACGGCGGTTTGGAGACGATCGCGGTCAAGCTGCCGGCCATTATCACGACGGACTTGCGCTTGAACGAGCCGCGCTATGCGACGTTGCCGAATATCATGAAGGCGAAAAAAAAACAGCTTGATGTGATGAAGCCGGCCGATCTCGGCGTCGATGTCACGCCACGTCTCACGACTTTAAAAGTGGTCGAACCGCCGAAACGCAAGGGCGGCGTGATGGTCAAAAACGTAGCGGAACTCGTGGCTAAACTCAAGAATGAAGCGAAGGTGATCTGATGACAATTCTAATTCTTGCGGAACACGACAACGCGAGTCTGAAATCGGCCACCGGCAACGCGGTCTCGGCGGCGCAAAAAATCGGTGGCGATATAGTGATTTTGGTGGCGGGCCATCAGTGCCAGGCGGTCGCGCAAGCAGCGGCGAAAATTGACGGTATCAACAAAGTTCTCGTCGCCGATGTGGCGCATTACGCCCACGGCCTCGGCGAAAATCTCGCGAGCTTGATCGTCGGTCTGGCGTCGGGCTATTCGCACATCCTGGCGCCCGCTACCACGTCCGGCAAAAACGTGATGCCAAGAGTGGCGGCATTGTTGGATGTCGCGCAGATTTCCGATGTGATTTCAGTCGAATCCGCCGATACCTTCGTGCGGCCGATTTATGCGGGCAATGCGCTGGCGACGGTGCAATCGAAAGATAAAGTCAAAGTGCTCACGGTGCGCATGTCGGCTTTTCCGAATGCCGCGAGCGGCGCGGGGAATGCGGCGATCGAGAATATTGCCGCAGCTGCGGACGCGGGCCTGAGCGAATTCGTCGGTCAGGAATTGACCAAATCCGAACGGCCGGAATTGGGCGCCGCCCGCATCGTCATCTCCGGTGGACGCGGCATGCAAAACGGCGAGAATTTCAAGCTGCTGGAAACCCTTGCCGACAAGCTGGGCGCCGCACTCGGGGCGTCGCGCGCGGCGGTGGATTCCGGTTTCGTACCGAACGACTATCAAGTCGGGCAGACCGGAAAAGTGGTCGCGCCGGATCTGTACATCGCGGTCGGTATCTCCGGCGCGATTCAGCATTTGGCGGGCATGAAAGACAGCAAGGTCATCGTCGCGATTAACAAAGATGCGGAAGCGCCGATTTTTCAAATATCAGACTATGGTTTGGTCGCGGATTTGTTTCAAGCCATTCCCGAATTCACGGCGGAACTGGATAAATCATGAGCTACACACCTCCTCGAAAAGACATGCAGTTCGTGCTGCATGAGTTGATCGGCCTCGGCGCGGTTTCGTCGCTGCCGGGTAACGAAGAAGTGACGCCGGACTTGGTGGACGCCATTCTCGACGAGGCGGGTAAGTTTGCCAGCGACGTCCTCGCGCCGCTGAATTGGAGCGGTGATCGGCAAGGCGCGAAATGGCACAACGGCGCAGTCACGACGCCGGACGGTTTCAAACAAGCCTATCGCCAGTTCGTCGAAGGTGGCTGGAATCAACTGCGTTGCGAACCGGAATACGGGGGACAAGGGCTTCCAAGCTTGGTCTCCACGCCGGTGGAAGAAATGTTCGGTTCGGCGAATATGGCGTTTTCGCTTTGTCCGCTGCTGACGCAAGGTGCGATCGAAGCAATTCAATTGTGCGCGACGCCGGAATTGAAACAGCGTTATTTGCACAAAATGATCGCTGGCGATTGGACCGGCACGATGAATCTTACCGAGCCGCAAGCCGGCTCCGATCTCGCCGCGCTGCGCTCGCGCGCCGTTCCGGAAGGTGATCACTATCGCATCTCCGGGCAGAAAATTTTTATCACCTACGGCGATCATGACATGGCGGAAAACATCGTCCACCTCGTGCTCGCTCGTACGCCGGACGCGCCGGATGGCGTGAGAGGTATTTCGCTGTTCATCGTGCCAAAATTTCTAGTGAACGCCAATGGTAGCCTTGGCGACCGAAACGATGTGCGTTGTGTTTCCATCGAACACAAGCTCGGCATCCACGCCAGCCCGACCGCGGTGCTGGCGTTCGGCGACGGCGGCGGGGCGATTGGTTATTTGATCGGCCAGGAAAATCGCGGACTCGAATATATGTTCGTGATGATGAACGCCGCACGCTTTGCCGTCGGTTTGGAAGGATTGTCGATCGGTGATCGCGCCTATCAAAAGGCGCTGAGCTACGCCAAGGAGCGCGTGCAAGGCACGGAAATCGCGAAGAAGGGCGGCGCGCGCGTGACCATCATCAACCATCCCGATGTGCGCCGGATGTTGATGTCGATGAAAGCCCAAGTCGAAGCGATGCGTGCGTTGTTTTACAGCACGGCGGCGTTGTTCGACATCGCCAAACGTCATCCCGACGAGGAGCAACGCAAGCGCCATTTGATGGTAGGCGAGTTACTGATTCCGATTGTTAAAGGATGGAGCACGGAGATCGGTATCGAGATCGCGTCCACCGGCATCCAGATTCACGGCGGCATGGGTTTCATCGAGGAAACCGGCGCCGCGCAGCATTTGCGCGATGCGCGCATCGCCACGATTTACGAAGGCACGACCGGTATTCAGGCGCTGGATCTGATCGGCCGCAAGCTCGGCCGCGATGGCGGGCTGACGATACGCGCGTTACTCGGGACCATCGGTGAAACCGCTAAAGAGGCGGTCGCAAGTTCGGGTGTTCACTGCAGCGCGATCGGTTATGCACTGGTTACCGCCGGCAATGCCTGGGGCGAAGCGACACAATGGATAGGCGAGAATGTCATGAAGGATCCGCGGCTGCCGGCAGCTGGCGCGGTCCCTTATTTGATGTGCGCCGGTTATGTCCTGGGTGGCTGGCAAATGGCGCGCGCCGCTCTCGCTGCCCAGAAAAAAGTCGCGGCCGGCGCGGGCGACATGGAGTTCTACAAAGCCAAGCTCGGCACGGCGAAGTTTTACGCTGAACACATCCTGCCCAAGGCTAAGGCCTTGAGCCTGGAAGTGATTAACGGTGCGGAAAGTGTATTCGCGCTGCAAGAATCCCAGTTTTAACCGCGCCAGGCGCCGCGTCCTGATTGCCTCTGAGCATGGCATGGTCGCAGCACCGCATCCACATTGCCTGATGGCACGGGTGTTTTTTACGCGACCGATTGTGGTGCTTCTGGGGAAAGAATACGGCTTAAAGTTGATTCCCATTTTGCGTGGGCCTGCTCGAAGGCCTCCGCGGTTAACGGTCGGCTGATAAAATAACCCTGGAAATCGTCGCATTTGTGCAGGATCAAGAAGCTCAGTTGTTCCGACGTTTCCACGCCATCCGCCACCGTAGTCATGCCCAAACTATGGGCCAGATCGATAATCGCGCGCACCAGCACGGCATCGCTCGGATCGGTCGAAATATCGCGCACGAAGGAGCGATCGATTTTCAGTGTATCGATTGGGAAACGCCGCAAGTAACTTAAGCTCGAGTAGCCGGTGCCGAAGTCGTCCAACGATAGCGTCACGCCAAGCACCTTAAGCGCGCGTAATGAAGCGGCTGCCGCCTCGGTGCTCTGCATGAGGCTGGTTTCGGTGATTTCGAATTCGAGTTCGTCGCCCTTCATCCCATTCGCCAGCAGAACCTCTTGCGTGATTGCCGCCAAGTCCTTCTGCCGCAGTTGACGCGCCGATAAATTAATCGCCAGCCGAAACGGCGCCAGGCCACGGCGCCGCCATTCGGCGTATTGCGCGCAGGCGCTACGCAGCACCCATTCGCCGATCGGCACGATCAGCCCCGTATCTTCGGCGATCGGGATGAACTCATCCGGCGCCACCAGCCCGCGTTGTGGATGACGCCAGCGCAACAACGCCTCGGCGCCGACGATCGCACCGCCGGGCAGCGCGATTTGCGGTTGAAAGTGCAGTTCGAATTCGTCATTATTCAGCGCATTACGCAGTCCAGTCTCAACCGCCAGGCGACCGTGGGCGAGCACATTGATTTCGCTGGTGAAGAACTGATAACCGTTGCGGCCGTTCTCCTTGGCCAGATACATGGCGGCATCGG
The DNA here is from genome assembly GCA_046598945.1 of Burkholderiales bacterium. Taxonomy (GTDB): domain Bacteria; phylum Pseudomonadota; class Gammaproteobacteria; order Burkholderiales; family JALYOK01; genus JALYOK01. Next base: position 8,259 of record JBKJHT010000251.1, on the reverse strand, counting down.
CATGTTTCAATAATTCGTCGAAATCTTCGCCATCGTCCGGGAACAGGCTAATGCCGATACTCGACGTAACGTGCAGCGGGTGTCCGTCGATGATCGTCACTTTGGCCAGCGACACCAGGACGTGCTCGGCGACACGACCGGCATCCGCAGGCTCCGCTAGATCCGTCAGCAAAATGACAAACTCGTCGCCACCCATTCGCGCGACGGTGTCGAACTCGCGCACGGTCAGACGGATCCGATCCGCAACTTCGCGCAATAACGCGTCGCCGGCGCTGTGGCCCAGAGAATCGTTAATCGTCTTGAAGCGGTCAAGGTCGATGAAGAGAATCGCAAGATTATTATTACTGCGCCGAGCACGTCCCAGCGCCCGCGCAAACTGGTCCTGCAGCAACGTGCGATTGGGTAATCCGGTCAATGGATCATGGTGGGCGAGATGGCGAAACCGTTGTTCGCTTTGCTGCAGATCCTGAGTGAGTTGCGACGCGCGATCGTGAACGTTGGCATGCTGGGTCGCGAGCGAATAGAGAAACCCGAGCAGCAGTAAGCTTAGCAGCGTACCGCCACCGAGGATCAGCCAGGATTGGGTGCGGTCGATAGAGTTCTCGAAACGGGGCAGCGTGCGCATCACTAGCGTCCAGGTCTGCCCTCCCAGTTCCAAGGTCTGTTGCGTAGCGAAAAGCGGGTGAAAATTCGCCTCGGCGAATTGAGGTTGACGGTCGCGGTCATATAGCAGCGTCTCCTTGGCGATGGCAACGCTTTCGAACAATTCCAGATCGACACCGGCCTCAGTCAGGCGCTCGCCTAGGGTTGCATCGATCAGCTCGCGTACTCGGAAAGGAGCAAACACGTAGCCCTTCAGAGCGGCGCGGCGGGAATCGATGGTGATAGGGGAGGTGTTGTGCTCGTAGACCGGCATAAACATGATGACGCTCACCGGATTCTGCGTTTCGTTGTCCACCACCAAACGCACCTTGCCCGTCAACGCCGCGGCGCCCGTGTCCCGGGCAAGCTCCATTGCGTTGCGCCGGATGGGTTCGGCGGACATATCGAATCCAAGGGCGCGCCGATTTAAGCTGTCGAACGGTTCCCGGAAAAGTACCGGTATATAAACGCTGCGGTCACCTCGTGGCAGGACCTCGTAGTTGGTGAAACCCTCCTTCCACAAGGCGGCCAGATGAGCGGCTTTGTCGGCGTGGGCCACGAGGGGCGCATAACCGATACCTTGGATGCCGGGATAGGCTTCTTCCATCCGCAAGGTTGCGACATAGCGTCGCCAATTCTCACGGCTGACATCAATGGACGCGGCAAACAACCCCATACCGCCGCGCAAAATCTGTTCATAACTTTTCATGCGCAGGGTGATCGCCGTGCGCGACGCGTACACCTCTTGATTGAATTTTTCCCGCGCGCTGTCAAATGCGTGTTGACGCGAGAAGTACCAGGCCTCTAGGGTAGCAAACAGACATACTGCGAACGCCAAATAGGCGATCGCCAGTTGCCTAGAAACGTTCTTGAATCTTTTTTCGACTCTTTGACTATCCATTTTTTTTAACGCGCAGCGTACGACAAGTCAGGTCACTATACCAAGGTTACGAGAGGTGGCGATAGAAATCTGGTTTCCGCGCAGATTGCCGGTGATTCGGCTCAATCGCAATTGCGCTGCATCGTCTCGACCGGCTACCATACGACTTTACAAAAATGAACGAGGCCGGTATGAGCAAGATAGTTGATTATTATTTTTCCCCGATTTCCCCATGGACTTATCTGGGCCATCCGCGCCTCGCGGCGATGCTGAAAAAATACGGCGCGCAGGTAAATTTGAAGCCGATGGACCTGGGAAAAATATTTCCCGTCTCGGGCGGCTTGCCCCTGCCGCAGCGTGCGCCGCAGCGCCAGGCTTATCGCCTGATGGAGTTAGCGCGTTGGCGCGACCATCTAAAAATGCCGTTGACGATGAAGCCGAAATTTTTCCCGGCGCCGGGGGATTTGGCATCGTGCTGCATCATCGCCGCATCCAAGCAAAGCACCGATGCGGGCATGGGGCTGACGTTCGCCATGCTCCGTGGCGTGTGGGAACAGGAGCGCAATATCGGCGAGGCGGAAACGTTGCAGGCCATGGCTAACGAACAGGGTTTAAACGGTGCGAGTCTGATCGCGCAAGCGCAATCCGACGAAATTAAGGCGACCTACGCGGCCTACACGCAAGAAGCGATGGATCGTCAAGTATTCGGCGCGCCGAGCTTTGTCATCGACGGCGAAATTTTTTGGGGACAAGACCGGCTCGATTTCGTCGACCGGAAACTAGCGTCGGCTTAAGTTTTTTGAAACACCGCTTGAACGATGGCGATTCTGTTTTCGTTCAAGTTGCGAATTTGATTGCGCGACATCGCCATCATGTCCTCACCCAGCAATAGGTGAATGCCCAGCGCGGGCAAGCCGGCGGCAGTGGACTGGATGCGTTTTTCGTACCACTCTCGTGCTTTGGCCGTTTCATCGGCCCAGTGCGACGACAAAAATCCCGCCGCTTCAACTAGCCGCCGGATAGCCGCCGGCGGTTGCAAAAAACTAATGGAAGGATCGCGCGCCCACGGCACCGGAAAATAAATCGGCGTGGCTTCCCCTTGCATGATCTCCCGCGAGGCGTAGCGCCCGTCGTGGCGCAAAACTCGCTGGAACTCCGCGTAAACATTGGGTTTATGTTCGATGTTCATGGTGCTGTGCTGGGTCCACACCACGTCGAAACTGGCGTCCAGAAAAGGCAGGGCCGTGGCATTTGCATGCTGATGTCTTACTTGATCGGACAACCCAAGGCGCGCCGTCAACATTTCTCCGACGCGGCAATATTCTTCTGTGAGATCGACGACGGTAACAACGCACCCGAACAGCGTCGCAAGGGTGCGCGCCGGGCCACCGAGCCCGCCGCCGACATCGAGGATACGTTGCCCCGCTGAAATACCGGCGCGCTGGGCGAGTTCCAACGTTGATTGTTTGCCGCGGACGTGAAATTGATCGACCGGCGCGAGGTCGTCGATGGTCAGTGCGTCTAAATTTTTTCCCGCTTGACGCAACGCGTTCAGGATGGACGCAGCGAGATCCGTTTGAGCGTAGTGCGCGCTGATGCTCATCGAAGGCGCTACGCGCTACGCCAGCGGAACGCCTTGGCGATCACGATGGCGGCGAGAGGTAGGATTAAGCCGATGAGAATCAACGTAATGTACAGTGAACCCAGTTGGCTGTAATCCGCCGGGACGTTCACCGCACCGCTCGTGGGATCTTTCACCTCGCGCGTGATGATGTAAATTTTATTCATGTACTTGGTGCCCAGGTTGCTCAGCGATAGTGCTAAGTTGCTGAACGAGGCCATGACGGCAAAGAAGGTCGCCTTCAAATGGGATGGCGCGGAATTCGCAATCCACGCAAGCATCGGCACCATCGCGATTTGGCCGAGGGGCGATTCCAGCGCCGTGTCGATCACGGCGATGAAACGCTGATCGACGAAGCCGCCGGTGCGCGCGGCGGTCCATTCGTGCAGACCGTAGTACATACTGACCGAAGGCAGGGACAGTATCGTGCCGACCACGGTCAAAAATCCCACGACATAAAAAATCGATCGTTCCGCCATGAAGCGGCGGAAGATAAACAAACCGAACAAGGTCAGCGAGCTGCCGAGTAGCGAAAGTTTGGCGAAGAACTCTTGATCGAATTTGAGCACGTCGATGTACCACCATTGGGATCCAGCGCCGCTACCGGGTAACGCGCGGAACACGAAAATCACGATGGCGGTGCCGAGCAGCGTGTTGCGCGCCTCGGGACTCAGCTCGCGCATCAATCGCCACATCAGAAATAGCACGATGCTCATCGACGCGGCGAAAATTAACTCCTGACCGTACTCAATGTCGCTTAAGCCGACGATGATCGATACCGACGCGAATGCAAGGCCACCACCCAACACCCACCAATTCACCGGCGGCTTTTCCGCTTGCACGTCGGTGCGGCGCGAGATTTCCTCGGCACTCAACCCTTGCGCGCGCAAACGGCTGCGTTCGCGCCGACGCAGGTGACCGGCGAACCAAACACCGAATATCGAAACCATCGGGATAATCAAGGCGAGCAAATAGATGTTCGCATAGACCCCGGATTGTTGCTCCTTGGGTAAGTGTTGTACGCCCGACAGCAAGATCACATTGACAAAGGCCACCAGCACGCCGCCGCCGATCAGCGCGACGCGCCCAAGGGTTTGCATCGTGGTGTGCATGGAACGTTGCAATTTCGCGTCAAGCGCTTGCCCCGATTCATCGAAGCGTGGCACGGCTTCAACCGTCATCGCATCAGCGACCGCATCCTGCAGCACATAACCGATGGGCGAGAGCAGGGACGACAGCACAAACCATTTTTCGGCACTCATGGTTTGGCGCATGGTCGCCGGATCGGTCAGCAAGCCGACCATGATCAACAAGCTGCATGCCACCAGGGCCGCACCGAGATACACCAATCCGGCCTTATAGCGCCAGAACAAATCCACCAAATGGCCGACCGGCACCTTGAGTGCCCAGGGCAGGCCGACCCAAAATCCCAGCGCCGCGAGAAACGCTGCCGAGAGACCGAGATAATCCTTGATAAAAAATGTGCCGACGATCCCGGTAAGCGCTGAAATCCCATAGGCCACATAAACCATTAGGGGCGGAAGAAAGCTCAGGCGCACTTCGCGTCCTAATTGCAGAATATTGCGGTCGATCCAACCCATGATGCCACTAGGTGCGGCCACTGATTGTTGCATTCTTATCTCCGTGGGGAATGGTCAGGCACGCGCTATTATGCCGATTTCACGACGTATTTGGGAGAAGAGATTTGAGGCCATGTCATTGCGCGCGCAGCGACGCAATCTCGTATTTCGTATTGGGAGCAGTTCAAATTCGAGATCGCCGCGTCGCTCTTCGCGCGCCTCGCGATGACTGCTTAGCGCATTGCGCGCAACGTCGTGTAATATGCGCGCTTTATGGCGTTCGCTCTATCCAAATATGAATTTCACTTCTTGCGCTCGTTTCGTTGTTGCCGTCTTTACGGTCTTTATTCTGATTTGCGACCGCGTACGAGCCGAAACATATCCGAATAAATCCGTCACGGTCATCGTGCCCCAAGCCGCCGGCGGCGGCAACGATGCCATCGCGCGCATCGTCGCGCAAAAGCTATCGGAAAATTTGAAGCAGCAATTTATTGTCAACAATAAAGTAGGGGCGGGCGGCAACATCGGCGCCCAAGCCGCCGCGCAAGCGCCGAAGGATGGCTATACGTTATTTCTGGCGATAAGCAGCGTCATGGTCGCGAATCCGGTGCTCTACAAACAGCCGGGCTTCGATCCGGTGAAAGATTTTGTGCCGATTAGCGCGGTCGCCACCGCGCCCTATTTGCTTGTGGCGAACCCATCATTCGCGGCGAAGAACGTCAAGGATTTGATTGCACTCGCCAAACTAAAACCCGGCACACTGAGCTACGGCTCGGCCGGCAACGGCACCTTTAATCATTTGATCGGCGAGATGTTTAAGGCCGCGGCAAAAACCGACCTCGCGCATATTCCCTATAAGGGCGCGGCCGCCGCGTTGAACGACGTGTTGAGCGGCGAGATCCCGCTTGCATTCGTCAGCATGCCCTCATCCGTTTCTTTCATCAAAGGCGGCCAACTGATCGCCCTGGGCGCCGCTACGCAAAAGCGTATCCCATCGCTGCCGCAAGTGCCGACCATCGGCGAGACGGTGCCAGGATTCGGCGCTGATCCCTGGTATGGATTGTTTGCCCCGGCCGGAACACCCAAATCCATCGTGACGCAATTACATGCGGCCATCGTTGCCGCGTTGACTAGCAAAGGCGTGAAGGAAAAGCTCGCGCTCCAGGGCGCGGAGCCGTTCGTGAACGATCCGGAACAATTTGCCGCGATGCTGAAAACCGAGTTGGCGAAATGGGCAAAGATTGTGAAGGACTCGGGCGCGACAATCGATTGACGCATGGGTCACGAGGCAATGACCCGAGGCCAGCGGCAAGCCTAGGGCTGCCCCGTAGCGGTGCGGCGTTTCAGGCATGCATCGCCAGAAGCCAAGCGGGATGCGGCTCCTGGGAGGGCAATCCGCCCACGATGTCATCCCGAACGCAGTGAGGGATCTGCGTTTTAACCGCACGTAAAAGCAGATTCTTCGTCGCTTAGCTCCTCAGAATGACATGTCGTTTTACGAAAAACGATCAGGATGCCCCACCGCTTGCGGTGGGGAGGAATGAGCGATCTTGGGGTGGGCTCGATGCCCATGCCAAGAAGGGTTGGTGGTTAGAATGATGGGATGGTGTGGAGACGAGCAGCGCATAGTGCCTATGACACAGACTACCATCGGGTATGGTCGCCGAAGTGGGGCTGGCCTAGGGCCAATCGTAAGGGGTTATTGACGGGGGAGTTGGCGAAGCGAGTAGAGGAACTGTTTCGTGAGATTGGCGAAGCCTACGACGTTACGATTGAGGAGATGGAAGTGAGCGTGGATCGTGTGCACATTTTTTGTTCGTTTCCGCCGCGCTACGCGATATCGCAAGTCGTAGGGAGGCTGAAGAGCTTAAGCGCACGAGCGGTATTCAAGGAATTTCCTTGGGTTAAGCGAAAGCTGTGGGGCGGGGAGTTGTGGGAGGACGGATACTTTGCGCGTACGGTGGGAGACAAGGTGACTGCCGAAGTGATACCGCAATATATACGACATCACAAAGAGGAACCCGATCCGCAGTTGAAGCTGTTTTAGGTGTTCAGGTTTTGAAAGCCCCGCCGCTCGCGGCGGGGTAATTTACTTCCAGCCTGCGGGCATCAATGCGCTTTCCATGTCCAAGGATTGATGACCGCCAATCCAGAAGCATCGAAGGGTGACGTGTCGCGCGTGGCTACCGTGAAACCGTGTGTCGCTGCGATAGCAGCGATATAGCCGTCGGTAGGCGCAATGGCCTGTCCAGCGGCGCGAGCACGGGCGCGCAGTGTTGCGTAGGCTTGCGACGCAAGGGCATCGAATGACAGGATGCGGCCCGCAAATAGCGGCAAGACGCGCTGTTCAAGCAAGAACACGGACGCTACGGTAGCGAAATCACGCTTCCAGGCCCCGCCCGGTCGAAACGCTCCTTGAATCGATCCAGAAACACTGCGAATCCGAGTTCACTCGTACAATGCCCAGGGGCTACGCGTTCGATTTTGAGCGAATCGTGAAGAACGGTTGCGACGCGCTGGATTTCTTCCTGTGGGGTGAGCACGAGGTGGAAGCCGCCAGTCACTGTGTAGATCTGCGAATCGATCTTCGCAGCTTCCTCGAGGATCTTCTCCACGCCCGGATGCGAGCAACCGACCACAACGGCGAGTCCTTTTGAGGTGCGAATAGCGAGCGAGACCTCATTCATCTCCAGCGCACCCGGCTTTTGCGACCGCGTTGTCAGAACGAAGAAGCCGGGAAAAATCTCGAGCGTTTTCGTCACAATCTCGAAGTTTGCCTTCTCCCACGGTGTTCCCGAGATGAGCTGCTCTGGCGGCTTGCCGTCGTAGTAGCGCAACTCGGCAGGAAGGCCCGGATAGGGCGCGAGGAACCCCAAGGACATGGGCGCTTTGAAGAACGAGCTTTCCTGAGGCACATAGATCTTGACGTCTGCGTTCACCTCGAGCACGTAGCTGAGGCCGCTCGTATGATCTCCATGGCGGTGGGAGATGACGACCGCATCGAGGCGCTTAAGGTCGATACCGAGCTGCTTGGCGTTGTGCTCGAAGATTTTAGCGTTGTTGCCTGTGTCAAAGAGAACCCGCTTGCCGCCGTACTCCACGAAGGCGGCAAAGCCCCAGTCTCTCACCAGCGCGGAGGGTGCACCGAATGCATCGTACAGGATCGTGATGCTCTTGGTCTCCTGCGCGTTCACCGGAGCCGCAAAGGACAGGAGCAACCAGATGGCAGTTGCGAAACGACTAGCACTTGCGTTCATAATTATGTCTCCTTTTGTTGTCGAGCCATCATGCTAGAACGCACTAGCCCCCATTCGGCAGCGCTTCGACGGCGCGGACGATGGGAAGGGGAGTGGGATGAATTTTGCGTTTAGCCATAGCGTCAGCTTACTCTTTAAAAATATATTTTCAAGAGTAAATGGTTCAACATAAACCTTCGAGAAGTGTTCACGAAAACCGATCAGGATGCCCCACCGCAAGCAGTGGGGCATCCTGATCGGTTTTCGTGAACACTTCTCGAAGGTTTATGTTGAACCATT
>JBKJHT010000238.1:0-23980 GCA_046598945.1 Burkholderiales bacterium | reverse complement strand
CCGATTGCCGGCAATATCATTTTGCGCGCGCAAGCAAAAGACCGTGCCGGTAACCCGAGCTACACCCACAGCGATGTATGGGTCGCGGGTTCCGAAGATTGGTGGTTCACCCAGGCGAACGACGATCGCATGGATTTGCTCCCCGAGAAAAAGCGTTACGAACCCGGCGAGACCGCCGTGCTGCAAGCGCGCATGCCGTTTCGCGCCGCGACGGCGCTGGTTACCGTCGAACGCGAAGGCGTGTTGGAAAGTTTCGTCACGGAATTGTCCGGCAAGGCGCCGGTGATCAAGTTGCCGCTCAACGGCGGCTACGCGCCGAACGTGTTTGTGTCGGTGCTGGCGGTACGCGGACGCGTCGGCCAGGTACAGCCGACGGCGTTGGTCGATCTCGGCAAACCGGCCTTCAAGCTTGGCATAGCCGAACTCAAGGTGGGCTGGCGCGAACACGAACTAAAAGTCAAAGTCACACCGGAAAAAACCACTTACCGCGTGCGCGATCAAGCGCAGGTTTCAATTCAAGTTGAGCGTAGCGACGGCAAACGCTTGCCGGGTGGCGCCGAGATCGCCCTTGCCGCCGTGGACGAAGGCCTGCTCGAACTCATGCCCAACCGCAGTTGGAATTTGCTCGAACAAATGATGGCGCAACGCGGCTTAGGTGTGGAGACGGCCACGGCACAAATGCAAGTGGTGGGGCGTCGACACTACGGGCGCAAAGCGGTGGCCGCCGGGGGCGGCGGCGATGCCATGCGCCAAGGGGGCGCCGGTGACAACACGGCGCGCGAGATGTTCGACACCCTACTATTGTGGAAAGGTCGAATCCTCCTTGATGCCGATGGCAAAGCGAGCGTGGCGATCCCGCTGAACGATTCGCTGACCTCATTCAAAATTGTCGCCATCGCCAACGCCGACGCAGGATTGTTCGGCGCCGGTTCCGCGAGCATTCGCGCCACGCAGGATTTGATGCTGTTCTCCGGTTTGCCTTCGATGGTGCGCGAGGACGATCGGTTTGTTGCCAACGTGACGCTGCGCAATGCAGCGGAATTAAAACAAGTGGCCAAAGTCAGCGCCACCGTCACGGCGAGCACCCAGGGAAGATTGGGTAAACCGATCCAACTGCCTGTGCAAACTATCTCGCTCAAACCCGGCCAGGCGGAGGAACTTGCCTGGCCGACGATCACGCCCGTTGGCGCCGATCAATTGCAGTGGGATATTCGGGTCAACGGAACATCCGATGGCAAAGCCGTAACGGATCGAATCAAATTCACGCAAAAGATCGCGCCCGCGATCAAAACGCGCACGCTGCAAGCGACGCTGCTGCAACTCGATAAATCCGTGGACATCGCGATCGCGCAACCGAAAGATTCGTTGCCCCATCGCGGTGGAATTAGGATCGATTTGTCGCGCTCGCTGGCCGATCAACTCAACGGTGTGCGCGATTACATGCGCGACTATCGCTACAACTGCCTGGAGCAACGCATGTCGAAAGCGGTTGCGCTAAACGATGAAACCCTGTGGCAAAGCGTGGCGCAGTCGCTGCCCGCGTATCTCGATAGCGATGGACTGGCGAAATATTTCACCGAGATGCGCGTTGGCAGCGATACCTTGACGGCTTACCTACTAACGATCGCGGATGAGGCCGATTGGGCGCTTCCCGATGCCGCCAAGAGCCGCATGAATACTGCCTTGCAGGCCTTTATTCAAGGGAAAATTCGACGCGATTCAAGATTGCCGACCGTGGATTTAACGTTGCGCAAACTCGCTGCGTTCGCAGCGCTCAGTCGCAGCGAGCCCGCGCCCGATCCGTTGTGGCTGACATCGATCAGCATCGAACCGAATCTCTGGCCAACCTCCGCCCTACTCGATTGGCAGACGATTCTGCAACGCGTGGTTGCAATGCCGGCGCGCGAGGCACGCTTGGATGAAGTCGAGCAAATTCTGCGCAGTCGCCTCAACTACCAGGGCGCCATTATGAGATTTTCCACCGAGCGCAGCGATAATCTGTGGTGGCTGATGATCTCCGGCGACAGCAATGCTAATCGCGCGATCGTCAACGTGCTCGACCATCCCGCCTGGCAGGAAGACGTGCCGCGCATGGTAAAGGGTGCGATTCAACGGCAGCATGGCGGCCACTGGAACACCACTGTCGCGAACGCATGGGGCGCGTTGGCGCTGCGCAAATTCTCCGCGGCGTTTGAAGTGGTGTCCGTCGCGGGAACGACTTCCGCGCGTATCGCCAACGATCGGCGTAGTCTGACGTGGCAACCGAACAAACAGGGCGACACGCTCAGTCTGCGTTGGCCGACGACGGGTACGGATAAACTCAGCTTGCGCCACGACGGCACGGGAAAACCCTGGGCCACGGTGAGCAGCCTTGCAGCGGTTGCGTTGGAGGCGCCGCTGAACAGCGGCTTTACCATCAAGCGCACGGTCACGGCGATTGAGCAGCAAGAGGATGGCAAATGGAGTCGCGGCGATGTGCTGCGCATTCGCTTGGATTTGGATGCGCAAACCGATGCGACGTGGGTAGTAGTCGATGATCCGATCGCCGCCGGCGCAACCATTCTCGGCACGGGTCTGGGCCGTGATTCGCAGATCATGACGCAAGGCGAAAAACGCGAAGGCTGGGTCTGGCCGGCGTTCGAAGAGCGTGCACAAGACGCGTTCCGCGCTTATTACGAATATGTACCGAAAGGAAAATGGAGCGTGGAATACACCGTGCGCCTGAACGGTTCGGGTGATTTTCGTTTACCCGAAACTCGCGTCGAGGCGATGTACGCGCCGGAGATGTTTGCCGAATTGCCCAATTCGTCGCTGTCGATTCAATCATCCGATGAGATGAGTTTTTTCAGCAAGACGAAGCGCTGGCTGGATACCTTGTTCAAATAGCCATTTTTGCTTCGATTACGCCGATCCTACTTGGTTAAGTAGGGACTGGTTTTTGCGATCGCGATTATTCTTTGCCTACCCAACAATCGCGGCGAAATAATCATGACAACATCCCCACGCAGGCAGGCTGAAACACCGCATGGATGCCGGGTGGCCTTGGGCCATTGCCTCTCAGAGGCATGTTGCGCGCCGGCCAGTATCGGCGCGGGTCTAGGGCAATCGGATGGCGCGCCGTTTCCTCAACATAGTTTTCTGATGATCGGCAGACACACGGCTGATTCCGCCCACGGCGAAGCACCGCGACGTGGCCGCCGTAGCGCCGTGCGAACTAAAAAGTATTTTGAGCCTACGCTCGAGGTCTGCTGTCTCGGCTATTTCTCGATCCGGCCGCGCACCGATGCGCGGCCGATCAAACTGAAAACCAACACCCGCCCGGCCGCGCTGCTGCAGCTTCTCATTGCCGTCGGCCCCAAAGGCATCGAGAAACGCCAGGTGGAAGAAATGCTCTGGCCGCCCGCACAAGAAAAAATCGCGCGCGGCCGACTCAATACCGCCTTGCATCGGTTACGCCGAATCCTCGGCGTCGATCACGCCTGCCGCGTCGAACAAAGCATCATCAAACTCGATGCCAGCGTGCTGTCGATCGACGCCTGGGTGTTCGACAGCGAGGCCGAATCGCTGCACGCGCGGCTACGACAGGCCGCCGACCTCGACTCCGGAGAAATCGCAATTCGTTGCGAACGCCTGTTGGAACTGTATCGCGGCCCGTTCCTGGCGACGCAGCCAGCGCCAATATGGATCGTCGTTACGCGCGATCGCTTGCAGGCGAAATTCGTGAAGGTGATTAAAGCAGTGGGTGCATTTTGGCAAGCCAACGGACGCTGGGATCGCGCCGCGCTGCTTTACCAACGGGTGATCGAGTCGGACAATTTTGCAGAGGACGCCTACCGCGAACTGATGCGCTGCCACCTCGCGCAACGGCAATTCTCCGAAGCGATTCGCGTATTCGACCGCTGCCGCGACTGGTTGGCCCTCGCGTTAGGGATCGCACCGAGTGACGAAACCGAAGCACTGCATCGACAGGCGCTAGCAACTCGGAAAGACGATACCGCAGACGAACCGTGAAAGCGGCAATTTTTTTTAAGAATGTCATCCTGAGCGCAAGCGAAGGATCTGCTTTTTGCCGCGGAGAAAACAGATCGTTTGCGCCACAATGCGAGATTGCTTCGTCGCAAAAGGCGCTCCTCGCAAAGACACCTCCCTGGCCGCAACGCGTGGTTCAGGAATCCAAGGATTCAATTTTTCGCGGACGGATTCAAATCCGCATCCAGCGCGATGCGTTCGTCGAACACGAAACACTCGCCTTGAAAATGCGCGCTGCCGCACTCTTCGAAGTATTTCAAAATACCGCCGTCGAGTTGAAACACGTTTTTAAACCCCTGTTGCAGCAAATACGGCGCGGCTTTTTCGCAGCGAATGCCGCCGGTACAAAACGTCACGATGGTTTTGTCCTTCAGGCTCGCATCGGCGTGCATCGCCGCCGCGGGGAAATCGCGAAAATGATCGATACCGAAATCCTGGGCGTTGGCGAACGTGCCGTGTTTGACTTCGAACGCGTTGCGCGTGTCAAGCAACACGACGTCGCGCCCTTCGTCTAGCCATGCCTTCAAAGTCCGCGCCGATAGGCGCTCCGCGGGCTGTTCCGCGGGATTAATGTGCGGCATACCAAAGGGAATGATTTCATTTTTGACCTTCACCAGTAACTTGCCGAACGGCTGATGATCGGAAAAACTGTCTTTGAATGGAATGTCGGCGAAGGCCCGATCGCCGCGCAACTCGGCTTTGAACCTAGCAGTGTTTTCTTCATCGCCGGCGAGGAATAAATTAATACCTTCGGGCGCGAGCAAGATCGTGCCCTTGAGTTGCAGCGCGGCGCAACTCGATTTGAGGTTATCGCGGCGTGCGGACAAGTTGTCGAGGCTGACGAATTTATAGGCGGCGATGTTGAGAATTTTGTTCATAAGGCATAGCCGTCATATTTCACAGCACACGTCGTCCCCGCGAAGGCGTGGATCCAGTGACTTTCAACACGACACTGGATTCCCGCCTTCGCGGGAATGACGGCAGTTTCTACGGCTCGATTGGGCATCAGCGCCAATGCGCAATCCCGTCGTAAATCAATTTGGCGCCCATCAAAAAAAGTAAGGTATAACTGACGCGATAAAACACTTTTTCCTTCACCCGCTTGTGCAGCCACACGCCCAAACCCATGCCAATCGGCGCCAAGGGCGAGAGCACCAGCGAGGTGCTCATGTTGGCGAGGCTAAGTTGACCGAGCAACGCATAAGGAATGAGCTTGAAGTAATTTACAGCGGTGAAAAAAATCACCGTGGTGCCAACCAGCAGGGTTTTTTCCATTTTCAGCGGCAACAGATACACCATCAGCGGTGGTCCGCCGGCGTGTGCGACGGTGCTCGTGAATCCCGACAAGCCGCACCAGAACGCGGCCTTCGCTTTGGATTCGACACCGGGCTTTCGTCGCGCGGCGAACCCGAGCCAATGATTCAATGCGAATCCCACCGCGATGCTACCGACGAGAAAGCGAATCGCCTGTTCATTCAGTTGACCGAACATGAGGCCACCGAGCGTCACGCCCAGCACGGCGCCGAGGATCATGATCTTGACACGTGTGCGATCCCAGATGCCGCGATACGCCCACAGGCCGACCAGATCCATTAGGCACAGGATCGGCAACATGATGCCCGCCGCGGTAATCGGCGAAATGGCGAGGGACATCAGCGGCACCGCCATGCCGCCGAACGCGCCGGGAAATCCCCCCTTGGCGATACCGACCAGAAGCACCGCGGGAATCGCGACGGCGTAGAACAGCGGGTCGGTGATGATGGAGAGGATCATGGAAAATTAGTGTCGACCACATTATGCCCCGCGCCCATGCGGGGAGGGTTGGGGGCGATGGGAAGCGCTAGATGCCCATCAGCGCCAACGCTGCCCGATGCAATGGGCTGTCTGCTTTCCCCAGCTCTTCAACCACGGTGAAATGATCGGCGCCTGGCAAAGCCATGTTTTGTATGCCGCGGTGCGACCAGCGATCCATCAGCAATTGCGTTTGGCGCTTAAATTCGTCACTCTCGTCACCGCCGACCGCCAGCGCAACGGGCATTGAAAAAGCCGGATGGAGGAGGGCAGGGCTGAGCCGCTTAGCCGCGGCCTCATCAAGGCGCACGTCTTGATTGATCGAGGTATGGCGAATCGGTTCGAGATCGTAGAGGCCGCTGATGCAAATCGCACCTTTGATCAAATCAATCGGCAACGTGGTGGACACCGACGGCCAATGGGTCGCGGCCATCATCGCGGCCAGATGGGCGCCCGCGGAATGACCCGCAACATAGAGCTTGCTTGCGTCGGCACCGTAACGTTGCGCGTTTTGCGCCAGCCACGCAATCGCCACACGACATTGGCGCACGATGTCATCGATGCGCAACTGCGGCGCGAGGCCGTAATTGATCATCGCGACCGTCACACCATGTTTTCTGAAGTTTGGCAGCAAGAACGAAAAATCGTTTTTGTCCAGCGAACGCCAATAGCCGCCGTGAATAAAAACCAGCAGCGCCTTCGACGGCCCATCGGGAAAAAACAAATCGAGCTTCTCGAGATAGCTTGGGCCGTATTCAAGATCAAGCTCACAAAGGCGCGCGGCGCGAACCTGCTCCGATTCACTCACCCAGCGCGCGATGATCCGCGGATGCTCGGGCACGGCGGCGCGGTTATTGTATTGTTGCTCGAAGTATTCGGGAGTGAAGGCGGTCATAATAAAAATGAAGTTTTAGTACCGAGGGAATTATATCAGCGCGCCTTAATTCAACGATTTCAGATAGTCAGTTCGCGCATCCTTGGACATCTTTGCAGCGCGCTTCGCGGCGTCGTAAAAACGCACGAAGTCACCCTGCTGCTGTTGCAACAATTTTTGGAACGCCGGTACGAGTTCGGTGTAAATAGCAATTGATGCCAGATGGGCATTATTGAGTTCCTGGCCGAACCAGCGATCATAGCCGGCAAAGCCGCGCCATGATGTTTTCAGAGCTTGATAGTCGGCGCGCAAATCATGGAAAGTTTGTTGCTTCGCCAAGCGTTTTGCGGCGTCGGAAAGATCGGTTGCATACAGACTCTTCAAGCGTTGTTGATACTTCAAAACCAACTGTTGAAAGTCCGCGCGACGCCTTTGCGACGTTTGCCAATCGCCTGAAAGTCCGCGCCCCGACGGGGTGGCCTCGGGCCATTGGCTCTGCAGCCAGCGCTCGATGCCCGCTTCTTCGACGGCGGTGGCGAACGATTCATTAAACATCGAGTCGTCTTGCACGTAAACGACTTGATGGGCTAACTCGTGAAACAGCAGCCGCGCCAACTCCACTTCGGGATAATGGATGAAGGTATTCAAAATCGGATCGTTGAAATAGCCCAGCGTGGAATAGGCCGGGACGCCGCCGACAAACGCATCGCTCATCCGCGGCGGAAGTTTTTTTGCGAACGCTTCCGCGTGTTCTTGCGAAAAATAGCCGCGATAGTTCACGCACCCGGCAATCGGGAAACACCACTGTGTCAACTCGGTAGAAAACTCCGTCGTAGCAAAGACGTTCCAGATCACGAAGGGCCGCTTCAGGTCGGCGTAGCTGCGGTAACTTTTGTTATCGGGCAATTTCAGTTCTCTGCTCGCGTATTCGCGGATCGCAAGCAGCGCCGTGAGGCGCCGTTTGAGGTCGGGTGTGGTATCGCGATCTTGAATCACCGCTTCGATCGGGCGCGCCTTATTCAACATGTCCATCTGGCCGTTGAAGGCTTGCCAATAGAAGGAGATGGTTGAGCAACCCGCAAGCCCTAACAGTGCCACGACACACGCAATGAATGTGAAAAAATTTCGCGGCAAACCTACCACTGTGTCATTCCCGCGAAAGCGGGAATCCATGTTGAATTTGTAGTTACGAGGGCCAAATGGATTCCGCTTTCGCGGGAATGACACAGTGGGAGTGATTGGCGGTCACTTTAAATCGAAGGCGATGGCGTTGTAGGGTGGATCAAGCGTAGCGGATCCACCGGACGCCCATGGTGGGTCCGCTTCCTTGATCCACCCGACGCGGCTTCGTTTAATGATCGCGCCACAAGGCACATGGATACTGGGCCGCAGCCATGCATGCCTGAAGCTCCGCTCTGGTACTGCCTTTTCAGGCACCCATGCATTTAAATCCAATACGTAGTCGACTTCATCACCTGCGAGCCCATGCGCATCGCACGCTTAATGGGCGCCGGCATTTCCGCCGCGCCGTGGGCCTGCGCAGTCATACCGTGCTCGGCCTCATCGCGACGCATCTGCTCCAACACCGCGCGGCTTTTCCCATCGCTTGCCGGCAGTTGATCTAGATGGCCGGTGAGGTGACCTTCAACTTGGCGTTCGGTTTCCGCAAGAAACGCCATATTCCAACGATCGCCAAGCAAGCCGGAAAGCGCACCGAGCGCAAACGAGCCGCCATACATCAAGGGATTGAGCAGGCTTTTGCGGCCACCGAGCTCGTTCAGCCGTTCTTCGCACCAGGCTAAATGATCCTGCTCTTCATCTGCCGCAGCACTAAGCGTAGCGCGGATCTCCGGGCTGCGCGCAGTGAGCGATTGGCCTTGGTAGAGCGCCTGGGCGCAAACCTCGCCGCTGTGGTTGATACGCATTAAACGCACGGCGGCGGCTTTTTCCGCCGGCGCCGTCGGCGTTTCCAGCGCGGCATGGGCTGGCGATTGGCGCCGCGCTTGCGCCGGCGCAAACACCGTGCGTAACGCTCGGTCGAATTGCAGAACAAGTTGATCGGCGAGGTTCATGTTTGGTTCTTCCGTCAGGTCTGGATTCGATTATACCGCGCGACTCCAAGCAACCGGTCTGTCACAAAATTGTCATCTTTCGTTAATAAACTGGCCACCGTTCTAGCTAACCCAACAACTAAGGAGCTCTTCACCGTGGCCGCAAAAAAGTTGACCGTTACAACCCCTTCGCGCAAGAATTCCCTGCGCGCTGTTTGCATTTCCGCTGCGCTGGGCATGGCGTTCACGCCGCTTGCCCATGCCGACGCGCTGGATAATTTGATCGAAAAGCTGAAAGAAAAAGGTGTCATTACCGAGGAAGAATATAAGGATGTTATCGAAGTTCGAGAGGGCGAGCGCGCGGTTTCACGCAAGCGCCGCCAGGAAGAATCGGAGAAAATGACCAAGGCGGAAGATCGCGCCAAAACCGAAATGGTGGGCAACTTCAGCGACGGCATACGTTGGGAATCCGCCGACAAGAAAAATTCCATCGGCCTGAATGGCCGCATGCAGTTGGACTATCGCAACTTCAGCGGCGACGATAATTTGATCGCCGACACGTTCGATATCCGCCGCGCGTATCTGACGGTAGCCGGAAAATTTTGGGAACACTACACGTTCAATTTGACCGCGGATTTTGCGGGGCTGGCCGGCTCTAATAATATTTCCACCACCAGCACCTGTACACCGGCGGGCGTGTGCACCTCGGCCACAGCCACCGACCTGCGCCAACAGTCACATCTGGATGTCGCGTGGTTCAACGTGGGCTGGTGGCAAAGCGCACAATTCCGTTTCGGCCAGTTCATAATGCCATTTAGCTTAGAAGAACAGACCAGTTCGCGCTTCATCGACTTTCAAGAACGCTCGTCGATGAACGCCCTTGTTCCGGCCAAAGAGCGCGGCGCCATGGTGCACGGCACGCCGTTGACCGGACTATTTTATGGCGTGGCGGTATCTACCGGCCAAGGCAAGAACAACAACGAAAACGATCGCATCACCGACGGTGCCGATTACATCGCTCGGGTCGGCGTCAATATCGCCGAAATGGTCGGGCAAAAGAATGCGGTTTATCACTTGGCGGCCGCCTATTCCGACGGCAAGCTTCCGGTCGCCGCTGCGCCAAACGGGCGCACCGAAGGCCGCGGCCTGACTTACTTTTCCTCGGCGGCATTTACCGGCGCAAACATGGATCGTACCCGTATGGGCGCGGAAGCCGCAGTGGCGATCGGCCCGGTAAAATTTCAGGCCGAGTACACCCAAGCAAACTTTAGCGGCAAGAGCGCGGCCGGCGTAAATTTTGATCGCGACATCAACGCCTGGTACGCGGGCGTTAACTGGGCGATCACCGGCGAACCCTACGCCGCGAGTTATCGCAACGGCGCGTTTGGCCGCCTGCGCCCGAACAGCAACTTCGCGCCGAATGGCGGCGGCTGGGGCGCATGGGAATTGGGGCTGCGCTACAGTAATTTCGACGCGTCGGACTTCCGCCTCGTCGCCAACAATCCGCTGGGAACCGGCGTCTTGGCCACCAACCTAACCAACCAAGCGAATGCCTACACCGTCGGCATTAAGTGGCTACCAACACCGAATACGCGCTTCTTATTAAACTATATCCAGACCGATTTCGACACGCCGATCACCGTCAATTCAGTCAAAGTTGACGAAGAAAAAGCCATCACCTTCCGCGCGCAGTTCGATTTCTAGAGCGACCGTGTTAGCATTTAGCTAGGCTATCGAAAGTCGTAAAATAGGCCCTCAAGTCTTCGGATTTGAGGGCATTTCGGGAAGCGCTGAATAAGTTCGAGTTCTAAATGAGACAAGGCGCGAACAAAAAATATCGACGCAGCATATGCATGATATGTAAGGCGATATTTTTTGTTCGCAACGCAGTATCATGACGAACCCGGACTTAGTCAGAGCTTCCTTCGTTTTTCTATCTTTGAACGGTCAAAGTCAGCCCGATGACCCGATAAAAATCCTACTGCGACCTCAATTCGGGGCGCATGCTGGTCGCCGACTGCTCAGTGTTGCGCTGAATCAGTCTTTCAAGAGGCCGCGATCGGGCATGCCAGTTCGCGCCTCGGATCTTCTCTGGCATTGCGGAGGAGTGGTGACTTGTGATCAGCCATTGCTTGCCGTCCCACTTGTAGGTGTATGTGTAGCAAGCCTTGACTTGCGCGCCAGTCGCGCCAAATGTGAATGTGTAGAGCCCGGCGTCGACCGCGGTCGTGCAACCAATCTCTATTGTTCTTGAGTCGATCTTTCCGATCGGCTTGTTTGCAAGGAAGTGATGGAAGTATTCCTCCTTCTCGACCGCGGTCAGTCGCGGCTTGTTCGACACGGTCGGAAGAAGGATGGAGCGTTCGGCATAGTTGGCGGCAACTTTTTGGGGGTCACCGGTCTGCAGCGAGCGGTTCCATCGCTCGAACAAAGCTGAGATCTCCTGCTCATTGGTTTCCTTTCAAATTTCCGTTCGCTTTGCAGCCGACTCGGCAATTGATGGGCCTGAGGCGAACCCTACGAGTACTAAGGCAATAGTTGCTAATAGTGCTGAAATTCTATTCATTGACGATCCTATGTTGCGGGTCAAAAACGGGAAAAGACCATAACGTAATGTAGTAACCAAAACTGCAAACGCGCAAGCGCCTCGAAAACGATATTGCCGCGCCGCAGCCGTTTAGTCCGCCGCGGCGGTGATCAGGAGTGCGAGCGCGGCAACGAGGCCGGCGGGAAGACCGAAGCGTTCGAGTTTCGAGATCGAGTCACCGGCAATCACCTCGACCGGGACCGATGTCTTCTCGAGCACTTTATTGGTGGTCGAGTCCTCGAGCATGCGGGTGAGGGAATTTTTCCTCGCGGTGCTCATCACGATGCGATCACAGTGCAGGCGCCGGGCTTCGTCAACGATGATGTCGGCCTTCTTGCCTACTTTGACGTGCGCTGTGTAGGGCACGCCGAACTTCTCGACCAATTGCCTGGCCGGTAGCAGCGCCTTCTCCGCCGCGTCATGGTGGTGCGAGTCACGTGTTTTCCTGCTGATGAACTGCGCGATATGACGCGAGAACGGCGGCTGAACATTGAGCAGATGGAGCTCCATCGCGGGGTTCTTCAGGAATTCGTTGACGACCTGCCGCACCGCGTACTGTGAGTTGCGTGAGCCATCGATAGGAACAAGTATTTTCGACATGGCGTTATCTCCTTCGGATGAAATGGGATTCGCTTGCTGGGTTTCCCGCTGCTTCGCAAAAAATGCAAGTCGGGCGCTGATCCTGGACTCGAGCCTGCGGTGATTCCTGGTGAAACCCGCCCACAATACGCCGAACACGATCACCGCAAAGGTGAGCGGCACGATGAACCAGTAAGCGGCAAAGGCTTCGGCAAGGTAGGGCTCGGCGGTGATCATCTTCGCGGCAGTCCAGGCGAGGACGCCGGCGCCAAGATAGACAATAACCGGAAAACGTTCCACGAAGCCCAGCAGGAGGCTGCTGCCCCAAACCACAATCGGGACGCTGATCAGCAATCCGAGCACGACCAGCAGGTAATTGCCGTGCGCCGCACCTGCCACTGCGAGCACGTTGTCGAGGCCCATCACCATATCGGCAACCACGATCGTCTGGATGGCGCCCCAGAAGTTGTTCGCGGCATTACCCTTCCCCTCGCCGTTCCCGTTTTCCTCAGGCTGCAGAAGCTTGTAGGCGATCCAGATCAGCAGCGCGCCGCCGACGAACATCAGGCCTGGGATGCGCAACAGCCAGACCACGACAATCGTCAGCAGAACGCGCACCACGATTGCGCCGACCGCGCCCCAGACAATCGCTTGCCTTTGCAAGTGTTTCGGCAAGTTGCGCGCGGCTAGCGCGATCACGATCGCGTTATCGCCCGCCAGCACCAGATCGATGACGATGATAGCGAACAGCGCGGAGAAAAACTCAGGGGAGAATAATTCCAATTTTTAGTTCCTCGCGAATTACAGTTATTCGGGCCGACGTAGCGCCGCGATGCGCTCCGCGAGCGGCGGGTGGGTCATGAACAGGCGCTTAATGCCCAGGCTTTGAGCGCCGGCGATGCCGAAGGCCGCCATCTTGTCGGGAAGAGGCGGCTGGCCGACGGCGAGACCGAGTTTCTCCAGTGCGGCGATCATCTTCCCGCGCCCGGCCAGGCGCGCGCCGCCTGCATCCGCCCGGAACTCCCGCTGGCGCGAGAACCACATGACGATGATCGAGGCGAGGATCCCGAGTATCAGTTCGGCGGCGATATACGTCACGAAGAACCCCGGGCCGCGCCCCCGCTCGCTCTTGAACACCAACCGGTCAACTGCGTGCCCGATGACGCGCGCGAGAAAAATGACGAAGGTATTGACCACCCCCTGAATCAGCGCCAGCGTTACCATGTCGCCGTTGGCGATGTGGGACACCTCGTGGCCCAGAACCGCCTCCGCTTCGTCGCGGCTCAGGCTGGCAAGCAGCCCGGTAGATACAGCTACCAGAGCGTTGTTCTTGTTCATGCCGGTGGCAAACGCGTTGATCTGAGGTGAGTCGTAGACGGCCACTTCCGGCATCCCGATCCCAGCGGCCAGCGCCTGGCGCTTCACCGTTTCCACCAGCCAGCGTTCCGTCGGCGTGCGCGGCTCGGCGATGACTTGGGCGCCGACCGATCGTTTGGCCATCCATTTAGATATCGCCAACGAAATGAAGGCGCCGCCAAAGCCCATGACGGCGGCGAATACCAGCAGGGCGTTGAGGTTGAGGCCCTGCTCATTGAGGTAAGGCTCGACGCCTAGCAGGCGCATGCTGATCGAAAGCACCAGCACGATGGCGAGGTTGGTGGCGAGAAAAAGCACGGTGCGTTTCATGGCGGTTCTTTTACTGGCTGGTGATTAGCGGGCGGCCCGCCGCGGGGTGTGTTCCAAAAGTGGCGCCGTGAGCGTAAATCCCAGGCACTGGATGTCGATTCGCATGCTTTTCTTGTTGTCGGTCAATTCACTCCAAGCCTGAAGTGTAGACACGCTGTGGCTTCGTGTAAAATCGATTTATACAGAACGATTAGTCGAATAAACCGAAGGATTGGCGTAATGAATTTCAAACACCTGCACTACTTCTGGCGGGTCGCCAAGGCGGGCGGCGTGGCGCGAGCGAGTGAGCAACTGCACCTGACTCCTCAGACGATCAGCGAACAGATCGGGCTCCTGGAAGATGCCGTGGGAACGCCACTGTTTGCCAAGAAAGGCCGCAACCTCGAACTGACGGACGCGGGGCGGCTCGCCCTCGGCTACGCACAGGACATCTTCGCACTCGGGTCCGAACTGGAGGAGTCTCTGCGGAACTACCCGGCGGGTGGCCGTCCGGTCGAGTTCCGAGTCGGTGTTGCCGAAGCAGTTTCGAAGACGATCGCGTATCGCCTGATCGAACCGGCAACCCGTCTTCCCACGACCATGCGCCTCGTATGCCGGGAATCGAAGCTCGACAGCCTTCTCGCGGAACTTGCCGCCCATCGGCTGGACCTCGTCATTTCCGATGCGCCGATCCCACCCTCGGTGAGCGTGCGCGCCTACAATCACAGGCTTGGGGAATCGGGGGTAAGTTTTTTCGCCTCAGCCGGGCTTTTCAAGCACTGCAAGGGAAAGTTTCCCGCCTGCCTGGACGGCGCTCCGATGCTGGTTCCGGGGGACGGCGCGGCAGTCAGGCCGCGCTTGGATCGGTGGCGCGACGCAAACAAACTCCGGCCCCGGGTGGTCGGAGAGTTCGACGACAGCGCGCTCATGAAGGCTTTCGGGCAGCGCGGCGCGGGCGTGTTCATCGGACCGACCGTGCTCGAATCCGAAATCGAAAAACAATATGGGGTGAAAACGCTGGGCCGAACGCAGGAGATCGTCGAGGAGTTCTTCGCGATCTCCGTCGAGCGGCGCGTAACGCACCCCAGCGTCGTCGCCATCACCGCGGCGGCGAAAGATCGGTTGTTTGTCACGAGCGATGACGCCTGATGTCGAACGGCACAGGCGTGTGAGCCACGCTGCGTGATGGGTTTCGCGGGCGCTCTACCCATCCTACTCGCTTCGGCCCATTCTGCTGAAACACCAGATTCGGATCGCACGACGGCCACAAATACTTCGAATTCGCCCAGGGAGAATAGCTGGATACGCTTCCCGAGACGACGATCGACCCCACTCATCAACGAGGACTTTCAAGCTGCTTCAGGCACCGCAAGCGACGCGGCACGTTCAAGAAGGGCGACCGCATACTCCCGAGAAACGAAGCAAAACGCCAGCAGGTCATCCGCGAAATGACGCTCGAAATCCTCGACAAGGCCCCCTACATCTGGTTGCCGACGCGCAACATGTTCACCGTGTGGTGGCCGTGGGTGCAGAACTATAACGGCGAACTGCGCGCCGTTCGCCCCGGCCCGATTTATGCGCGCATCTGGATTACGAAATTCGCCTTTGCGGCCCAGCGGCGCAAGCGCCAATCCAGTGCCGCCGGACTATCTATCGTGCTTGCGAATTTTTCTGCGCATGCAACTGGCGCGCGGCCTCTGCCTTTACCTGCCACTGCTGCGTTTCTTCTTTGCGGCCGAGATTCTCAAGTAGCGTCGCATAGTTTGCCATCCCAGTCGCGAGATTCGGATGATCCGCAGGCAAACTAATCTGCCAGATCTTCAGCGCGCGCTGAAACAGCGGCTCGGCTTGGGCGTATTGGCCTTGTGCGCGGTAAAGCGCCGCCAGGTTGTTGAGGCTGGTCGCGACATTGGGATGCTCGTGGCCGAGTGATTTTTTGCGGATCGCCAAGGCTTTTTCCCACAATGGCTGCGCTTCGACGTAACGGGCCGTCTCGTAT
Organism: Burkholderiales bacterium; assembly: GCA_046598945.1. Lineage (GTDB taxonomy): Bacteria > Pseudomonadota > Gammaproteobacteria > Burkholderiales > JALYOK01 > JALYOK01. Next base: position 8,405 of record JBKJHT010000238.1, on the reverse strand, counting down.
GCCAATCTGCCCGCCATGTTCAGGTAGGCCGGATTCTCCGGTTGCAATCTAGCTGCGTCCGAGTAGTGCTCGTACGCCTTGGCGTAGTCGATGCGATTGTTGGCGAGCTCGCCCAATTGAAATGCCGCTTCCGCTGCTTGCTGCTTGCCGCTTTGCACGACATCGCCGAATAGTTTCTCCGCGGCGGCGGCATCGCCTTTCTGTAACGCCTGCTGCGCTTGCGCGAGTTGATCGGCAGGCACATCGCCCCTAAGTTTTTCCAGCGCTTGGTTGGCTTCGGCAAGCTTGCTCTTATATTCCCCGAGCGATTGCTCCGAGTTAAGCCGCTTAGCCTCGACGGCAGCCAGCTCCTTCTCCAGTCGGGTGACGCTTGGTTGGTCCGCGCGGTTGGTTTGAAGCAGCTCATCACGCAGCTATTGCTCGCGACGCTTCAAACCGGCTTCGTACTGTTCAAGCGTGATGCCGAAAGTGTTATTTGACCCCGTGTTGACGACGCCGCCCGGAGCGGCCGTGACGTTGCCGCCGGCTGCGATGCCGCCGCTCGACGCGGTCACGCTGAGCGCTGCCGCAGCTTTTTCAGGTTTCTTTGAGAAATGGACGTAGGCGGCTGTCGCAGGAATCGAACTATCGTTTAGCGCGCCAAGCAGTCTCTCGGCATCGTAGTCAAAACGCGACTCGCTGATTTCGATGGCATGGCACCCTGCCAGTGCGGCAATCTCCGCGGGCAGTTCGCTGTCTTTCGGCATACGCGCGCCTTCAACCAGCGCCGGGATGACCAGCTTGTCGCGCGTGAGCGCTTCGCGGATTTCGGCTTTGACCCAATCATCCGGATCGTCGAGGCGGCGCTTACCTTCGCCGTCCTCGGCGCGCAGCCAATCTTTGCCGATGATGGCGATCAGTGCGTCGCAGTTTTCGATGCGTTCGGCGATGACTTTGGCGAATTTGGCGCCCGGCGCAATCGCATCGATATCGCGAAACACCTGTTCGGCGCCGAAGTGATCGCGCAGCCGGTCATAGATGCGCCCGGCGTGGGCGGCGCTGTCGTCACGGCGGTAGCTGATGAAAACGCGTGGCATTGGGTAAACGGGCTTGGGTGTGACTGATAAGTGTATGCCGCCAAGAGGCAACGGTCAAAAGTCAACTTCATGCGGGAGGAGTGCGGGCGCGGACTAGCCCGCGATCAAAGCACCTGAAGCTCGCTAAAAGTCCTTGCAACCGGCCTGCTGAATCAGGCTATTATGAGTGACATCCGGCGCAATGTCCTACGTTGTTGCGCGGGCTTCAGAAATAACAGCGTCGCTTCGAGCGGCAAGAAACGTATTTCGCGCTGCAAAACAACGGCTCTCGGCCATAGCTAGCGGCCGCATAGCGCACGTGTGAAAACACATTGTCCCTGTCTGCAACTAAAGGAGAAATAGCATGGAAAACCGTTTATTGAAATCGCTCAGGCTGCCGGCCGCAATCTTGTTTATGGGGTTCGCCCTTTCGGCACAGGCCGCCGACCCGTTGGTCGGCACGTGGAAACTCAATGTGGCGAAATCGACGTACAGTCCCGGTCCGGCGCCGAAGAGCATCACCGCGAAAATCGAGGCAGCGGGCGAGGGAGAAAAACTCACGGCCGACGGGGTACGCGGTGACGACACGCCTATCCGTGTCGAGTACACGGCGCAGTACGACGGCAAGGACTATCCGATCAGCGGTTCACCGATGGCTGACACCGTGTCGCTGAAGCGCCTCGACGCCAACACGACCGAGCGGACTGACAAGAAGGGCGGAAAGGTCGTGCAGACCCTGACGCGGAAGCTCTCGAGCGATGGCAAGACATTGACGGTCACCATCAAGGGGACCGATGCCGAGGGGCGGCCGATCAACAACTTGGCAATGTTCGAGAAACAGTAAGGGTGTCGTACTCGAATCGCTTGGCCTGTATGGTTGTTTGACTCGACACGTTCAGCCACAAAAGCCCCTCTGACATCATGTGGGAGGGGCTTTTGCGGCAGGCGACGAAGGCAAACCCGAAGCGGCGGACGAAGAACCGGCGACGCGGTTTGCACTCGGGAAAACACTCGGAACAAATGGGGTTAGCAAGGGTAGCCCAATGAAATGGACTCCTCCCCCCTTTCGTCACGGGCGATCGAGGGGGGCAGGCATCTTTTGTGAGACCAGCCTAAATCCCTCCCAGCCTCCCTTTTGTAGCATAAGTACATCGCCCTAGGCCACCCAGAATGCTGCCACTAGTAAAGGGAGGGGTGGCCCCGAAACCGGTTCATGAGCCGTGTGCAGTATCGGCAGCATCGACACAGGCAGATCGCAATCATCCTTGCTTTAACGGTAGTTTAAGGGCTTAATAACGGAAGTATTCACTTCCTGTGACGATCAATACTTGCCAGCAGTTGACGGACCTGATCCGTCGCGATCCGGCGGGGGATCGACCTCATCGACCAATTTGGAACGACAGGAACGGCGGCGGCCAAATCCAGCGTCACATCCCCGCTATAGCGCAAGTAATTCAAAAACGATCGCAACGCGCTGGTCATGAGTTTCGCTCGCTTCATCTGCAGACGCGGCGCTTGGCGCTGGACAAATCTCACGACATCGCCGGCCCATAGGCGCGAGAGTGTGAGCCGACCGTCGCCGAAACAGTCGTTCAGAAAATCACCGACGAACGGCACGTAATTGACGATAGTTGCTTTGGCCAACGCGCGCGCCTCACTCAAGTATTTCTCGTATGCCTGCGTGCAAAGCTCAACCGGTGTCCTTCGACGCACGGCAATCTTCTCGACGGGAATCGCGCCTTCGCGACGCAGGAAATCAATCAGATGTCCGAGCGCAGCAGCCTCACTCCGAGCTCGCTGCAGACGCAGATAGCGGCATTGCAAATATAGTCAGGAAGGGTAGATAGTGCCGGCTATGTCTTGATAGACATAGGCGCCACACCACGGCGATGCGTTTGCCGCAGTCCGGGGTTGCGTTCAGTGTGATCGCGCTGTGGCTCGGTCATGAAAGCACCACGACGACGCATCGATACGTGGAAGCGGATTGGGCAATGAAAGAGAAAGTCTTGGCCCGCCTTCAAGAACCCAACACCAAGAAGGTTCGCTCTCGCCCGCCCGATGCGCTGATGCAGTTCCTGCAAACGCTATAACTAGGTGGAGGTCTCGGCCGGCTCCAACGCACGTTTGCCCAGGAGCCGGCGCCTATACACTCGATCGAACTCCGCATAGTTTCAAACTCTGCATAGGGGTCGCAACATTCCGCCTGCGATACTACCTGAACTCAATCAATTGTCGGCGTGCACTCTCCGTCGGGTGAAAGCTTCGCGCCGAGTTGGTAGGTGTGGCCTGCCTCCAGCGGGACAGTGATTTGTTTGAGTTTGCCGATATCGACCGTGCCCATGCCGACAAAGGTGCGCACAATGCATTCGAGTTCCAGCGTTCGCTCTCCGGCGCTGACATCGACCTCGGATTGATCCGCTTCCATTTCAAGGCCGTTCACTTTCTTGACGACGACGGCGGCGTCGATTTCTTTGCGGTGCTCGTTAAACGATTTATTTTTTATCGTTGCATTGTCCGCCGCGGTTGCCGTGAGTGAAGCCAATGTCAAAAAAAAGCTGATCACAACGTTAATTTTTGGCTGTATATTCATGGCAAGTCCTTTCGACCTTACGCAACTATCACGCCGGAAAGATCTTCCTCCGGCTCAGGATATTGCATCTTCAAGGCTTCCAGCGTCTGCACTAATATCGAAGAGATAACCAGATTGCGCTCGGTTTTCGAATTCGCCGGAACGACATACCAAGGCGCGGCTTGGGTGCTGGTCGCCGCCAGCGCGTTTTCGTATGCCTGAATGTATTTCTTCCACAGCTTACGCTCGTCAAGATCGCCAAGGCGAAATTTCCAGCGTTTTTCCGGATCGGCCAGGCGTTCTTCCAGCCGGGCTTTTTGTTCGTCTTTCGAAATGTACAAAAAACACTTAATGATGACCGTGCCGCTGTCGGCCAATAGTTTCTCGAATTCGCTGATCTCGTTGTAACGGCGTTCGCATTCCGCCGGCTTGATCCAGCCGTGCACCGGGACGATTAACACGTCTTCGTAGTGGCTGCGATTAAAGATCACGATCTCGCCTTTGCCAGGCACGTGCTTATGCACGCGCCACAAATAATCATGGTCGAGTTCTTCTTCTGACGGTGCTTTGAAACTCGCCACGTGTACGCCGAGGGGATCGACGGAATTAAACACGTAGCGGATTGTGCCGTCCTTGCCGGACGTGTCCATGCCTTGCAACACCAGCAACACTTTGTGCTGATGTCCGGCGTAAAGTATATCCTGAAGCTTATCTAATTGTTCATTCAGCGCTGCGAGGGTTTGCGCATCGATCGCCTTGTCGCCGCTGCTCAGGCGGCGTTCAGCAGGGTTCCAATCTTGCAGCGTTACCTTCTTGCCCGGTTTGACCCGATAATGCTTTGCATCGAATTGTTTTGCCATGGCTTAGCCCAATCGTTTCAGTTGTGTTTGCAAGGTGTTTAGCTTATTGCCGAAATCGGCGAGGCGTGCTTTTTCCTGCTCGACCACTTGCGCCGGTGCACGCTCGACGAAACTGGCGTTGCCGAGCTTGCCGTTGCCCTTGGCGATTTCAATTTCGAGCCGCGCGATTTCCTTTGCCAGGCGGGCGCGTTCGGCGACGACATCGATTTCGATTTTAAGCATCAGCTTAGCGTTGCTCAAGACGGCGATTGGCGCGCCGGGGGGCTGGCCGAGGGCCACGTTTTCGAGAGAGCCTTGCGCGAAGCTCACGTCACTCAGTTTCGCGAGGGCTTTGAGATAAGGTGCATAAGCCTTTAACTTTTCTGTGTCGCCTTCCACAACCAATGGCACGCGCTCGGCGGGAGAGAGATTCATTTCGCTGCGCAAAGTTCGGCAGGCGTTGACTAACTCTTTTAGCTGCGCGATCCAGGCTTCGGATTTTTCGTCGATGCGACTGAGTTCGGGAACGGGGTAGGGTTGCAGGACAATGGATTCACCGGGCCGCTTCGCGAGCGGGGCGACTTTTTGCCACAGCTCTTCGGTGATAAAGGGAATGATTGGGTGAGCCAGGCGTAGCATCGCTTCGAGCACGCGTAACAAGGTTCGACGCGTCGCCCGTTGTTGTGCGTCGTTGCCTTGGGCCATCTGAACTTTTGCGAGTTCCACATACCAATCGCAATATTCGTCCCAGGTGAATTCGTATACGGCACGCGCTACGAGATCGAATCGAAGCGCGGCGAACTGATCGTTCGCTTCTTTTTCTGCGTGCTGCAATCGGCTGACGATCCAGCGATCCGGCTGGGAAAATTCCAAATATTCGCCGGCACACGCTTCCGGACTGTGAGGTTCCATACCGCAGTCTTTGCCTTCGATGTTCATTAACACAAAGCGCGTGGCGTTCCACAATTTGTTGCAAAAATTGCGATAGCCTTCACAGCGCTTGAAATCGAAGTTGACGTTCATGCCAAGCGATGCATAGGACGCCATCGTAAAGCGCAACGCGTCGGCGCCGAAGGCGGGAATGCCTTCGGGGAATTCTTTTTTGGTTTGTGTGGTGACTTTCGGTTTGGTTTCCGGACGACGTAAACCCGTTGTACGTTTATCCAACAAACTGGCGAGATCGATGCCATCGATCAGATCGACCGGATCGATCACATTGCCCTCGCTCTTACTCATTTTCTTGCCTTCGGCATCGCGCACCGTGCCGTGAATGTACACGGTTTTGAACGGCACTTTGCCAGTGAAGTAAGTGGTCATCATGATCATGCGCGCCACCCAGAAGAAAATGATTTCGCTGCCGGTGACGAGCACGTTTGAGGGCAAATAGGTTTTCAGCGCTGGGGTTTCTTCCGGCCAGCCTAGTGTCGAAAAACATACCAGCGCGGAGGAGAACCAGGTGTCAAGCACATCGTTGTCACGGGTCACATTTTTGCCGTCGGCTTTTTTTCGTGCTTCTTGTTCGGTACGTGCGACGTAGACGTTGCCCTCAGCGTCGTACCACGCAGGAATCTGATGGCCCCACCACAGTTGCCGCGAAATACACCAGTCTTGGATGTTCGTCATCCAATGACGATAGGTGGCGATCCAATGTTCGGGCACGAATTCGATTTCACCGTTCTCGACAACTTCTAGGGTTTTTTGGGAGATGGATTTCGCTGGTTGGAACGCATGATGGGCGGGCGCAGGTTTGTTCACGGCCATGAACCATTGATCGGTAAGCATCGGCTCAATCACCGTGCCGGTGCGATCGCCGCGCGGAACTTTGAGTTTGTGTTTGTCGACTTTGACGAGCAGGTTTTGTGCCTCCAAATCGGCGACGACTTTCTTGCGCGCGTCGAAGCGATCGAGGCCGCGATAGGCTGGCGGCGCGTTGTCGTTGATGATTGCATCGAGTGTAAGGATGTCGATCAAGGGCAAACTGTGACGCTGGCCGACGGCGTAGTCGTTGAAATCGTGGGCGGGTGTGACTTTCACGCAGCCGGTGCCGAACGCGCGATCGACATAATCGTCGGCGATGATAGGAATGGTGCGGCCGGTGAGCGGCAACGTGACGTGCTTTCCGATGAGATGTTTGTAGCGTTCGTCGTCCGGGTGAATCATTACGGCCACGTCGCCCAACATAGTTTCCGGTCGGGTCGTTGCGACGGTGAGGCCGCGCAATTCACCCTGTGGTCCATCGACGAAGGGATAAAAAATATGCCAAAGATGGCCGTCTTCTTCCTCACTCACCACTTCCAAATCCGACACGGCAGTCTTCAGTTTCGGATCCCAATTCACCAAGCGCTTGCCGCGATAAATTAGACCATCTTCAAACAGCCGCACGAATACTTCGGTCACCACTTTCGAGAGCTTGTCGTCCATGGTGAAATATTCCAGCGACCAATCGGTCGAGGCGCCAAGGCGGCGCATCTGGCTGGTGATGGTGGAGCCAGAAAATTGTTTCCACTCCCATACTTTTTCGATGAACTTGTCGCGGCCGAGATCGTGGCGTTTAACCCCTTGCGCTTCGAGTTGCCGTTCGACGACGATCTGCGTTGCGATGCCGGCGTGGTCGGTGCCGGGCAGCCACAAGGTGTTCGCGCCGCGCATGCGGTGGTAACGCGTCAGCGCGTCCATGATGGTTTGATTGAATGCGTGCCCCATGTGCAGCGTGCCGGTGACATTGGGCGGCGGCAACTGAATGCAAAACGATTCGGCGTCGGGTTTAAAACCAGCATTGAAATAACCGCGGGATTCCCAGTGCGGATACCAGTGGGCTTCGATGGCCTTGGGATCAAAGCTTTTGGCGAGTTCGGACATAGTGTGATGTGGATGATGCGATTAAAAAAAGATTATAGCGGATGGTAATCTGCGCTATCGGATGACGCCGTGTATAGGCATTGCCAGGAGCCAGCATCTATGCGGCTCCTGGCAATGCATGGGCTGGAAGCCGCGATGAGAATGCCTCTGCAGGCAGTCTCGTGAAAATTGCACAATCTTTACTATTGTCATTCCCGCGAAAACGGGAATCCATTTAGCGCTGGCGTGGATTAGAGGCCGTTCAAATTATGCCGAAATCTCGATCAAAACTGTAACACGCCGATTCGATGCCCTATGGATCCCCGCCTTCGCGGTGCCGACACTAGGTTTTTTTGCGCTCGGCGCCGTGATTGAGTTTTTCCGCCAGGGCCTCGGCAATGACATCGCCGACACTATTCATCAAATCATTTTTCAAATCCGTGCCGACTTGTTGTAGCGCGGTACGCACAGCGCGTTCGATTTGGCTGGCGAGGCGGCGCTCGAGCTGCGCCGCAATGCGGTCTTCGAGCTTTTCCAGTACCCGTTCGTAAATGTCCGCGGCAAGGCCGTGCAGCGCTTTGTCGCCCTGGCGGGTGTTCGCGGTGACGGGTTTGTGGGGCGCAGGCGTTTCTTCGTCGACAACGTCGGTCAGAAGCGGCGCGTCCAGCGGGGCGCGTTCGCTCAAACCCACCGCGCCAGTGCGATGGCGTTTGAGTAGGGTATCAACTTTTTGCAGCAGCGCTTCCTGGGTTTCTTTTTTTGTCGCCACGTTCGGTCTCGCCAAGTTTAGTTACCCAAATTATGGGATTTGATGGGATAGCCGCGATCGCGATAGAAACTATAGCGCTCCCGCGCCGCGAGGCGATCATTTTCATCTACGCTCACCACTTCGATCAGCCGTTGGAAGCGGCTGAAAAAGGGCGGCCACTCGTTACGCAAATTGACCAGCACATCGTCGTGGCTAAGCGCGTCGCCTTGGTGGTCGATGATGATCGGCGTTTCCGCGGCGATGTCGGCGCCTGCCAACGCATGGGGCAAAAAGCCGATTGCGGGTGCGCTCCATAACATCTGATCGAGTTTGGCGGAGGTTGATGCGTCGGGTGT
>JBKJHT010000218.1:0-12647 GCA_046598945.1 Burkholderiales bacterium | reverse complement strand
TACAATTTAAAGGTGGTTCTCACACCAAGCCGCGACGCTCAGCAAACGCTGATCACCCAAATAGTCCCCAACAATTTGCAACCCCAATGGCAAACCATTCGGCCCGACGTTCACCGGAATGGTAATCGCCGGCACACCGAGCACACTCCAAATCGCACAGAAGGCAGGATTACCCGTGGCAACCAGTCCTTGCGGCGCTTCGCCTGGGGCCGGTGGCGTAATAATGCCGTCGTAGCGGCGCAAAATTGCGCTCAATTGGGCGCGCAAGGTCGCGCGCAATTGCAAGGCCTTGAGATAATCGTAAGCGCTGATCGCCTGGCCGGTTTTCACCACGTCGTCGATGTTGGCGCTGACTTTGTCCGGATGTTTTTCCCGTAGCGGGGCAAAAATTAGCGCGGCTTCGGCGCGCATGATGGTTTGCGCCGCGAGGAGCGCTTCATTGAAGAGCGGCGGCAACGGCACTTCGGTGACGCGTGCGCCGGCGCGCTGCAAGCGCTCGGCGTTTTCATACAGACAATCTTTCTGCGCCTCGTCCGCGAGGGGCCAAGCGGGCGTGCGTATCTGCGCGAGGTGCGGCGCGCTGTTCAATTTGGGAATTGAAAATTTGCCCGGAACGAAGCCGCCGCTCGACAAACAGCTCGCATCGCCGGCGTCAAAACCCATCAGCAATTGCGCCAGAAAGCCCGCGTCCCATACGCTGCGCGTGAATACGCCGACGTGATCGAGGGTGTTGGCGAACGGGTGAATACCGCGCCGCGAAATCAAACCGTAGCTTGGTTTGTAGCCGACCACGCCACAGAATGCCGCCGGGCGAATGATCGATCCCATGGTTTGCGTGCCAAGCGCGGCCGGAACGAAACCCGCTGCTACAGACGCCGCCGAGCCGCTCGACGAACCGCCGGGGGTGTGATTCTTGTTGTGCGGATTGCGGGTTTTTCCGGGGAAAGACCAGGCGAATTCCGTCGTCACGGTCTTACCCATCACGAAGGCGCCGAGTTGCTTCACCCGCTCGACCACGAACGCATCGCGCGCCGGCATGCGGCCGCGGTAAATCGGCGAGCCGACCTCGGTCGGCATTTCAGCGGTGTCAATGATGTCCTTGATCGCAATAGGTATGCCGCCAAGAGGCATGTGGGGAGCGGCTTTGCGAGCATGCATGTCCGAGCGCCGCGCTGCGCTTAGTGCCTGGCGCGGGTCATAGTGAGCCCATGCCTCGATGTCGCCATCACGTTCGGCGATGCGTTGCTGTAACGCAACGACGTATTCTTCAGCGGAAAATTGCTTTGCCTGTAATGCGCCGAGCGCTTGTTGCAAGGTCAATTGGTACAATGCCTGGTTTTTCATGATCGTCTGAGAAATGTTGCTTTATATTCACGGCTTCAACAGCTCGCCCGCCTCGTTCAAAGCCAACGTATTGAAAGGCGCTCTTGCGCGTAGGGGGCGCGATGCTGAATTTCTCTGCCCGGCGCTGCCCCATCGCCCCGCCGCCGCCATGGCGTTGCTGGAAGCTATCATACCTCACCACGCGCGCGAAAATCTTACCCTGGTCGGCAGTTCCCTCGGTGGATTCTACGGGACTTTCCTGGCGGAAAAATACGGCCTGCGTTGTGTGTTGCTGAATCCCGCCGTTTATCCCCATGAAGGTTTGCGTGACTATCTAGGCGCGCAAAAAAATCTTTACAGTGGTGAAGAATATATTTTGACGCTGCAACATATCGAGGAAATGCGCGCGCTATTTGTGCCGCGACTAAAGAATCTTGATCGCTATCTGCTGATCACCGCGACGGGCGACGAAGTGCTCGATTATCGCGACGGCGTCGCCCGTTACGCAGGCGCGGAGCAAATTATTATTCAAGGCAGCGACCACGGATTGAGTGATTTTGCCCATTACCTTGATAAAATACTCGATTACGCTCGCGTTAGTTCCCTGTGACTCAAGTTTTTTATGAAGAAGACGGCGGCTTTAAAGTCGCCGCCGTGATGGCCGATAACGATACCTCGCTACAAGTCGAAGCGCCCCACGGCAAGCGCTCCAAAATCAAATCTTCCGCCGTGATGCTGCGTTTCGAGCAACCCGCGCTGGCGGAATTCATGCCGTTGGTGGAAAAAGAGGCGCACGCCCTCGACGTGGATTTCCTCTGGGAATGCTGCGGCGAAAACGATTTCACCTTTGCCGATCTCGGCCGCGATTACTATGGCCATGTGCCGACGCCGGTGGAATCCGCCGCCGTGCTGACGCGCCTGCACGGCGCGCCAATGTATTTCTACAAGCGCGGCAAGGGCCGCTACAAGGCCGCGCCGCAAGAGGCGCTGAAAGCAGCGCTGGCCGGCGCCGAGCGCAAGCGCCAGCAGGATGCGTTGAAAGTGCACTATGCGCAGGCGCTGCAAAAAGGTGAGCTGCCCGAGGCCTTTAAAGCCATGTTGCAGGATCTACTCTACAAGCCGGACAAAAATTCTCTCGAGTACAAAGCGCTGGACGCCGCCGCGGCGGCGGCAAAACAAACAACGTTGCAAGTGCTCGCCGATGCCGGCGGCATTGCTTCGACCCACGACTATCATCTCAACGGTTTCTTGTTCGAATATTTTCCCGAGGGCACGGAATTTCCGGCGCTGGATGGTGTGCCACTTGCCTACGAGCTGCCACTGGCAAAGGTCAGCGCCTTCAGTATCGATGATGCCTCGACGACAGAAATCGACGATGCGTTTTCTGTGACGATGCTGCCCGGCGACCAGGTGCAAATCGGCGTTCATATCGCCGCGCCCGCGCTCGGCATTGCCTTCGACGACGCGGTGGATCGCATCGCCCGGCAACGCCTTTCGACGATCTACATGCCGACGCGAAAAATCACTATGTTGCCGGAAAACGTGATTAATCAATTCACACTCAGCGAAGGCCGCACGGCGCCCGCCTTGTCGCTTTATCTTACGTTCGCCGGCAGCGACTACACCTTGATCGAAACAAAAACGCGGCTCGAATCCGTATCGATCAAGCACAACTTGCGCCACGATCAATTGGACGAGCATTTTACCGAAGCAAATATCAACAGTGGGCTGGGCGACTATCCGTACAAAGCCGAGCTCATGACTTTGTGGCGCATCGCCAAAAAGCTCGAAGTCGGGCGCGGCAAAGCCGAAGCCGGGCCGCCGCCGCTCGATTACAATTTTTATATCGAAGGCGATCACGTGCGCATCGTGCCGCGGCTGCGCGGCTCGCCGATCGACAAAGTGGTATCCGAGTTGATGATCAAAGCGAATGCCGAGTGGGGCCAGCGCCTCGCCGAGGCCAACATCGCCGCCATTTATCGCACCCAGGGCAATGGCAAAGTCAGCATGAGCGTGGAACCCGGTGGCCATCAGGGTTTGGGGGTTTCGCACTACGCCTGGTCCAGCTCGCCGCTGCGCCGTTATGTCGATTTGGTCAATCAGCGCCAACTGATCGCCTGGGTTAGTGGTACGCCGCCGCCATACTCGCGCACCTCGGACGAACTGGGCGCCGCGATCCGCGCTTTCGAAATCGCTTACGACGCCTATTCGGACATTCAACGCAAGCTTGAGCGATACTGGTGCCTGCGCTATCTGCAGCAAGAAAAAATAGAAATCGCCAAAGCCAGCGTGTTACGCGAAAGCCTGGTGCGCCTGTCCGATTTGCCGCTGGTATGTCGTGTGCCATCCTTGCCGAATTTGCCGTTCGGCGCCGAGGTCGAAGTGGAAATCGGCACTATCGATCTCTGGGCAATCGAGTTATCCTGTCGCTTCAAATCCAAGCTGCCAGACTGATCAGATGACCCGCCTGCCGCGGACGATCATTCGTTTTGAAGGGCGCGCTTTTCACACCAGCGCATCGGAGCGTTTTGTCACCGCGTTGTCGATCTCGATCGTGCTGCATGCTTTTTTCATCCTCGGCGCCTATTTCAAAGTGCCCGACGCGCAACCGTTCAAAAGCAATCAAAACGGCCTCGACGTGGTCTTGGTGAATAGCAAGTCGGCGGATCGTCCGCGCGAGCCAAAAGTGTTGGCGCAAGCAAACCTCGATGGCGGCGGCAACACCGACGAGAAGCGCCGCGCCAAATCGCCGTTGCCGACACTGGAAGATAAAATCACCGAACTCGAACAAACCATGGCGCAAATGGCCAAGGCGGCGCAGTTGCCGAGCAAATATTCGACTAAACTGCTGACTTCACCGCGTGATCCGCAGCATATCGAGCAAGGCGCAACGGTGCAGCAAAACGATGCCGCGACATCGAGCGAAAGCGCCGCCGAGGATGAGCCGACCGAGTTCAGCAACCCACTGCAAAGCCGGCTGGTCAGCCAAGTTATCCAGCGCGCGCGCCAGATCGCGCGCTTAGAAGCGCAGATCTCGAAAGAGTATCAGGCCTATCAACAGCGGCCAAAGCGCAAGTTTGTCGGCGCCAGCGCGGCGGAATACAAATTCGCCGGCTACGTCGAAGATTGGCGCCAACGCATCGAAGAGATCGGCAACCATAACTATCCCGAAGCGGCGCGCCAAAGCAGGCTGTACGGCAGCTTGCTGATCACGGTCGCCGTGCGCATTGATGGTAGCCTGGAAAACATCGAAATCGTGCGCTCATCGGGCAGCAAAATTCTCGACGCGGCGGCGATTCACATCGTCGAACTCGCCGCACCGTTCGCCAACTTCCCGCTGGAATTGCGTAAAGAAGTGGACGTGCTGCATATCACGCGCACCTGGACGTTCACGAAAAGCGATGAGCTGGTCAGCGAATAGCCGCCCCGCCAGGAGGCAATCGCAGCGCGGTGCTCCAGACATGCATGGCTGTGAGGCAGGCAGGGAGCGGCTCCTGGCGTGGTATATTCTCGCACCGTGGATTGGTTAGAATAGGCTCCGCCCAGTCATTGGCAACAACAACGTTTCATTTCGGAGATCTTAAGATGAAAAAATTCCTTTCCGCCAGCATCATTGCAACGGCGATCGTCGGCGCCGGTTACAGCATCGCCGCCGACGATGGCGCGTTGCTCGACCAAGCCAAGGCGATCTTCAAACCCTTGCCCGCCAATGCCGCGACCGCCGAGTATCCGATCACGCCGGAGCGTGTGGCGCTGGGTAAAGCGTTATTTTTCGAAACCCGCGTAGCCAGTGACGGCTCGACCAGTTGCGCGCGTTGCCATTTGCCGCAACTGTATGGCACGGACGCCCTGCCGAAATCCATCGGCGCGGAAAATTTTAAGATCCCGCGCAATGCGCCGACCGTATTTAACACGGCGCTGCAATTCGTGCAGCACTACGGTGGCAATCGCAAAGACGTCGAAGAGCAAGCCAAGCGCGCGCTGTGCGGTTTAGCTTATGGCAACAAGAGTTGTGACGATGCGTCCGCGCGCCTGAAGGCGATTCAAGGCTATGGCCCGCTGTTCGCCGCCGCCTTCCCGAACGATCCCGATCCGATCAAGGCCAACAATTGGGGCATCGCCATCGGCGCCTACGAGCGCACACTGATTTCCGCTTCCCCGTTCGATGCGTATTTGAAAGGCGACAGCAAAGCCATCGACGACAACGCAAAACGCGGCCTCGCGAAATTCATCGAAAACGGCTGCGCCGGTTGCCACAGCGGCATGATGATCGGCGGCAACATGTACCAAAAATTCGGCATCGTCGAACCCTACTGGAACGCCCTCGGCTACGCCGAAGACAAAGCCGACAAAGGCCGCTTCGTCGATACCAAAGACGCCAACGACACCTACATGTTCAAAGTGCAAACCTTGCGCAACGTCGGCCACACGCCGCCGTATTTTCACGACGGTTCCGTGAAGGAGCTTGGCGACGCCGTGCGCATTATGGCGCGTGTGCAACTCGGTAAAAAATTGCCCGACGCCGATGTGGCGGACATTGTCGCGTTCCTAAATTCATTATCCGGCGCCGTGCCGGAGAATTTCAAGAATGCGCCAGATTTGCCAGTCGGGCAGTTCGCCGCGAACTAACGACGGGACTTCATCGGTCTGCAGACTACGTGATCGCCCTGACCTGGCGATCAATACGCATTCGTTGAGTGACTGGAGCGTCACGAAACTTGCCGTGCAGTTTCCGTCAGGGAATTCGAAGTCGCGTTCCGCAGTGAGTACTGGACCGACGAAGACTTGCGAGCGCTGCAGAACATTCTACTCGTGTCGCCAGATGTCGGAGTTTTGATTCAGGGCGGGTCAGGGCTACGGAAGGTGCGTTGGTCGTCGCTAGGGGGTGGCATAACGGAGCGTGACGGCGCGCATGCAATCCTTTCGAATGCACAGACGGGATTCGCGACGGGTTTGGATAAGCTTTACGCCGCGTCGAAAAAATACGATTACCGAAATTCGACAACGATTCTCATGATGACTTCGCGCGCTAACGCAAAATCAAGTACTTACATACATTGAGGCGACCAAATTCCCCTTCTCGCGGCTAGAGTCTCATCTTCTCTTCGCGTTAGTCTCAATTTCGCCTCGCTTCACGAACGCGCAATCAAATCTGCCACGCAGCATCATACCACCATGATAATCGCCCATCGCCTTTCCACGGTCCGCCGCGCAGTTGCAGATCGTGCATCAAGCCGATTTTCAATAAGGCGCTTGCTGCGCCGTCTCTGCCGCACGGTTTTGGAAATCTTTAGGGTCGAAGCCAAATAGCCAAGTAGACGCTGATCAAGTCCATCGCGAATTATCGGCGCCGCGCGCCGTTTACTTCACGGATTGATAACCATATTAAATTTTCTTCGTTTGAGCGAAGCATCAAGGACGGTATGCTACGGACTGCTACTAGACCACAGCATGGATCAAGGACGCCGCCACCGGCGCCGACCCTGATGACGAGAAGGTGGTTTTTTCCGCTCCCAAGCGGGATTCTAAAGCCACAAAACCGATGGTTGGATATGTGAGAGGAATAAGTATGCAGTCAAAGTGGATTACAAGCGTGGTCGGAACGGTCGTGCTAGGCGCTGGAGTCCTGACGGCGACGATATCTCAGGCTGACGTGACACTGCTCAATGTCTCCTACGACCCCACGCGGGAGTTGTATCAGGATATCAACGCTGCGTTCGCTAAACAGTGGGCGGCAACCGCGAATGAGAAAGTAAGGATCAAGCAATCGCATGGGGGCTCCGGCAAGCAGGCTCGAGCTGTGATCGATGGGCTCGAAGCCGACGTAGTCACACTTGCACTTGCCTATGATATCGACGAGATCTCAAGTCGCGGCCGGCTGTTCCCCAAAGACTGGCAAAAACGCTTGCCGCACAACAGCTCCCCTTACACTTCGACAATCGTTTTCTTGGTGCGCAAAGGCAATCCGAAAGCCATCAAGGACTGGCCCGATCTGATCAAACCAGGCACATCGGTGATTACCGCTAACCCGAAGACCTCGGGCGGGGCACGCTGGAATTATCTTGCCGCGTGGGGCTACGCGCTCAAAGCCAACGGCAATGATGAGGCCAAGGCACGTGACTTCGTGGCGAAACTCTACAAGAATGTGCCGATTCTCGATTCCGGGGCGCGTGGCTCAACCACTACATTCGTGGAACGCGGTATTGGCGACATATTGCTCGCGTGGGAAAACGAAGCCCTGCTCGCGGCCAAGGAGTTTGGCCCCGACAAAGTTGAGATCATCGTCCCCTCGTCCAGCATCTTGGCCGAACCGCCGGTTGCGCTGGTCGACAAAGTCACAGACAAACGCAAGACCCGCAAAGTCGCGGGAGCTTACTTGCAGTTTCTGTATTCGCCTGAAGGTCAAGACCTTATCGGTAAGAACTTTTATCGTCCGACGCTGCCTGTTGCGGCGGCAAAGTATGCGAGCCAGTTCCCGAAGGTTGCGCTGTTCAAAATCGATGAAATGTTTGGCGGCTGGCAGAGGGCCCAAAAGACGCACTTTGTTGACGGCGCCATCTTCGATCAGATCTATCAAAAGTAAACGCAACGTCACTGGAACGAACGCAAGCCCGGCCGCAAGAGAAGGAGCCTAGCGCATCGGATACGCGCTAGGCTGACAACAATTTTAACTGCCCTGAATGGAGTAGCAACCGCTGTTGACCGCTGGCTTGCGCGCCTGCGCCATACGAGTTGCCCTGCCCTGACAACTATTTGAAGGCGCGCCTTGCCGATCCTCGACCGCGTCGGCGACGCCTTTGCCAAAACAAGAATAAGCAACGCAGAATTCCTTATTTATAGTTCCTGCGTGCGCCGGTTAGACTCCGCTCCTTCACTGGCAGCTAGGAGTTCTGGATGCGCTTGTTTCTTAAAGCTCCGGGAAGGAAGGGTTTTGCCCGTTTGGCCCGCTCACGGTCCGTGGTAGCGGCCCCCTGGCGGGGATGGTATTGATGGCTGCAGTCCGCGCGAGCCGCGTCCTGCCTGGGTTTGGCCTCTCGCTGGGCTATACGATCGCCTATTTATCGCTAATCGTCCTCGTTCCGCTTTCCGCAGTCTTTCTGAAAGCGTCCAGCCTAAGCTTGAGCGAGTTCTGGAGCGTCGTCACCGCGCCGCGTGTGTTGGCCTCCTATCGCTTGAGTTTCGGCGCATCGCTGTTGGCGGCCGCCATCAACACGGTGTTTGGCTTAATGCTGGCTTGGGTGTTGGTGCGCTACCGTTTTCCGGGTAAGAAGGTCGTCGACGCTCTGGTGGACCTACCTTTCGCCCTGCCGACGGCGGTGGCCGGTATCGCGCTGACTGCGTTGTACGCCAAAAATGGCTGGCTGGGCCAGTATCTCGAACCCTTGGGTATTAAAGTGGCTTTCGGGCCGCTCGGCGTGTTGGTGGCGTTGGTATTCATCGGTTTGCCCTTCGTTGTCCGCACGGTGCAACCCGTTCTTGAAGACTTGGACACCGAGATTGAGGAGGCCGCGACGAGCCTTGGCGCGCATCGCTGGCAGACCTTTCGGCTCATCATTCTGCCGATTCTGTTGCCCGCGTTACTAACGGGCTTCGCATTGGCTTTCGCGCGCGCGGTCGGCGAATATGGCTCGGTTATCTTTATCGCCGGCAACATCCCGATGGTGTCGGAAATTACGCCGCTGATGATCATCACCAAGCTAGAGCAATACGATTACGCTGGCGCGACGGCGATTGCGGCAGTGATGCTGATGTTTTCATTCGTGCTGTTGCTCGCCATCAACGGCTTGCAGGCTTGGACTGCGAAGCGCACCGGGAGAGAACTCTGATGGCCACTGCGGCTGGGGCCCTAGATCGGCGCGGCGACCGCGCCGCACGTTTTGAAGCGAATGCTGCCACCCGTGAAGCGCGCTGGGTTAAATGGCTTGTTCTCGGCGTGTCGCTAACGTTCTTCGTTGTGTTCTTATTACTGCCGCTCATCGCGGTGTTTTTCGAGGCGCTGCGCAAGGGTTGGTCGATCTACTTCGCGGCATTAAATGATCCCGACGCACTGTCCGCGATTCGATTGACCTTACTTGCCGCCGCGATCGCGGTGCCGTTGAACCTTGTGTTTGGGGTGGCGGCGGCGTGGGCCATCGCCAAATTCGACTTCCGCGGTAAGTACTTTTTGATCACCTTGATCGACTTGCCCTTTTCGGTATCTCCGGTCATCGCCGGACTTATTTACGTGCTGGTGTTCGGAGCGCAAGGTTGGTTGGGCCCATGGCTCGCTGAGCACGACGTAAGAATCATTTTTGCGGTGCCCGGCATCGTACTTGCCACCGTGTTCGTCACTTTTCCATTCGTCGCACGCGAACTGATTCCGCTCATGCAGGCGCAGGGGCGGGAGGAGGAAGAAGCAGCAATCGTGCTCGGTGCATCCGGCTGGCAAACGTTCCGCAAAGTGACGCTACCCAATATCAAATGGGGGTTAATCTATGGCGTGATACTTTGCAACGCCCGCGCGATGGGCGAGTTTGGCGCGGTATCCGTAGTGTCGGGCCATATTCGCGGCGAAACGAATACCATACCGCTGCACGTCGAAATTCTGTATAACGAATACAACTTCGCCGCCGCGTTCGCCGTTGCCTCTTTGTTGGCATTGCTCGCGTTGGTCACCCTGGCAATTAAGAGCTACGTCGAGTGGCAGGCTGGACGCGAGGTGATCGAGGACGCAATCCCATGAGCATTCAGGTACAAGCGATTCGCAAGACCTTCGGCAGCTTCGTCGCGTTGGACAACGTTACGCTCGATTTCCCGACCGGCGAACTCGTTGCGCTGCTGGGTCCCTCGGGCTGCGGAAAAACTACGCTGCTGCGCATCATCGCAGGACTGGAAACCGCGAACAGCGGCCGCGTATTGCTGGAGGGGGAAGACGCTTCCGACACCCACGTGCGCGAACGGCAAGTCGGGTTTGTGTTTCAGCACTATGCGCTGTTTCGCCATATGACTGTGTTCGACAACGTCGCCTTTGGGCTGCGTGTAAAGCCGCGCAAACAGCGCTTCGCGGAAATGGAAATCCACCGCCGTGTGCACGAGCTGTTGGATCTGGTGCAGCTTGATTGGTTGGCGGACCGGTTTCCCGCGCAACTCTCCGGCGGACAGCGCCAGCGTGTCGCGCTCGCCCGCGCGCTGGCGGTCGAACCGCGCGTCATGCTGCTGGATGAACCGTTTGGCGCACTGGACGCTAAGGTGCGCAAAGAGTTGCGCCGATGGCTGCGCCGGTTGCACGATGAACTGCACGTCACCTCTATCTTCGTCACCCATGACCAAGAAGAAGCGCTGGAAGTGGCCGATCGCGTGGTATTGCTCAACCACGGGCGCGTCGAGCAAATCGGGCAACCCAGTGCAGTCTACGATCATCCGGCAACACCATTCGTGTACGGTTTTCTCGGCGCGGTCAATTTGTTCCACGGCCGCATCGATGGCCTGCGTCTGCGCGTAGGCGAACACGACCTTGTCCACGATCGATCCGATCTCCCGCACGGCGCAGAAGTCGTCGCTTTTGCCCGTCCACACGAGTTCGATATCATCGTCGATCCTAATTCTCGACAGGGCGTGGCGGCGACCATAAAGCGCATTATTTCCTTTGGCGGAGTTGCGCGCATTGAGTTAACGGGTCATGACGGTGCGCAAGGAGGCGAGACTAAACATTTTGAAGTCGAGCTGCCACGCAAGAAAATTGCTGAGCTCGCGTTGGCCGACGGACTGCTAGTTCGCATCGTGCCCTCCCATCTGCGGCTGTTCGAGCGCAACATACAGGACTATGCGATCTAATGAACTTTCAACAGTTGCGGATTATTCGCGAGACAGTGAGGTGCAACTATAACCTCACCGAGGTAGCCAATGCGCTGTTTACCTCGCAGTCGGGGGTGAGTAAGCATATAAAGGACCTCGAAGACGAGCTCGGGATCGAGTTGTTCGTGCGCAAGGGCAAGCGCCTGCTTGGACTGACTGAGCCGGGCAGCGAACTGGTGCAGATTGTCGAGCGCATGCTGCTCGATGCAAAGAACATCAAGCGGCTTGCCGAGCAATTCAGCAATCGTGATCAGGGACAACTCACGGTCGCCACCACCCACACTCAGGCACGTTACGCGTTACCTCAAGTGGTGACCCAGTTCAAACAGGCGTTTCCGAAAGTTCACTTGGTTTTGCATCAGGCGAGTCCCACAGAGATCGTCTCCATGTTGCTCGCCGGCGAAGCCGACATCGGCATAGCGACCGAGGCATTGGAAGAAGTGGCCGACCTGGCGTCGTTTCCCTACTACTCTTGGCACCACGCCGTCATCGTTCCCGGCGGACATGCGCTCGAAAAAATTTGCCCGCTTACGCTGGAAGCCATCGTCGAGCACCCCATCATCACCTATCACGAGGGTTTTACCGGGCGCGCGCGCATCGATCAAACCTTTGCCAAGGCCGGGCTCGCGCCGGACATCGTCATGTCTGCGCTCGATGCGGACGTTATCAAGACCTATGTAGAACTCGATCTGGGTGTGGGCATCGTCGCCTCAATGGCGTTCAGCCCGGTACGTGACACTAGACTGACTTTGCTCGAAAGCGCCCATTTGTTCCAAACGAATACCACGCGCATTGCGGTGCGCCGTGGGCACTATTTGCGCGGGTACGCTTATCGTTTCATCGAACTATGTGAACCCGCGTTGAAGCAAGCGGTAGTCCGATCCGGTGTCGCGCCATCAAACGATGACAGCTTCGAAACTGGAGTTGACCCGTTTCCACGGACATTTTGAGCTTCTTCAAAGAAGCTCATTGACGACGTGATTTTCGCTGTAGATTTTCAATTCATGGTGTTTCCTTTCGAAGTTATTCGGTGATAAGTAATTCAAACCGGAATGGCGTCTGCACGGGTTATACCCACTCTCGATCCAAGTAAATACCGCGAGGCGAGCATCGGTTTTGGTTTTCCAACTGCGCCGAGCAATAAGGTCACATTCCAGGCTGGCAAAGAAGCTTTCCGCCATGGCGTTATGGCCCGAGGCCAGGCTTCGCGCTCGTACGCGTCTCCCACGCTTCCCATCGAGGGCCGCACGCCCATTTCCTTGCAGCGGTTGCCGAACGCGATGCGGGTGTACTGGCTACCTTGATCGGAGTGATGAATTACCGATTCTGGTTTCCGGGTCATGATGGCCATGTTCAGCGCTAAGATCACCAAATCTGCCGTCATCGTTTCACCAAAAGCCCCGCCCACTACTTTACGGCTATACACATCAATGACCATGGCCAGAAATAAAAAGCCCGTCCAGGTCGGAATGTAAGTCATGTCCGCAACC
>JBKJHT010000202.1:0-74733 GCA_046598945.1 Burkholderiales bacterium | reverse complement strand
TTCAATGTCGGTTTGATTGATTGGATACGCGCCGCAGTGGGTGTGCTCGCGCAGCCAGGTGCCATAGATGCCGCACAAATACTCCGTGTCGCTTCGTCTTTCTAAAAACATGCAGCGCCGTTCGAGACAACACTGACCGCAGCGATTGCAAAATCCGCCGATGTTTTCCGCCGCTTGCTGAACCGGTTTATTGCCTTCGCCGGAAAAATAGCGCTGTACGGCGCGCATTTTTATCAATGCATGGAGATGGGTAAACCCTTTGCGGATGGTGCGAAGATAACGGCGCGTGTGTTTCATTTGCCCCGTCATGATCGTGAGCATGGGCGGCCACAGCGGCAGCGTCAAAAAGATACCGGCAAACAGGCCATAGGTCATTACACGCGCATACAGTGTCAAAAATACTCCCGGACAGTGAACTGTTTTGTGAATTTATCGGTGAGATGTTGTCAGGCTATGGCGCGTGTGTCAATCGCGCGCCGCGGCGCTCAACTTTCGTTGGCGTCGTCGCTGAACCGGGCGATATCGCGCCGCGCTTTCTTGGTGGGTCGGCCGCGCAAAAAAGGCGTGGCCACAGCGTTGGCGCGCAGTTGTTCCGCCAACACCCGTCGCGCCGCTTCACTTTGCGCCGATTCCGCATAAAGCTTCGCCGCGTCCGTTGCCGGGCCGCGCCGATCGCTTAGTGCGAGGACGGAAATCGAGAAGGTGAACGGTCCGCTGCGCACCTCCATCTGATCACCGACTTTAACTGCCTTGGCGGGTTTGGGGCGTTCGCCATTGAGCTTGACCTTGCCACCTTCGACCGCCACTGTTGCGATCGACCGCGTTTTAAAAAAACGCGCTGCCCACAGCCATTTATCGATGCGCAATGAATCTTGCGCGGTGGCCCGTTCAGTCAAGCTTGATCGAGTGCAGCGTCATGGGCATTTGTGACGAAGTATCGAATTCGCAGCCCGCGCGAATACCAATGGTGGCGATATCTTCCGCACTTAAGTTTTGCTCGAAGGCTGTGTACATCGCGCCCAGGGCGTAGTCGCGGCCGGTCCCGATAGCCCAAAATTTTTGATGCTCGAACACTTCGCGCATGGAATAAACCGAGAAGATGCCGGTGCGGTTGGTGATGAGCGCCATGAGTTGACTCGATTCGTACGGATCGTCCTCTTCTTCCTTCGGATTGAGATAGTGTTCGTCCTTCAACACCGGGTGAATCTTGCGAAAGCTCTCAAAAATCGCCAGGCGGCCGTCGAACGACAGCCCCGGCGTGCGATTGAGCAGACTTTCCATGACCAGTTGGTGCGCGGCACTGCCGGCGAGGCCGAAATACGTGTCACCGTGGCGCACGATCTTCTCCCACGAGCGATCGTAATCAGGCGTCAGGCGGGTGCCGCCAAAGGTGGTGAGCGAATCGCCGGCAATGACGGCGGCGCCATTTTTTCGAACCACGACCAAGGTAGTCATTAATGTAGTTTAATCTGTGGCTGGGTGCGTCGCGCGATGAGGCGCGCGATGGTATCCAGCACGGTTTTGCCCAATCCATGCAATGCCAGCAAATGCAGCTTGTGCAGCGACACGTACATGAAGCGGGCGAACAAACCCTCAATTAGTATACTCCCGCCCGTCAGGCGCCCCATCAAGTTGCCGACGGTGCTGTACTCGCCCAGGGACACCAGGGAGCCGAAATCGCGATACCGGTAGTCTTTCAGCGTCACGCCGCTGATGCGGCGCTTCAGATTTTCCACCATCAGCGCCGCTTGCTGGTGCGCAGCCTGGGCGCGTGGTGGCACGTTGCCGCCCTTTTCCGGCCACGGGCAGGCGGCGCAATCGCCGAAGGCAAAAATGTTGTCATCGCCCGTGGTTTGTAGGGTTTGTTTAACGATCACTTGGTTATTGCGCGTCGTCTCCAGGCCGTCAATGCCGGCCAGAAAATCCGGCGCCTTGATGCCCGCCGCCCACACCACCAGATCGGCGGGAACATGCCTACCACCCTTGGTATCTACACCGTCGCTGCTTACCCTCACCACCGGATCGCCGGTCAAGACGTGCACATTGAGTTTTTCCAATTGCGTCAAGGTCGCGGCCGACAAACGTTCCGGCAACGCCGGCAACACCCGAGAGGCCGCTTCGATAAGCGTTAGGCGCACATCGCGATCGGGCATCACTTGATCCAGGCCATACGCGGCCAGTTGGCGCGTGGTGTAGTGCAATTCCGCGGCTAACTCAACGCCCGTCGCGCCGGCGCCGATAATGGCGATGTCGAGCTTGTGGGAAATCATCGGCGAGCGCGAATGAGCGCGGATAAAGGCGTTGATCAAGCGGCGATGGAATGTCGCGGCGTCGTATTGGCTTTCCAGCGCGATGGCGTGCTCTTTTGCGCCGGGCGTGCCGAAATCGTTAGCGAGGCTGCCGACGCACAAAACCAGCGTGTCGTATTGCAGCTTGCGCGCGGCGCTGATTTCAATGCCGCGATCGTCCAAAATCGGCGCCAGTTGAATTTGTTTTTCCGCGCGCTTGAGTGCAACCATTTCGCCCAATAAAAAGCGGAAGTGATGCCAATGGGCTTGGGCCAAATATTCAAGTTCGTGTTCCAGCAAGCCACTGGTGCCCGCGGCGATTTGGTGCAGCAAAGGTTTCCACACATGGGTTGGACTTTTGTCCACCAGGGTGATTTCTGCTTGCTTGCGCTTGCCGAGCGTATTGCCAATTTTCGTGGCCAGTTCAAGGCCACCGGCGCCGCCGCCGACGATGACGATGCGGTGAGGTTGATTTTCGCTCATGCGAGTTGAATTATTTTCCCTGAATTAACAGCCGATTATAACAGTTTCGCGGTGCTATTCCGGGCGCCGTCGGGTTGAAGCGCCGCAACAGAGGGGACATTCGCGCCCGACCAATGCCTGAAGGCCCAATCCCAGAGCGGCTTCTGGCTAGATCGCTGCAATTCGGCCGGCGGATTTTGGCCAAGAAAGCACAGTGCATTGAAAAGCAGGTTCGTCGCATTTTTTACCTCGATCGCCTGCGCCAGCGTTTGTTTCGACAGTTTCTCGCCGGCGGGGTTTGTGACGACGGGCAAGTGACCGTAGCGCGGCCAGGCGAAGCCGAGTAATTGCTGCAAGAAAATTTGTCGCGGCGTCGATGCCAACAAATCTGCGCCACGGATGATTTGCGTGATGCCTTGATCCGCATCGTCCACCGCGACGGCAAGTTGGTAGGCGATGATGCCATCGCCGCGACACAACACGAAATCACCGATTTCCGTCGCGAGATTTTGCCTGATGGAACCTTGGATCAGATCGGTGAATTCGATCACGGCTGATCCGACCCGCAGCCGAATCGCGCGCCCACTTCGCCCTGCCGCCAAGCCAGCGCGACAGGTGCCGGGATAAACCGGACCGTCAATACCGAACAAAGATGAATCGGCGATTTCCTTGCGCGAGCAGGCGCAGGCATACGTTGCGCCCTGTGCCGCGAGTTGGTCGAGCGTGGCTCGATAAAGGCCAACTCGTTGGCTTTGGTAAATGACCGCGCCATCCCAGGCGAAACCGAATGCCTGCAACGTGCGCAGAATCTCGTCTGCCGCGCCGGGCACATTGCGCGGCGCATCGATATCCTCCATGCGCACCAGCCACTCACCACCCTGGCTTTTCGCTTGCAGATAGCTGCCGACCGCCGCGACCAGCGAACCGAAATGAAGCGGACCAGTGGGCGAAGGCGCGAAGCGGCCGCGATATTTTCTTTCAGGTGGCGAATTCAAAGTGAGGATGGTGAATTGAGTTCACGTAGAATTGCGATTCAGAATAGTATTGACGCCCATTATGAACAACAAAGCGGTAACGGAGGAATCAATATGGCAAAAGTATTAATGGTAACGGGCGGCAGCCGGGGAATCGGCGCGGCGACGGCGAAAATGGCCGCGGCGCGCGGTTACGATGTCTGCTTCAACTACAAATCGAACACCGCGCAAGCCGAGGCGATTGTGAAAGACATCCGCGCCATGGGCCGCGCGGCGCTTGCCGTTCAGGCCGATACGTCCCAGGATCAAGACGTGGTGCGCCTCTTCGAGGCATGCGATAGGGAATTGGGGCCGCTGAACGCGTTGGTAAACAATGCCGGCATCACCGGTGGCGTCGCGTTAATCGAAGACGTAAAAGCCGACATGTTGCGCGAGCTAATGGAAGTCAACGTCATCGGTTATTTTTTGTGTGCGCGCGAAGCGGTGAAGCGCATGTCAACACTGCGCGGCGGCAAAGGCGGCGCTATCGTCAACGTTTCGTCTCGCGCGGCGGAACTCGGTGGCGGTAACGAGTGGATTCACTACGCCGCATCGCGCGGCGCGATCGACAGTATGACCAAGGGTATGTCGGTTGAGCTGGGCAAAAAAGGCATTCGCGTGAATGCGATTCAGCCCGGCATTATCGACACGGATATACAGGCCACCGGCCTACCCAATCGCATGGAAAAAGCGCTGCCGAATATACCCATGGGCCGCGCGGGGACAGCGGATGAAGTCGCCGAGACCATACTGTGGTTGGTGTCCGATCAAGCGTCCTACGTCACCGGTGCGATTTTGAGTGTTTCCGGCGGGCGCTGATTGTGCACGCAAGAAAAACTCAGCCGACGCGGGCACCTCCCCCCCGTTAAAAAAAGAGGAGGCGCCGATTATTCGAAGCGCTGCCTCAACCAAGCGCCGATGTCGCTGATCTCTTCCATCGAAACCGAGTGCGCCATGGGATATTCGCGCCAATCGATTTGGTAGCCATTGCGACTTAGTTCTTTGACGGAACTCGCCGCAATCGAAATAGGAATCACCGTATCTTGTTGACCGTGCGCCATGAAAATCGGAATGCTGCGATTGGCGCTGCTCGCCTCCGTTTCGAGCGAAGCGGCCAGCGGCAAATAAGTCGATAGCGCCAAGATGCCCGCCAATCCTTGCTTGTAGCGCAGTGCCGTTTGCAGCGCGATGGCGCCACCCTGGGAAAATCCCGCCAGCACAATGCGATTCGCCGCAACGCCCCGCGCGATTTCGCGCTCGATCAGCGCTTCAATCGCGCGCTGGGATTCGCGAATGCCCGCTTCGTCCACTTTGCGCTCGGCGCTGCTGATTTCGATGATGTCATACCACGCGCGCATCACATGACCGGCATTGATGGTCACGGCGCGCATCGGCGCGTGCGGAAAAATAAAACGCAGCGGCAAATGATCCGGCAAACCGAGTTCCTTAACGACCGGCACGAAGTCGTTACCGTCGGCGCCGAGGCCGTGCATCCAGATCACCGCGCCGACGGGGTCGTGGCTGGTGTTGAGTTCGATTGCCTGGAGAAGTGCGGTCATATTGCTTTGCTTTAAACGATAATCAAGCGCTCGATCATAACGGAAGCGTCGCGGAGATCACAAGCGGATGCGTTAACGCGCGCAGCATTTATTCTAGGCAATGCCTGAAACGGCAATGCAGGCGCGGCTTCCGAGCATGGCATTGCCAGACGCCGCGCTGCGATTGGGCGCTGGCACGGCGGATCGGCGCTGCTTAGAACTGGCACAATCGATCAAAACACCAAAATGGGATACGCGAGAAAGCGGAAATCCAGCGGGAGGGACAGAAACGATTTGTGCTTTCAACCTAGAAACGGCAGTTGACCGCTTTTGCTCCCGCGCTATGCCGCATCGATATTGATGGAAACCGCATTTTGATTACTCACCATCGGATACTCTCGGCGCGCATGGGGATCACGCGGCCTTTTGCGACGGTGCGATGACAACCGCGCGGCCCGTGATGGCTTGATGCAGCAAGTGCCACTGCGCTCGGACTTTATCCACGCTGGCGTGCTTGACGTGCCCGAAGCCGCGAATTTGTTCCGGCAACCCTGCCAGTTCGATGGCCTGGTTCAAATTAGACCCGCTTAGACACCCCAGCACGTCCTCCATAGTCGACACGTAGTCCGTAATAAGTTGTCGCTCCATGCGTCGTTCGGCCGTCTTGCCGAATATATCCAGTGCCGTACCACGCAGAAACTTTAGCTTCGCAAGCAGTTTGAACGCGCGCCATACCCACGAACCATATGCCGCCTTGATTAAATGACCTTGCGCGTCGCGCTTTGAGAACAACGGGGGCGCGAGATTAAACTTCAACTTGTAGTTGCCGTCGAAGGTCGCTTTAAGACGTTTTTCGAATTCACCGTCGGCGTAAAGTCGCGCCACTTCGTATTCGTCCTTGTAGGCCATCAGTTTGAAAAACGACCGCGCGACAGCTTTGGTAAGTGCATCGCCTTTGCCCAGTTTTGCTTCCACAGTTCGCACCTTATTGATGAAGGTTTCATAACGATCCGCATAGTCGGCGTTCTGGTACTGGGTCAGGATTGCGACGCGCTTGCGCACGGTTACGTCCAAACTCTCTGGGATCGATACCACTACGGGTTTTGCCGGTGCGATCTCGCGTTCCACGAGCGCGGTATCGATGGCCGCACGCCGGCCCCATTGGAATGCCTGTGTGTTGCTATCCACCGCCACCGCGTTCAGTTCGATTGCGCGTCGCAACGACGCGGCGCTTAACGGTATGAGGCCTTTTTGAAACGCATATCCAAGCATAAAAAGATTGGCCGCGATGGAATCACCCAGCAACGCGGTGGCTATCCGTGTCGCATCAACAAAATGCGAACGGCCGGCCACCGCTTCGTCGATCAGGGAGCGAATTGCGTCGGACGGAAACTGCCAATCCGGATTCTGAGCGAACTGGCCTGGTGGTTGTTCGTGCGTGTTGATTACAGCTACAGTCATGCCCGGGCGGGTCTTGGCGATGGCATCCTGTGCCCCGGCGGTCAACATGTCGCAACCGAGAATCAAATGCGCCTCGCCGGTCGCGATACGTTGTGCGTGAATAGCGTCTGGATGTGTGGCAATGCGTACATGCGACGTCACGGCGCCGTTCTTCTGCGACATGCCGGTCATATCGAGTACCGATACGCCCTTGCCCTCCAGATGTCCGGCCATACCGAGCAGCGCACCGATGGTGATCACGCCCGTGCCGCCGATGCCCGTTATGAGGATGTTGTAATTCGATTCATGAAGTGTAGGCAACTTGGGATCCGGCAAATCGACCGACTCCATGGATGCCGCATCGTTCCGCGCGCGAGTTTTCTTGACCTGCGCGCCTTCCACCGTCACGAAACTGGGACAAAAACCTTCTACGCAGGTCAAGTCCTGATTACAAGAGGATTGATCAATGACACGTTTGCGGCCGAAATCAGTTTCCAACGGCAAGATGGAGGTGCAGTTGGACTGTATGCCGCAATCGCCGCAGCCTTCGCACACCGCTTCATTGATGAATACTCGCGCCTTGGCTTGGGGGAATTCGCCTTTTTTGCGTCGGCGCCGTTTTTCGGCCGCGCAGGTCTGATCGTAAATTAGAACTGACACGCCTTTCACGTCGCGTAATTCTGTTTGTACCGCGTCGAGATCCGTGCGTTCATGCAACGTCACAAAGGAGGGCAATTGGGAGCGGTCCTTGTACCGCGACAGGTCTTCGGTCACCAGTGCGATACGCAGTACACCTTCCGCCGCCATCTGTTGCGCGATCAACGGTACGCTCACGGTACCGTCCACCGGTTGCCCGCCCGTCATCGCCACGGCATCGTTGTACAGAATCTTGTAGGTGATGTTGACGTTGGCGGCAAGCGCGGCGCGAATGGCCAAATAACCCGAGTGAAAGTAAGTCCCGTCACCGAGATTAGCAAACACGTGAGATCGCTTGGAGAAGGCGGCCTGACCGATCCACGTCGCGCCCTCGCCACCCATTTGCGTGGTGGTCTTATTGTGTTCGGGGTAGATGGCTGTAGCCATAACGTGACAGCCGATCCCCGCCAACGCCAAACTGCCGTCCGGCACTTTGGTCGATCGATTGTGCGGGCAGCCGGAACAATAATAGGCGGGACGAATCGGTGTATCCACCGCCTTCTTTAGCACACTCTCTTTCGCATCCAGAAAGGAGAGCTTCGCTTTGATGAGGTCGCTGGTATGAAAGCGCGCGATGCGTCCGGCGATCACGCGGGCAATCTGGGCGATGGAGAAATCGCTTTTGGCCGGCAGCAACCATTCGCCGCGCGCGCCGACCCACTCGCCACCTTCATCGAACTTACCGATCACGCGCGGTCGTACGTCGGCTTGCCAGTTGTAGAGATGCTCCTTGAGTTGGTATTCCACTAGTTGCCGTTTTTCTTCCACGACAAGAATTTCTTCCAATCCACGGGCGAATTCACGCACGCCCTCCGGCTCCAGCGGCCAAGGCATGGACACCTTGAACAACCGCACACCGATTTCGGCGGCTTTCTGCTCGGTGATACCGAGTTCCTCGAGCGCCTCCAGCACGTCCATGTAGGATTTGCCCGAGGCGATAATGCCCAGCTTAGCTTTTGGCGAATCGATGGTGATGCGGTTGAGTTTGTTAGCGCGCGCATAGGCAATGGCGGCGTAGATCTTGTGATCCTGCATTAACGCTTCTTGCTTGCGCGCCTGCACGCCGAGCATATCGGTGGAAAGACGGCAATTAAGTCCGCCTTCTGGAATGGGCACATCTTTGGGTAAGACGATTTGAACCGCAAACGGATCGGCTTCGATGGATGCAGAAGACTCGACGGTATCGGCCAATGCTTTAAACCCGACCGCGCAACCGGAGAAGCGCGACATGGCCCAGCCATGCAATCCCAATTCGATGTAATCCTGCACGTTGCAGGGGTACAGCACCGGAATCATCGATGCGGCGAACAGATGATCGCTCTGATGCGGTAGCGTAGATGAGTAGGCGCCATGGTCGTCGCCGGCAATGAGTAACACACCGCCATACTTCGAGGTGCCGGCGAAGTTCATGTGCTTGAACACGTCACCACAGCGATCGACACCCGGGCCTTTGCCGTACCACAGGGCGAACACGCCGTCGTAGTCGGACTCGCCGATCAAGTGCACTTGTTGCGAACCCCAGACCGCCGTGGCGGCGAGTTCTTCATTCACGCCGGGAACGAACTTAATGTGATTCGCATCAAGATGTTTGGTTGCCTTCCATAAGGCTTCGTCCAAACCACCGAGCGGCGAGCCGCGATAGCCGGAAATAAACCCCGCGGTATTTAGGCCCGCTGCGACATCGCGTAGCCGCTGAATGAGCGGAAGGCGCACCAGCGCCTGAACGCCGCTGAGATAGATGCGGCCTTTTTGCGCGAGGTACTTGTCTTCCAATGTTACCGCTTTCAATACTGCTGCTTGCATGTCTGCCTCCTGTAGGATTCGACCAATGGTTCCGCTTGGCCTGGTCAGGCGGCGCCGTCGCTGACTTTGCGCTCCGGGTAGGCGCGAAAGTCGGTAAACTAATTCGGGTTGTGGGTTAAAACATTTGGTTTGATCTGTACACTCGGTTCGCCGAAAGCATAATTTCATGATGACCGGAACCGGCGAGAATCATCGGGAAGCAATTCTCTTGTGGCTGCACGACTACGTCGAGAAAGTAAGGCCCCGGCGCGGCCAAGCATTGGCGAAGCTCGTTTTCAAGTTCATGCGGGTTCGATACTCGGCTAGCACTCCAACCAAACCCTTTGGCAACCGCAACGAAATCGGGCAAGGCCTCGGTGTAGCTGTGGCTGTAACGTCCCTGATGAATCAATTCTTGCCACTGGCGCACCATGCCCATGTAGCCGTTATTGCATAGGATCACCTTTACGGGGGCTCGATGTTGCACCGCCGTCGACAACTCTTGGATGTTCATTAGGATCGACGCGTCGCCGCTTACGCACACGACGAGCTTGTCCGGGTGCGCGATTTGCGCACCGATCGCGGCGGGTAATCCGTAGCCCATGGTGCCGGCGCCACCGGATGTTAACCAGCGCCGCGGTTGTTCTATTCTGAGGTATTGCGCGGCCCACATTTGGTGCTGACCTACATCCGTCGCAACAATGACATCGCGCCCTGCTATCTGCTCGCGCAACGAAGTCATGAGGTGCTGCGGCAGGATGCAATCGTCACGACCTTCGAATTGCAAACAGTTTTGTTGCTGCCAGCCGGCAAGTGCTTGCCACCATTCGCGCAATTGGTTCGGATTTCTGGCGTGTGCGAGGACGTCCTTTTCTAAGCTGACAAGCAATTCTTCGCAATCACCGACCAACGACGCATCGACGCGTACGACTTTGTTGATGGAAGAGGGATCGATATCGATGTGGATCTTTTTGGCATTTGGGCAGAAATCCGCGAGGCGCGCGGTTACGCGATCGTCGAACCGCGCGCCCACGCACACGACTAAATCGGCGTGATGCATCGCGAGATTCGCTTCCAACGTGCCGTGCATACCCAACATACCGACGAAATGCGGATCGGAAGCGGGAAAGGCGCCGAGGCCCATTAGCGTTAAAGTACAGGGCGCGTTGCAGTGCTTTACGATTCGGGCAAATGCTGCGCATGCAGCGGGGCCCGAGTTGATCAAACCGCCACCACCATAAAATATCGGACGCTCAGCGGCGCGAATCATGTCCGCGGCCTGACTCAAATTTCGCAGCGCTAATCCATTGGAGGGAATATTGCGCTGCGCTTGACCAGAGTCTATTTTTAGTTGCTGCGGCCTATCTTGTACAGTGGCCATCTGAATATCTTTGGGGAAATCGATCAGCACCGGTCCCGGCCGCCCCTCGGTGGCAATCTTGAAAGCGCGATGCACCGCGTCTTGGATACCCTGCGGACTTTGGATTTGTACGTTCCATTTGGTCACGGGCCGCGAAATTCCCAAGGCATCGCATTCCTGAAACGCATCGGTGCCGATCACGTTTGAAGGAACCTGTCCGCTGATACATACGATCGGAATCGAATCGCACAAGGCATCCATTAGCCCTGTGGTGGTGTTGCTGATGCCGGGGCCGGACGTAACCAAGACGACACCGGGTCTACCGGTCGTGCGAGCATAACCCTCCGCGGCATGAACCGCCGCTTGCTCGTGCCGCACCAGGATGTGACGTACTCGGCCCTCAGCATACAAGGCGTCGTAAATGGGCAGCACGGCACCGCCCGGATAGCCGAAAATCGTATCGACGCCCAGCCCCACAAGCGTGTCGATTAACACTTGCGCGCCGGTTTTCTGGTTAGTTGGCCCGGGTTTGTGGGTAGGCCAAGCCAGGGGAGAGTTGTAAACGCTATCGTCCATGGATAGAAATGATACCTATTTTTACCCAGAAAAGGCTTCTGAATATTCTAAGTTATGAGAATAGCATTAGAATGATTATTCTGTTTTCTGTGACTATTTAGAATGATCCTCGATAATTTCGATATTGCGATACTGGACGTTCTGCAGCAGGACGCCCGCGCCAGCCTGCAAGACGTCAGTACGCAAGTAGGCCTTTCCACCACGCCATGCTGGGCGCGCATCAAAAAAATGGAGAAGGAAGGCGTGATCTTAGGCTATACGGTGCGAATCGATCCCGCCGCCATTGGCTATACGGAAACGGTAATCGTGCAGGTTACGTTGGAAAGCCATAACGACGAAACGCTTGACGCCTTCGGCAAGGCGCTGGAGGAAATCCCGGAAGTGCTCGAGGCTTTCTTAATTTCCGGGGACTACGATTACCATATCCGCATCGCGGTGCGGGATACGCGCGATTACGAACGGTTGCTCCGCGAGCGGCTTTATCGCATTCCCGGTATTCGGCACTCTAAATCGAGCTTCGTGTTACGCCGACTCAAGCAGAGTCTTACGCCACTTGTACCTGCGCCTCAATCATCGGGCGCGAAAAAACGGAAACGATGATGTACTACGCACGAATGCTTTGTTTGGAAAATGCTCGCCAAGATGCAATGCACGATGTCCTGTCGTTAAAATTCCCCAATGCGCTTTTGACGTTATCCGATCATGTTGCCCAAATGGGAGCTTGCAGCGGCGCGGCCGCGTTCGATATTCACCGTCGCGAGCACGATTAGTCCGAGCACGAAGGAAAATCCGCTGATCAGAATAGCCAGGCGATGATTGCCATCAGATAGCCACGTCACCAGGCCATATGTCAATGGGCCAATTATCGCGGATAATCGGGTCGCGACACCCCACAGGCCGTAAAACTCCGCACGGCGATTTGTCGGCGCAAACAATCCGACCATCGCTCGCCCGGCGGATTGGCTTGCGCCCATGCACAGCCCGGCCAAGTTTGCCGCGGCCCAAAACATCGGCGCCCCCTGACTCGAATACGCGAGCAGGGTCATCGCGATCCAACCGACCAGGGTGATCGCAAGGGTGGCGCGGTGGCCGATACGATCTTGCAGATAACCGAAGGCGAACGCGCCGATCGCCGCCGTAATATTGACCAGCATGATAAGTAACAAGGTTTGCTGCATGACGAAATGCATGACTTGCTGCGCGTAGATTGCGGCCAACGCGATGACCGTGGAAATTCCCGCTTGATAGCAGGCGCCGCACAGCAAAAAACGCATGAAGTCGGGATACGCGCGCACGCTGCGCAGCGACACGAAAAATTGGCGCAGTGAGGCGCGTAACGTCGTCGATACGCGCGGCCGGGCAACGCCGCGCTCGCGCAGAAATACGAACGTCGGCACGCTGGCGAGGGCGAATATCAGCGCCGTGAGCAACATGGCGACCGGGACAAAATCGGCCGCGCCCTGTCCCGCCGCCTGCGCCCAATTGACGTAGCTAAGCGCGACGCCGAGGCTGGTTAAGCCGCCGAGATAACCGAAGCTCCAGCCCCAACCCGATACTTTTCCGAGGGCACCGGCCTGGGCGAGTTCGGGTAGAAAAGCGCCGTTCAGATTTTCGCCTGTGCCATAGAAAAAATTCGACAGAACGATCAAAACCATCGCCAGCATCACGTCGCCCGGCCCGACCCAATACAATGCCGCGGTGAAGGCGACGCAGCCCATCGTCGTGATCATCAACAATTGTTTTTTGTTGGCGTGGGCATCGGCATAAGAGCCGATGGCCGGGGCGGTGATTATGATCAACCCATAGGAAAGCGATAGCGCCAAGGTCCAGGCCAACGTGGCCCATGACTGATCGCGCGCCACCACGCCGACGAAATAGGCGTTGAACAATGCGGTGATAACAACGGTGGTGTAGCCGGAGTTGGCGAAGTCGTACATCGACCAACCCCACACTTCTCGACGGCGCACGCCGGGCGCGAGGCTACGGGCTGCGGCGTTAATGGTCACACATTCCGGTAGAGGCGGATAGCGCGATTATTTTTTCGCCGACAACTCGCCGACGATTTTGTAACCCACTCTGAATGCCGGGGCAATGATTAACATATCGCCGGGATCGGGGTTCAGTCCGACCGCCGATACAATGTTGTAGCCGTGCGTCACCAAGACCAAATTGGTGCCGTCGGTCGGCGAGCTTTCCAGGCGCTGATGCAACAAGCGTGTTTGCTCCGACTTGCGCTCCGGCTTGTCGTAGAACGAATTCAGCGCTTCCCACACATCCGCTTTGCCGAACGCCAATTGGGCGGTTTCTTTGGTGCGACAAAACGCGCTGGTGAACACTTGTTTGATTGGGATTTTACGTTTCTTAAATTCGTCGCCGATTTTCTTCGCCTCGGCGCGACCTTTGTCGGTCAAATTCAGTTGCGTAGCGCAATCGTTGACTTTGTAACCTTTCGGATCGCCGAGCCCTTCATCGACGGCTGAGTTACGCATCAATATCACATAGCCGCCCTTTTTGAGCTGACTCCAGAGCGGATCATCCGCCGCCGCCGATTGCTCTGCCGCCAGCGCACTGCATCCGACCACCACGCCAATCATGAATTGGGACACGCGTTTCATCTTGACCATTACTCCTTCAAAAAAGAAAAAGCCGGAAGGATTCGCTTCCGGCTTTTCGAATCACCTTGTTGCAGCTCATAGCTTCAGCCCAACAATTTTCTTAGGCCCGCCAGGCCTTGCGCCAGTTGATCGCCGTCGGCCGGCACCGCGCCATTCGGTGTCAGCTTGTCGATCAACGTCGGCAACAGTTGCGCCAGTCCACCGGACGCCTGACTCGCGTCGACACCCAATTTGCTGGCGATCTGGTTGATGAAATCACCGCCCAGCGCATTGTGGATTTGATCGCCGGACACGGGCGCGTTTTCCCCCGTGCCAACCCAAGACGCCGCCTGGTCACCCAAGCCCGATGCCTTGAATTTCTCGAGCAGACCGCTCAAGCCGCCGGATTGCGGGTTGTTCAATAAACCCATCGCCATGTCCATCAGCGCATTGCCCTGCTGACCGCCGCCCATCACTTTGCCTAAAACCGAGCCCAACACGCCCTCCAGTAGTCCCACCATTCGTCTCCTATATTACGCAGCAGGCCAACTGGCCCCAAACTAATATTGCACTTTACGCGGTAACGCCTTGGCTTGCGTGACCCAGTCGGTCACTTTATCCTGAGATGGCGGCGCGCGAACCACTTTCTTTTCCACATTGCACTTCGCCATTGCTTGGTACAGATTGTCCGCCTTGCGCTTGGACAACGCCACCACCGTATCGACCCCGGCTGCTTCCAAAAGTTCGGCATACTGCCCAGCGACACCTTTGATGCGAAACAAATCCGAATGATTGACCCAGCGCAAAATCAACTTTGCGCCAATAGCAGATTTTTCGGTGATTTCAGCACGGCCTTTGGCAGTACACCCTTTCTCCAACAACGCATCGGTTGAGGCGATGCCAATTGCTTTGAGTTTGTCCGCGTAGTTTTCGCCGACTCCTTCAATATCCAAAATACTTGCCATTTAACTCCCCCTGTCACAAGATTGATTGAACAAATGCGCACGCTTAACGGGATACGCCGCCATTATTTGCTTTCGCAATTATTCCGCTCAAGGGACGCAAGCCGCAGTATCAAATGTTAACGTTTTTCCGTGTATTGGTAGCCCAGTTGGGTGACCGTTTGTTTCATGCGGGCCATGGCCTCGGCGACACGGATTGGATTGCCCTTGATACCAAGCTCGATGATACGCCGATTGTCGACGACTAATTTCGGCAAACTGGATAACTTCAGATCGGGATAACGCGTCACGATGTCATTCATCGCCTCGATCAAATCGCCCTCGCCGGCGCCTTCGGTAATGATAACTTCCTCGACCGGCGGCGCGGCATTGAATAAATGCGCGTAGTGGGTGTCGAGCGCCCATTCCATCATCGGCCACGCCATCTCGGGGAATCCCGGCAAGAAATAGTGCTTACCGACATTGAATCCGGCGATGCGATTGAACGGATTCGGCACCAGCGCCGCACCTTGCGGAAACTCCGCCATCTTCACCCGATGGGGAAACGCGGCGTCGCCGAAACGCTCGACGATATCCTTCATCGCCTCGGGATGGCGCGCGATCGGCACGCCCAGCGCTGTTGCAGCGCACTGCCGGGTGTGATCGTCCGGGGTGGCGCCGATGCCCCCGAAACTGAACACCACGTCATCACCGCCAAATGTGCGCTTGAGCACACTGGTGATACGTTGCGGATCGTCGCCTAAATACTCGCACCAGGCCAACTCCAAACCGCGCTGCTTGAGGATGTCGATCACTTTGACGAAGTGTTTGTCCTGTCGTTTGCCGCTGAGAATTTCATCACCAATAATGAGTGCGCCGAAGGCCATATTGTTATTACGTGTTGTTAAAAAATTAGGGTTCAACCGGCGCCGGATAGTCTGGATAGCGTGTACGAAAACGCGCCAATTCCGCATTCGCCTCGTCGATACGGCCCAGCCGCCGCAACTCCGCCACGCGGCGTAGCCAGGCTTCCGGCGCCTCTTCAACCTTGTCCACAATCGCGGCCGCGGCAGTACTGTCTTTTTTCTCGGCGGCCTCGCGCAGTGCCTTATTTTTCTCGGCACGATAGGTTTTGCCATCGACGATCGGACGATGGCTTTCCGGTAAACGTGGACCATCCATGGGAAATGCTTGCGGCAGCGCGGGCGGCGCCGCTTCGGATGCCGACGGTGCGGGGCGCACCTCGGATTCAGCGTCATTTGGAATCGCCTGCTCGCGGGGCCGCGCTAAGGATTCGCCATCGCGCTTTGCCGACTCGACGGGCGATTCAGCCGCTGCATCGTCGCGCTCAGGAATCGCCGCCGACGCCCCTTTACTTAAGTCTTTGCCTGTAGAGCCGCTCTGCGCCTGGGTGGCCTTGGGCCATTGGCTCTTCAAGGCATCGTGCGTAGGTGGCGCGCTGCTACCGGGCAACCCCAAGCCAGCCCCTGGTCGCGGGCCATCGGGTGCAGGCAATGGCACTTCAGCGGTCGCGTTATCGTGCGCCGCACTCGGTGGCGCAGAACGTTCTTCGACGCTTGCCGATTCCGCGCTTTTTTTATCGGCCGAGAGCGGCGGCGTTTGCGCCGAGGAAGAACTCGCCGCACCGCCGGTTACGGCATCCGCAGCGGGTTCCGACGCACCTTTATTCTCGACCGGATTAGCGGGCGCGGTCGCGGGTGTACTGGCCGGTTGCGGCAACGCCACGCCTGATGACGGCACCGAAAGCTTCGCTTCCTCCATCACCGTGCGCAGCGTCACGCCTACGCTAAGCAGCATCACGGCGGCGATGGACAGCGGGACGCGCCAACGCTTGAACCACGATCGCGGCTCGGCGATCGCGGTGGATACCGGCGTGCGGCGCGACGCGGTGAGAATAGTCGAATCAAGCGCTTGGCTCGGCTTTTCCGTGGCTTCGTCGCGATAACGTTGCGACAGGTTCGAACCGCGCGCGAGATAGACCTCGAAATCTTGCTTACTCATGGTCAGCCCTCCAGCGCTCGGCGCAACTTGTTGAAGGCATAGCGCAAGCGGCTTTTCGCTGTTTCTTTATTCACTGCGGTCGCCTCGGCAATTTCGTCCACGCTCAAGCCGCCTTCCTCGAATAACAGCAACGCTTCCCGTTGCTCGATCGGCAAATTCTCGATCACGTCCAACACTTTCACCACCTGCTGGCGCGCCGCGACGATTTGCTCCGGGCCGTCGGACGTCGCGCCATGCCAAGCATCACCCTCGTCGTCCTCGGGCAGCGGCGATTCAATCTGTATGCCATGCTGGCGGTAATAATCGATCAGGCGATTGTGCGCGATGCGATAAAGATAGGTGGCGAATTTCGCGCTCGGCGTGTAGCGCTCGCGCGCCTTGACCAGCGACAACCACACGTCTTGGAATAATTCATCGGCCAAGGAATGGCTGCCACAACCGCGCAGCAAATAGCGATACACCCCGCCCTTGTGGCGCTGGTAGAGCGGCTCGAATGCAGGCAACTCGCCGTCGCGATAACGCAACATCAAGGCTTCGTCCGCTAATCGTTGATAGGTGTGAGGGCCGTCCATCGCCCCCACATTCTACGTCATTTATTGTTGCGAGAGATGCTTGGGCCGCGGCGCGGATTCGCCCAAGGATTGAGCCAGCTTGACCAAGCTCAAGAACTCGCCTCGATAACCGAAGCGATCCTCGCCGCGCGCGCCGTGCGCCAGCTTCGCGATATCGCCGAAACTGAATTTTCCGGTGTATTGGCCACCCTTCAACAACTGGCCGAAGCACGCCACCGCCGCAGCGAAACGCATGCGCTCCGAGGCCTGGGCGAAATCGCTTTTAATAGCCGCGCGTTGCAACGGCCATACGAGCAACTTACTTTCGCTGCCTTCCGGCGCCTTGTAGCGCAAACGCAAATGCGCAATTTCGCCGCTTGTGGTCTTACTTTCCGGTGCTTTAGATTGATAGCGGAATGGCTGAAGAAGCGCGCCCTTACTACCTGTTAGGGCAATTTCATAGAGTGCCGTAACGCTGTGCCCGGCGCCGATTTCGCCGGCATCGATGTTGTCGTTGTTGAAGTCCTCACGCTTGAGCGCGCGATTTTCGTAACCGATCAAACGGTATTCGGCAACAACTTCAGGATTGAACTCGATCTGGATTTTGACATCCTTGGCAATGGTGGCGAGCGTTGAACTCATTTCGTCGACCAACACTTTTTGCGCTTCGTTCAACGTGTCGATGAAGGCGTAATTACCGTTGCCGGCATCCGCCAGTTGTTCCATCAGTCGATCGTTGTAATTGCGCCCACCGGCGTAGCTACCCATGCCGAAGCCCAGCGTGGTGAGGGATATGCCACTCTTACGCTTTTCTTCGATCAAAGATTTCAGCGCGTCGAAATTTATCGTACCGAAATTGAAATCACCGTCGGTCGCCAGCAACACGCGATTAATGCCGCGCGGAATGTGCGATTGCCTCGCCACTGCGTAGGCCAACTCGATCCCGGCCGCGCCGTTGGTGGAGCCGCCAGCTTGCAGGCGATTCAACGCCGCAAGAATTTTTCCTTTATCGTTGGTCGGCGGCAACACCACGCCGGAGGCGCCGGCGTAAACCACGATGGCCACGCGATCCTGCTCGCGCAATTGCTCGGTCAATAATTTCAATGCCGATTGCAGCAGCGGTAAACGATTGGCATCGCCCATGGAACCGGACACATCGATCAAAAACACCAGATTCGCGGGCGGCAACATTTGCCTCGAGATATCCTGGCCTTTAATACCGATTTGCAGCAGATGGGTATGCCGGTTCCACGGCGCGGGCGCCATTTCCGTGGTCACGCTGAACGGCACATTTTCGTCTTGCGGCAACGGGTAATCGTAACCGAAATAATTGATCATTTCCTCGATGCGCACTGCGTCCTGTCGCGGTAACTGCCCAGCCTTGAGCATGCGCCGCACGTTGGCATAGGCGCCGCTGTCGACGTCGATACTGAAGGTAGAAACGGGATGTTCCGCAACTTGCACAATGCCGCTCTGATCCAGGCGCGCGTATTTTTCGTTAGCAAGCAACGCCGGCTCGGCGCCGCCCATATCGGCCAACATTGCGCCATTCGCACTGCGCGCCAACGACTTGTGGATTTCCTGCGTTCCGATTGACGGCCGCGCCTCGGGAGCTGGAGCCGCAACCGTCGCCGGAGCTTGTTTTACTTCATTGCCATCGAGCATATCGTCGCGCTTTTGCGCGCTCTCATCTTGCTCGAGCGGCGAACGGGCATTGCCCGGGTGCTCGGTCTCATCTCCGGATGCGGATTGGTGATTGCCGCTGGTACAGGCCACTATGGAAACGAGCAAGGCGATGAGGGCGAGAAAATAACTCAGTAGTCGATTGATCATGCTGTTCTCCATAAATTATTCGTTGGGATCCGGCGCGAACTGGCCCGGGAATGCGTCGGGCACTTGCGCCGTGCGATGGCGCGCAATCACGCCATGCGCCAGCAAGTTGCGAGAGCTGTCGTAGTAAATCGTGATGACTTCGTCCGGCGAATCGGACGCCCGTTCGAAATCGACGTGGCGTGTGGGCGAGGTTTCTTTTTGCCCGTGGCCGGTGCCGAGTTTGTTTTCCGCCTTTGCGCGCGGGGCCGCGCCAGCGCTGCCCAAACTCGGCGCGGACGGGTTTTGCGCCGCGGATTTGTCCGCGCTTCGCTCATCGCGTTCGCTGAGTTCGCCGTCGTCTAGATAGAGCTGCGGCACCTCGATCCGCGGACGAAACAATGCCACGCCGATCACACCGACATTGTCAGGGCGGCCGGTGCGCGCAGCATAGGAATTGGGCAGTGCGGTAAAGTAAAACTGCGCCACGTCGGACGACGTCTTGCGCCAGCCTTTAATGTCGGTTTGACGATACGCATCCAAAACGTAGCCGCTCTGCTGCCAGGTGGCGGTTTCACCGGAAACCACATTCACACCATCGACGGATGTGACGGCCAATAAATCTTGGCCGGATCGGTTACGCAGGACTATTTGATAGCGATTGCCCGGTTTGCCGACGACGTAATAGCGGCCTTCATGTTGGTAGATGGGTAAGTTGCGTCCCTGGTTGCGATCGTAAACCGAAAGTTCGGCCAGATCTCCCAGCGCCCAGGAATGCGCGCAAGCAAGAAGTATCGAAGTGGCGAACAAATAACGTTTCATGGCGTGCCTTTTTTGTGATTAGGACAACGCTGTAAACGCGGAAATTTGGTTACGGGGTTAAAGCCATGCGGAAATCTTAATAGATACGACAACTCAGGCGGCCTGCCAGGCCGTCCGCCCAGAGCGGCTCTTCAGGCATAGGCCTTGCAGAGCAAAGCTAGGAAAGGCGAATGGAGAGGTCACCCATTTCTTGATCCGGCTTATCG
The DNA here is from genome assembly GCA_046598945.1 of Burkholderiales bacterium. GTDB lineage: Bacteria > Pseudomonadota > Gammaproteobacteria > Burkholderiales > JALYOK01 > JALYOK01. Next base: position 54,633 of record JBKJHT010000202.1, on the reverse strand, counting down.
CGGCTCATGGCTATGACGCGATCCCGTCCACCGCTCTTGGCGACATACATCGCCTGATCGGCGCGGTGCAGGAGTTGGATAATGCTTTCGCCGGGCCGATATTCCGCGATGCCGATGGACACCGATGTATAAATAGTGAATGACGCGCACGCCATAGCGGTGGTACTGATCTCGTGGCGAACTCGCTCGGCGCTTTGAACCGCTTCCTCCAGCCCCGTCAGGGTATAGACCAAGGCAAATTCTTCGCCGCCGAAACGCGCGAAACAGTCTGTCGTGCGCACATGGCGATGAATCAGCGTCACGACTTGCTTGAGCACATCGTCGCCGGCAATGTGGCCGTAGGAATCGTTAATGCGTTTAAAGTAATCCAGATCGATCACGGCCAAGGAAAACACCGCCGCTGCGCGATCGCAACGGGCCTTTTCCCGCGCCAGAAATTCCATTAAGTGGCGCCGATTATGACTGCCGGTCAACTCGTCTCGCGTCGCCATCTCGCTGATTTTCGCCAGTGCCCGTTGCAGCGCATTGTTATTCTTCTGCAGATCCGTGTTTAATTCTCTTAACTGGGCATGGGACTGCGACAAATTCACCACCAGCCGCTCGTTGTCGAAACGAAGCCGCAGCATCCTCGTAGTGGTCCGATTCGAGGTCACCGCTAAGCCAAATAGGATTGCGCCGAAAACCACGGCCGCCAGGCCGAGCAAGCGATAAAAGTCTAACGTTGAAGTGAGCAGCAGGGCAGTGCCGGGCCCAAGGATGGCGACAATATAGATCAGCGCAACAACCAGCCAGGACGAAAAGGTAATCGTCGCGACAGCCGCACCGGCCATCAGAAACATGCACAGCAGCGTTTGGTAATGGAGGGATTCCTCGGTATAAAACAAGTATCCGGCCAGGCCCCAGGCAATGCCATCGACAATGACGGTGAGTCCAAGCAAATACAGCCACTTGTTATCGCCGGCTTGGGACAGATCGGTGCGGCGGTTAAACGCAAAGGTGATTAGGAAAGGGAGCGCCTGCGCCGCAATCAGGATCAGTACCCAGATTGAAACGCGCCCCATTGATACGCTTTTTGCCATGATGAAAGCCAGCACGGGGCCCACGACCAGGCTCGCGAGGATGTTGACCGGAATGCGCTTATACAGCTCACCCAGCAACTCATTGAAAATGGGCTCTTCTTCCTTACTGCGTGGCGCAAGTAAGAAAAAGTCTGTCGATTTGATCATGTTGATTCTTATCGTCACATATCCGTTGGCGGCATGTCTATAAGGCAGTTGCCCTCAATCACAACCGCCAGCATGCCACAAAGGTCTACAATACGTCACCCTTCAAATGCATGACCGACGCGTTCGACCGATCGATGACTGTTGCCCGTCTTTTCCTCTTACCCAGTCTTTTGTGGGTCGCCAGCCTTGGAAATGCCGAGCAGCCCGACGCCGAAGGTCGCGGCGTATGGTGGAATTGGGATGTCAGCCGCGAATGGTCGAGCAATCACCGGCGCGCTAAGGGAATAATCAAACTCTACGCCGATGCGGAGAAAACTCAGCCGTTGAAAGCGCAATCGCTGCGATTTTCCCTGGAATTGGATTGCCCCATCGCCGTCGGCCCGGAATTGGTGATTAACGAAATGCGCGATGCCAGCGAGCTCGGCGCGCAAGTGCACTGCAATCAAGGCAGCGCCGGGAAATTCGAAGTGCGCTGGCGCTTCGAGGCGGTCGACTCGCGTTTTGGCAGCGTCAGCGATCAGGGCGCCGTCACCAAGTAAGCGCACTATCCGGTAGAATTGAGTCCTTTTCCCTCGCAACACATCATGAATTCGCCCTCAGCCGAACCCCGCGCTGCTAATTTTTTGCGCAACATCATCGATGCCGACAATCGTAGCGGCAAGCATGCCGGGCGTGTCGCGACGCGTTTTCCGCCGGAACCGAACGGCTATTTGCATATCGGCCACGCCAAATCCATCTGCCTGAATTTCGGCCTGGCGCGCGACTACGGCGGCGAGTGCCACATGCGTTTCGACGATACCAATCCGGTGAAAGAAGACACCGAGTATGTCGATTCCATTCTCGATTCGGTGAAATGGCTGGGCTTCGATTGGGGGCCGCATCTTTACTACGCCTCCGACTATTTCGAGAAAATCTACGAATATGCCGAGCACTTGATCCGCGACGGTAAAGCCTATGTTGACAGTTTATCCGCCGATGAAATCAGAACCCATCGCGGCACGCTGACGGAGGCGGGCGAAAACAGTCCTTTTCGCGAGCGCGGCGTCGAGGAAAATTTGGATCTCCTCCACCGCATGCGCGCCGGCGAATTCGCCGACGGCGCCCACGTGCTGCGCGCGAAAATCGACATGGCCTCACCCAACATTAATCTGCGCGATCCGGTGTTGTGGCGCATTCGTCACGCTCGCCATCATCGCACCGGCGATAAATGGTGCATCTATCCGATGTACGATTTTACCCACGCGATTTCCGACGCGCTAGAACATATCACCCATTCCATCTGCACGCTGGAATTCGAGGATCATCGCCCCCTTTACGACTGGGCGGTGGAAAGTGTCCGAGTGCCCTATCGGCCCTATCAATACGAATTCGCACGGCTCAACCTCACCTACACGGTGTTGTCCAAGCGCAAGTTGATCGAGTTGGTCGAAGGCAAGTTCGTCGATGGCTGGGACGATCCGCGTATGCCCACATTGGTCGGCGCGCGCCGCCGCGGTTTCACGCCGGAAGCGATGCGCTTATTTTGCGAACGCATCGGCGTGTCGAAGGCGGATTCGTTGATCGACATGAGCGTGCTGGAAGACTGCGTGCGCGAAGATTTGAACGAGCGGGCGCCGCGCGCGGTCGCGGTTTTGGACCCGCTCAAACTCATTATCGATAACTTTCCCGAGGATCGCGAGGAAGATTGCTTCGCCCCCAACCATCCGCAAAGGCCCGACCTCGGCAAGCGCGTGGTCAAGCTCGGCAAAGAACTATGGATCGAGCGCGATGATTTCATGGAACTGCCGAGCAAAGGCTATTTCCGCTTAGCGCCGGGCGCGGAAGTGCGTTTGCGCTACGGTTACATCGTGAAATGCGTCGGCGTCGACAAAGACGCGAATGGAAACGTTGTCGCCATTCATTGCACCTACGACGCACAAACCAAGAGCGGCGCGGAGACGCGCAAGGTTAAGGGCAATATCCACTGGCTGTCGACGAAACACGCGATTCCTGCCGAAGTGCGGCTGTACGATCGGCTGTTTAATGTAGCCCATCCCGGCGCCGGCGATCGAGATTTCAAGCTAGACATGAATCCCGATTCAAAAAAAACCATCACCGCTTTTGTCGAGCCCATACTGGCGAATGCAATGCCGGAAGATCGTTTCCAGTTCGAGCGGCAAGGGTATTTTATTGCGGATCGGAAAGATCACACGGCGGGTAAGCCGGTGTTTAATCGTGCGGTGACGTTGCGGGATTCTTGGGGGCAGAAGGCATAACTGTTCGCACGCGTTAATCAAAGCCTCCGAATAAAACATGTCACAAACCCGCCTTTCGATCCTAGACCAATCGCCGATCCCCAGTAATCGCACGGCGACCGACGCGCTCAACGCCACGATCGAGCTCGCGCAGGTCGCGGAGCGTTGGGGCTACCACCGTTATTGGCTCGCCGAACACCATGGTTTGCTGGGCCTTGCCGATCCCTGCCCGGAAATCTTGCTTACGCGCATCGCCAGCCTCACCGAAAAGATCCGCGTCGGCACCGGCGGCATCATGTTGCCCTATTACAGTCCGTTCAAAATCGCCGAGCAATTTCGCATGCTCTGCGCGCTATTCCCCGATCGCATCGACCTCGGCGTCGGCCGCGCGCCGGGCGGCGATCGCTTGACGGCACAGGCCATGTCGGGTGGCGCCTACAACAGCGCCGATGATTTTCCGCAGCAGGTATTCGACATGGTCGGCTATCTCGACGGCACGGTGGCGGAGAATCATCCGTTTGCACGGGTCACGGTGCAGCCCAAAAACGATCACACGCCCGAGGTTTGGATCCTCGGTTCGTCGGATTTCGGCGGTGCCCTAGCCGCGCACTTAGGTTTGCGATTCACCTTTGCACATTTCATCAACGGCCAAGGCGGCGACCAAGTCACGCGCGCCTATCGCGAACAATTCCGCCCGTCGTCAAGGGACGCCAAGCCTTATTCCATGGTCGCGGTATTCGTGATCTGCGCAGAAACTGATGCGGAAGCCGAAGCAACAGCGAGCAGCATCGATTTGCGCCGCTTGCAAATGGACTACGGCCTGAACACACCGATTCCGACCCGTGAGGAAGCGCTCGCTCGAAGTTACAGCGACGAAGAAAAAGCGCGCATGCAATGGCATCGCGGCCGCTCGGTGATCGGCACGCCGGATAAAGTCTGCGCTCGCCTGCGCGAGATTCAACAACAATTCGAGGCCGATGAACTGATGGTCATCAGCGTCACCGGCGACTATGCATCGCGGCTGCGCTCCTACGAGTTGCTCGCCGCCGCGTGGCCGCTATCGGGCTGATGGTGGCGGTGTTAGGCTTGCGGCTTATGAAACTATATTTTCGTTGGCAATGGCCTGAGCGCCAGTATTGGAGCGGTGTTTCAGGCATCCACGGTCGCGAACCGCTGCGATCGATCAGGCGTTTGGCTCCTCCCTTTGCAACGGGACGCTGGGAGGGATTTCACGGCGCCCGAACTCCCCCTCAATCCGCCTTCTTCAAAGAGGGAGGTGATCTGGCCCTGGCAGGCAAGGTTATGCTGAGTCACAATAAACTGATAGCGAGCGCTTCCCTGCTTGCTTCAGCCTTTGCTTTCGCGGCCGATTCGGGACTGGAATCCCTGTCCGGCGGCCTATTCACCACGCCCGTGCAAGATGCCGGCGCCTACCGCCAAACCATCATCTTTCCCGATGAGAAGCGCCGTCTGCATTTCCTCGATGGTTTCGACTCCCTGGCGCAAAAATGGGTAATGCCGTTTTTGCCGACCGGCGTGTGGGGCCGCGGCCCGTTATCAAACGCGGAATCCTGCCTTGGCTGCCATGTCAACAGCGGCCGTGGCGCCGTGCCGGCAACTGCCACGGAAGCGATGCGAACGATGATCACACGCGTCAGCCTTCCCGGCAAAGATGCGACCGGCGGCGCGATACCGCACGCTCGCTACGGCCATCAATTAAATTCTCTGGGCGTCGATGGCGAAGTCCACGGGGAGGCGGAAGTATTCATTCATTGGCAGGACCAGCCGATGCAATTCGCCGATGGCGAAACGATCACCCTGCGCGCCCCTAAAATCGCCTTCGAGCAGCTCGGCTACGGCCCACTCGGTGAAGAAGTACTCGTTTCCGTGCGCATCACCCAGCCCCTGATCGGCCTGGGTTTACTCGAAGCCATCCCCGATTCCACCCTGGAAGCGCTAGAACGCGCCAGCAAACCCCATGGCATTCGAGGCAAAACCAATCGCGTTTGGGATATAGCGGCGAAGCGTCAGGCAATCGGCCGTTTCGGTTTGAAAGCCAGTCATCCCAATTTAAGCCAGCAAATCATGGCGGCGTTCCACGAAGATATGGGCGTGACGTCCAATCTATTTCCTCGGGAAAATTGCACCGAAATTCAAAAATCCTGCCGCCACGCGTTCTCGGCGCCGCAGCCGGAACTGGGGCCGAATCAGTTTACGCCGCTGTTGTTTTACGTGCGTGCGAATGCCGTTCCTGCGCGACGTAACGTCGACGACCCCGTCGTCAAGCATGGCGCCATGTTATTCCAGGCGGCGGCCTGTTCCGTTTGCCACGTCCCGGAACTTACAACCGGAGACTACGCGCCGATCCCCGAAATCTCCAACCAGGTGATTCGCCCTTACACCGATCTATTGCTGCACGATATGGGCGACGCCTTAGCCGATCACCGCCCCGACTTTGAAGCCACGGGAAGTGAATGGCGCACGCCGCCGCTGTGGGGCTTGGGCCTGGCAAAAACCGTTAATGGTCACACCGATCTGTTGCACGACGGCCGCGCCCGCGGTACAACCGAAGCGATTTTGTGGCACGCTGGCGAAGCGAGTTTTTCCCGCGATGCCTTTTTGAAAATGCCGAAGCAGGATCGCCAAGCGTTGCTGCAATTTTTGGATTCCCTTTAGGAAAATCATGTCCATCGCCGACCTACGCAAAGACTACAAACTCGCCTCTTTGGAGGAAAAAGAAGTGAGCGCCGATCCGATTGCGCAGTTCGAGCGTTGGCTTAATGAGGCCATCGCCGCTGACCTCCCCGAACCGACGGCCATGACCCTCGCGACCATTGGCAGCACCGGTCGACCCGCTGCACGCATCGTGCTCCTCAAGGCGGCAGATGCGCGCGGCTTTGCCTTCTTTACCAATTATGACAGCCACAAAGGCCAAGAACTGGCGGCCAATCCCTGGGCAGCGCTGGTATTTCACTGGGTAGAACTTGAGCGACAAGTGCGAATCGAAGGTCGCGTTGAAAAAGTCGCGGGTGAAGAATCCGCCGATTATTTCAGCAACCGCCCGCTGTTGAGCCGGATCGGCGCCTGGGCATCGCCGCAGAGCCAGGTTATTGCCAGCCGGGAGTGGCTGGAGCACCAGTTCGCCGCGACCCGCGAGCGCTTTGGCGACGACGTGCCGCTACCGCCATACTGGGGGGGCTTTCGGGTGATTCCTGAAGCCATGGAGTTTTGGCAGGGGCGCCAGAGCCGTTTGCACGATCGATTGTGTTATCGTCACGACCCAAACCAAGCTTGGCGCTTGGAAAGACTGGCCCCATAAACACAAGGGCTGGGACTGGCCCCATAAGAACAACGGCTGGGACTGGTCCCATAAAATAAAAATGGCCGGGCAAACTCAGCCCAGCCGTTTCTTAGACCTCAGAGCGACCGTTAGCTTAAGTGCGCGCTAACCAATTTGGTCATCTCGAACATCGAAACTTGCTTCTTGCCACCGAAGATAACTTTCAGCTTATCGTCCGCATTGATCATGCGTTTGTTGGCCGGGTCTTGCAGTGCATTCTTCTTGATGTAGGCCCAAATTTTCTTGGTCACTTCCGTCCGCGGCGCGGGTGCGCTGCCAATGACGGCGCCGAGCGCCGCACTGACGTTCATCGCCTTCATGAAGGCGGCGTTCGGGGTGCGTTTCACGGCGGGTTTTTTCGCAGCCGGTTTTTTGGCGGCGGCCGTTTTTTTGGCGGGCACTGCTTTTTTCACCGCGGGTTTTTTGGCGGCGGGTTTAGCGGCGGGTTTTTTGGCGACGGGTTTAGCGGCGGGTTTCTTTGCAGCCGGTTTCTTGGCGGCGGGTTTCTTTGCAGCGGGCTTCTTTACGGTTGCCATTCTTCAGTCCTCCTTAGGTAGAGTCACTCTCAAAAGATCAACGCTTACGCGTTCTGCTAATCAATGCTCATCTCGGAGGATGCCGAGTAGAGAAGCGCTTGTCAATGCATTCACGCTGAAAAAAACAGCAACGTGAAAAAATCTGCCCTGGATGCAACACCTTTTTTCATAGACAATCCAAACTTACCGGCCGCAATCCCAATAAACAAACACCGTGTTTCGACGTCTGCGCATTTTCATCCTGCTGTTTATTCTTGCCAGCGTCGCATTCAGCACGTGGCGCGCCAAGGCACGCGTCGCCGATTGGCGCTATCCCTTGCGAGTCGCGGTTTTCCCCATCAACGGCGATCGGAGCGCGGCAACCCAGGCGTATATTACGCAACTCAGCACTGGGGCGTTTGAACCGATCGCCGATTACCTCGACGAAGAGGCAAAACGCCACGGCATAACAATGCGTTACGGCAAGCCCATCACCCTTACTCTGGCGCCGGAAGTCGCGACCCAACCGCCGACGCCGCCAGCCGATGGCAACGTTCTACGCATTATTCTGTGGAGTTTGCAGTTGCGCTACTGGGCCTATCGCGCCGATACCAGCGGCAATACCAACCCGCATATCCGGCTATTCGTGCGCTTGTTCGACCCGACGACCCACACCGTCGTGCCTAACTCTCTCGGTTTGGAGCAGGGCATGATCGGCGTGGTTAACACCTATGCCAGCCAGAAATTCGAGGGGCGCAATAACGTCGTCATCGCCCACGAGTTACTCCACACTGTTGGCGCCCAGGACAAATACGACCCGCGCACCAATCAGCCCCTGCATCCCCACGGCTATGCCGAGCCGGACGCCGAAAAACTCTACCCCCAACGTTGGGCGGAAATCATGGGCGGGCGTATTCCGCTCAGCCCGAATACCGCGGCCATGCCGCGCGGATTACAGGAAACGTTAGTCGGGGATCAAACGGCGCGGGAGATACAATGGATTAAGTGAATTGCCTGGAACGGCAATTGGGGTGCGCCTTTCGACATAGGCATTGCCAGGAGGCAGGCAGGGCGCGGCGCCTGGCGTAGGGCGATTTCATTTCCCACCGTTTATTTTTTAGGCCATTCGTCCTCGTCCGACCAAATGGCAATCACTCGAGTGCGCTTTGGCCCCGACTGATAACGCTCTAACTTCACCTCCACCGGATAAAGTTCTTCGAGTTTGGCGCGCGCTTGGCTTTCATCGTCGAAGGTTATGACTTCGCCTTGCGGATTTTTTACGTCGTGCCAAACCTGACCGTCATCCTCGAATTGCAACTTGAACAATCCCATTAGGACTTGCCTTGTTTGGCTTGCCACTGCGCCTCGAGTTCCTTGCCGGATTTGTAATGCGGAACCCGCAACACCAGGCGTTTGTAGCGCTGAATGACCGGCGTTGACCCCTTCACTTCGTCGCGCCAATACTGATCGCCCAACTCAAGATTCTTCTTTTCGTCCATCGACCAATAGCGTTTCGATCCCTCGCCACCGAAGATGAACAAGCGATCATTGACGATGCGCCAGGTATCGGGATCGCCGCCCCAGGGAATGGAATAGACAATCCCGTTGGCACAGAAGCCGCCATACTGCGGCGCGAAGCGGGTGGGATTTGCCGCAAACATTGTTTTGTGGTCTTCGCTGACAAAACGATAGGTCACTCCTTGGTGATCCATTTTGATGTTCGCATCGCCGAGCATGTGTTTGCCGTCGGTGAAATAGGCGACCGGATCGTGGCCCTTTAAGGCCAGATGTTTATCCGCGCCGTCGGAAATCGTGTTCGCCGTCAGGCCGGAGCAACCTTGTAACGCCAATAGCAAAACGACAAAACCAAACAGTCCAAGTGCTTTGAGTTGATCCATGCTCGCGCTCTTTTGTGTATTAAGACAACGGGTATTGTAAGTCTTTCCATGGGTCATTTTCCAGCGCGGCGAAATCCCCCGTCACCTCGTAAGATTATTTCGGATTGAACGGGCAGCCTTAGTCGGGGATAATGGGATCGTCTTATCTTCGATACCATCATGTCGCCATCCGCCTTGCAGAAATTGCGCGTCCTCGATCTCACCCGCGTTCGGGCGGGGCCGACGTGCGTGCGCATGTTCGCCGACTTCGGCGCCGATGTGATCAAAATCGAATCGCCGCCCGGTGTGGATCCGAACGAAAACATGGGCGGGCCGCGCCACGGTGGGGATTTTCAGAATCTACATCGGAACAAGCGTTCGGTTGCGTTGAATTTAAAAACCCCGGACGGCCTTACGATTTTCAAGAAACTCGTTGCGACCGCCGACATCGTCGTCGAAAACTATCGGCCCGACGTGAAATTTCGCCTCTGCATCGATTACGAATCGCTGAAACAAATCAACCCGCGCATCATCCTCGCCAGCATTTCCGGCTTCGGCCAGGACGGGCCCTACGCCACCCGCCCCGGCTTCGATCAAATCGCCCAGGGCATGGGCGGGCTGATGGCCATTACCGGCTTGCCGGGACAGGGCCCGGTGCGCGCTGGTATCGCCGTCGCCGATTCCAGCGCCGGCTTGTATGCGGCGCTCGGCATTATGATCGCGCTGCTGGAGCGCGAGACTTCCGGCGCAGGCCAATGGGTGCAAACCTCGCTGCTTCACTCGCAAATCGCCATGCTGGATTTTCAGGCTGCGCGTTATTTAATGTCCGGCGAAGTGCCGCAACAAGCGGGCAACGATCATCCCACCAGCATGCCGACTTCCGTCTACAAAACCGCCGATGGACACATCAACATCGCCGCGTCCGGGGACGGCAATTGGCAACGGCTGTGCCAAGCCATTGAACGCGAGGATATGTTGAGCGACCCGCGTTTTGATGCGGAAGCCAAGCGCTCCGACAATCGCATCGCGCTCAATGCCGAGATCAATCAATCCAGCGTTGCATATAAAAGCGCCGACTTGGTCGCCAAACTCAACGCGGCCGGCGTGCCGTGCGGCCCGATTTATTCCATGGATGAAGTGTTCGCCGATCCACAAGTGCAACATCTGCAATGTGCCGCGAGTGTCGTGCACCCGAAATTAGGCAACATCAAACTTGTCAGCCAGCCGGTAACGCTATCGCGCACGCCGGCAGCAATCACGTCCGCGACACCGGAGCTCGGCCAAGATAGCGCCGCGATTCTTTCCGAGTTGGGCTACACTGATGCCGAGATTGTCCAACTACGCGAACGCAAGATCGTCCAATGAATGACTTAGCAAAAATCGGCCAGCTTGTCGCGCGCAAGGAAGGCGCAATCGGCTGGATCGTGATCTCCAACCCGACCAAACGCAACGCACTCTCGTTCGAGATGTGGCGCGATTTTTCGAAACTATTGCGCGAGTTTGCCGACGACCCGGCGATTCGCCTGGTCGTGCTCACCGGCGAGGGTGAACACTTCGCCGCCGGTGCGGACATTTCGCAATTCGGCGAGAAGCGCAGCAGCGGTGAAGCGCTGAGCCAATACAATGAAACCCTCAAAATCGCCACCGCCGCGCTGTTGGATTTTCCCAAGCCGTTGCTCGCCAAGATTCGCGGTGCGTGCGTCGGCGGCGGGCTCGCGCTGATACTGGACTGCGATTTGCGTTTTTGTTCCGACGACGCGGTATTCCTCATGCCCGCCGGTAAGCTTGGGCTGGGCTACGAATTCGGCGGCATCGAGCGCATGATTCAGGTGATCGGCCCGAGCAATGCCTGTGATCTATTTTTCTCGGCGCGCAAGTTGAACGCGACGCAAGCGAAAGAAGTCGGCGTGGTCAATCAAGTCTTTGCGAATCAGGATTTCGACGCCGGGTTCGCCGCGATCTGCGCGCAAATCGCGGCGAATGCACCCTTGACTTTGGCCGCGGCAAAATTCGCCATGCGCGAAGTCTCGCGGCCGAGCGCCGAGCGCGATATGGCGAAAGTTCAAGCGCTTTACGAAGCGTGCTTTAAGAGCCAGGACTATGCGGAAGGCCGAAGTGCGTTTTTGGAAAAACGGGCGCCGCGGTTTCAAGGAAAATAGATTCCGCGTCCATTTATAAATATTGGCGCCGTTATTTTCAAGGAAAGACGATTGATGCAGCAAACTCCGTGGCTACGCAAAATTTTGTTCGCGCTGTCCCTTTTTGTTCTCGGGCTAGCGTCGAGCATCGCCCAGGTCAAGATAGAAGATACGCTCAAGAAATCGGCGAAGCCCACCACACCCACCGATGTAAAAAATTCAGTCGCAGCGCCCGCGAACAGCACGGCAAACACGATACCCTGCGACAAAAAACCGGCCGGCTGTACAACGGCGTTCACGCCGGTTGCGGCCTACGTTGCGCCGAGCTGGTATGCCAGCCAGGAAAAAAATAAAGTCGAGGCCGCCCAGAGTCAGCAAAAAGCGATTGCCTACTTGGAAAAATATAAAGCGCACGCGATCAAGCGCGGCTGGGAGTTGAACGACATTGCGCGGTCGTATGCATTTTTCGTATCGCTGACCTACAACGTTTACTCCCAAGGAAAAGGGCCGGATCGTGCGCAAATGGAAAAGTTAACCAAACGCTTCCGACGCGATCTCGCCAAGGATGCGAAATTTCAAGCGAACAACGATCAAGAGCGGCAGTTCATCTACGAGCGCCTGATCTTAGTCGCGCTGGATAATGAAGGAGGATACATTTTTGCCAAGCAACGCAACGATCGCGTCTCGCAACAAAAACATCGGGAACGCGCAAAACTTTGGCTGGAAGAGGTGATCGAAGTTCCCGTCATACAAATTCCTAGCTACTGGAAATGAATCATGCCCCATGCTAAAACCCGTGACGGTATAAACCTCTATTTTGAAGAAACCGGCACTGGTACGCCCATCGTGTTCGTACACGAATTCGCCGGCGATCATCGTAGTTGGGAACCGCAGATCCGATTTTTTTCCCGCTACTATCGTTGCATCACCTACGGCGCGCGCGGTTATCCGCCCTCTGATGTGCCGAGCGATCCAAATGCCTATTCGCAGCAACACGCGCGCGACGACGTGATTGCCGTGATGGATCATTTGGGCATCGCCAAAGCGCATGTCGTCGGGCTGTCGATGGGCGGTTTCGCGACCGTGCATGTGGGTATCACCTATCCCCAACGCGCGCTGTCCTTGGTGGTTGCGGGTTGTGGTTACGGCTCGGAGCCATCGCAAAAAGCGCGGTTTCGCAACGAATCGGAGGAAGTGGCAAGGCATATCGAACAGGAAGGCGGCAAATATTTGGCCGAGAAATATTCCCTCGGCCCAGCGCGGGTGCAACTCCAAAACAAAGATCCACGCGCGTGGCGCGAATTTGCCGACCAGCTTGCGCAACACTCGCCCACCGGCTCGGCGCTAACCCAACGCGGCGTGCAGGCGCAGCGACCGTCGTTGTGGGAGCTGAAAGATTCGATTGCTAAGATTGATGTGCCGACCTTGATCGTCACGGGCGATGAAGACGAGGCGTGCTTAGAAGCGTCGTTATTTCTTAAGCGTCAGATCCAGACCTCGGCGTTAGTGGTGTTACCGCGCACCGGGCATACGTTGAATATCGAAGAGCCCGATGCGTTCAATCGCGCGTTGAGCGAATTTTACTTGGCTCAGGCGAGTGGCCGTTGGGAAAAACGCGATCCGCGTTCCGTTGCAACCGGCATGACGGCTACCAAACCTTAAGTCGTTGCGAACAGCCGTTGTAGGGTGGATCAAGCAAAGCGGATCCACCAAAGCGTCGACGAAACGTGGTGGGCCATGATCAGCGAGGTGGATCCACTCCGCTTGATCCTGCCTTTGGCGCTCATCTCATGAAAAGCGGCGCCTTTGCCACGAGCCGCATGGCTATTGCCTTCTGGCGATGCATGGTCTGCGAGCCGCACCGGGACGGGGTAGCCCAGGGCTATTGCCTCTCCGGCAACCGCTTATGCGATCAAATGCTTCGCCCAAAAAATGGCGGCAATCGTTTTGACGTCCTTGATCTTGCCCGACATGATCCACGCAATTGCGTCATCGAGCGTCAGCGTAAACACGTCCAGGAATTCGCCCTCATCTCGCGCGATGCCGGTGAAACGCAAATCCCGCGCAATGAAAAATTCGATGTGTTCATCGGAATAGCCGATCGAGGGAAGCAGGCTGCCGAGGGATCGCCAGTCGTTCGCTTCGTAACCGGTTTCTTCTTTGAGTTCACGCTGGGCCGTCAGGAGCGATGCCTCACCTAGTTCTTTTTTTCCGGCTGGCAATTCGTAGCAATGTTGCCGCACCGGATAACGATATTGCCGTTCGAGAACGACGCTGTTGTCATCGAGCAGCGGAATGATGAGCACGGCGCCTTGATGTTCGATGTATTCGCGTTTGGCGGGTTGGCCGTTGGGTAACGTGATGCGATCTTCCTTGACGCGCAACAGTGCGCCTTGATAGACCGTGGTCGAGGAGACTTCGTGTTCGGTGTAATCGTTCGGCGCTTCGCTCATGAACGCTTAAAATGATCGATCGATTGCGAACGCGCACAACGCCAGCAACGGTTGGGAAAATAAGCCTAGCGCGAGCACGGCGACGCCGCTAACGCTGATCATGAGGCGCATGTCCGATTCGGGCTGAATCAGTGATGGATCCGTCGATGTATCGAAGTACATGACCTTGACCAGTCGCAAATAGTAGTACGCGCCGACCAGCGAGAACAGCACCGCCACGACCACCACCCAGACGTAACCCACCTGCAACACCGCTTGCAATACCGCCAGTTTAGCGAAAAATCCGACCGCGGGCGGCAACCCAGCCAGCGAAATCATGACTAGCAACATCAAAAATGCGTACCAGGAATTGCGCTGATTGAGGCCTTTAAAATCTTCGATATTTTCGGCTTCGAAGCCGGCGCGTGATAACAACATGATCATGCCGAAGGCGCCGAGATTGGTGAGCACGTAGGTGATGATGTAAAACATCGACGAACTGTAACCGTTGTGGGTACCCGACAATATTCCCAGTAATAGGAATCCCATGTGGGAAATGGTCGAATAAGCGAGCATGCGCTTCAAATTGGTCTGCGCGATCGCGGCGATGTTGCCAACGGCCATAGACAATACGGCGAGAATGATCAGCATGTCGCGCCAATCGGCGACCAGCGGTTCGAGGCCCGACACCAACAAACGCATGACGAACGCGAATGCGGCAATCTTCGGCGCGGAGCCAATGAACAACGTCACCGCTGTCGGCGCGCCGTGGTAGACATCGGGAATCCACATGTGAAACGGCACGGCGCCGAGCTTGAACGCCAGGCCCGCAACGATAAACACCAGGCCGAATACCAGCACGGTCTTGTCACCGCTGATACCATGGCGCACCGCTTGCGAGACTTGCGCAATATCTAGGGTGCCGGTGGCGCCGTACAACATCGACATGCCGTACAACAATAATCCCGACGCGAGCGCACCGAGCACGAAATACTTCATCGCCGCTTCCGTCGCCCGGGTGGAATCTCGCTCCAACGCGACCAGCGCGTAGGATGACAAGGTTAGCAATTCCAGGCCGAGGTAGAGTGTCAGGAAATGATGGGCGGAAATCATCACCATCATGCCGAGCAGCGCAAACAAAATCAGAATGAAAAATTCGCCGCTGAATAGGCCGCGCACCAGCAAATACTGGCGGCTCAACACCAGTAATACGGACAACACAAAACAACACATGATCTTCAAGGTGTCGGCCATGAAATCGTCGACGAACATGTCGTGGAAGGTGAGCGTGCTGGCCGATTGCGTGGTCATGCTCAAAATCATAATCGTGCCAAGCAAAGTCAATTGCGTGAGCAAATAAGTGACCACGCGCCGAGAATCCGAGACAAACAAATCCAACACCAGGATCACGCAGATCGCCGAGATAAGGAAAATTTCGGGGTAGGCCGGAAACAGATTGAGCGTGGTCATTTAGAACTTTTTCTGCGCCACGTGACTGAGCAATTCCATCACGGAAGCGTGCATAACATCGGTGAAAGGCTTCGGATAAAGCCCCATGAACAATACCGCCACAGCCAGCAGCGCGAGGAAAACGAACTCGCGCCCGTCAATGTCTTTTAGTTTCGCCACTTGATCGTTGGCGACGGGACCAAATATCACGCGCTTGTACATCCACAAGGTATAGGCCGCGCCGAAGATCAGCGTGGTCGCGGCGAGGAAGGCATACCAAAAATTGACCTTGACCGCACCCAGAATCACCATGAACTCGCCGACAAAACCGCTGGTGCCCGGCAATCCAGAATTCGCCATCGCAAAGAGCATAAAGAACGACGCGAATATCGGCATGGTATTCACCACGCCACCGTAGTCGGCGATCTGGCGCGAATGCACGCGGTCGTACATCACGCCGACGCACAGAAACATGGCGGCGGAAATAAAACCGTGGGAAACCATTTGCACCAACGCGCCCTCGATACCAAGCACGTTGAAAATGAATATGCCGAGCGTGACAAAACCCATGTGGGCGATGGACGAATAGGCGATGAGTTTTTTCATGTCCGCTTGCACCAACGCCACCAACCCGATGTACACGACGGCGACCAGCGATAGCGCGATCACATAAGGCGCGGCGACGTGACTCGCGTCCGGAACGATAGGCAAACTAAATCGCAGGAAACCGTATGCGCCAAGCTTCAAGGTAATGGCCGCCAAGATCACCGAGCCGCCGGTCGGCGCCTCGACGTGGGCGTCGGGCAACCAGGTATGCACCGGCCACATGGGCACTTTCACCGCAAACGACAAAAAGAACGCGATGAAGATCAGCAACTGCGGTTGCAGCGCCAGCATGGTCTTGTGGAATTTCAGAATCTCAAAACTCTGGCCGGCTTGGAAATATAAATAGATGAACGCCGCGAGCATCAACAACGAGCCGAGCAAGGTGTAGAGGAAAAACTTGATCGCCGCATAGATTCGGTTCGGCCCGCCCCAGATGCCGATGATGAGGTACATCGGGATCAGCGTCGCCTCGAAAAATACGTAGAACAAAATCGCATCGAGGGCAACGAACGAACCATTGATCAAGCCCGACATGATCAAGAACGCGGCTAAATATTGCGCAACCTTTTTTTCCACTACGACCCAAGCCGCGATCACGACCAAAATTGTCATGAAGCTATTCAGCAACACGAACCAAACGGAAATGCCGTCGACGCCGAGGTGATAGTTGATGTTAAGGCCGCGAATCCACGGCGCCATCTCTTCAAACTGCATTGCACCGGTATCAAGTCTGAAATGCTGATACAACGGAAGCGTGACCAAAAAGCCGGCAATAGCGCCAACCAGCGCAATCCATTTTGCCGCCTCGGTGTTGCGCTTGGCGCCGACCGCAAGAACCATGACACCCACCACGATCGGCAGCCAAATGGACCAGCTCAAATAGGGAAACGCGTGCGGCATTCTTATTAGTGCTTAAGGTAGTGAAACCAAAACAAGGTGAGAAATCCAAACACGCCGATAATCATCGTAAAGGCGTAGTGATAAATGAATCCGGTCTGGTAACGGCGCACCCAGCTTGCGATCCAGCCAACTATTTTGGCGCTGCCATTCACGATGCCGTCAATAATTTTGACGTCGCCAACGCGCCATAATCCGCCACCTAATCCGCGCGCACCACCGGCGAAAAACCAGTCGTTAAACATGTCGAAACCATATTTGTTTTCCAACATGCGATGAACCGGACTAAACGTGGATTTAATTTTCGCGGGAATATCGGGCCGCTTGAGATAGAAAAACCACGCCAGTACAACGCCGGCGAGCGCGAGCCACAGGGGCATCGTCGAAAGCGAATGCATCGCCATCGCGACGGGGCCATGGAACTCTTTTGCCATCTCTGCCATCGCTTTGTGTTCCGGCGCAATCTTGATCGCCTCGGCAAAAAATCCACCGAACTCTAGCGGCGCGATCGCGAAAAAACCGATCAACAAGGATGGGATAGCGAGGGCGATGAGCGGCAACGTCACCATCCACGGCGATTCGTGTGGCGTGCCCCCATGGCCATGATGATCGTCATGGTGATCTTGATGGACATTGTTATGGCCAAAGCGCTCCTTGCCGTGGAACACCAGGAAATACATGCGGAAAGAATAAAAGGCCGTGACGAACACACCGGCCAACACGGCGAAATGGGCGAAGCCGGCGCCGGGAAGATCGGAAAACGCGACCGCCTCGATGATGCTGTCCTTCGAGTAAAAGCCCGACAAGAACGGCGTACCGATCAGCGCGAGGGATCCGACCAGCGAGGTGATCCACGTGATTTTCATATATTTACGCAGACCGCCCATGTTGCGGATGTCTTGATCGTGGTGCATGCCCATGATCACCGAACCGGCAGCCAAAAATAGCAACGCTTTGAAAAACGCATGGGTCATCAAATGGAAGATCGCCACTTGATAAGCCGACGCGCCAAGGGCAACGGTCATGTAACCGAGTTGCGACAGCGTGGAATAGGCAACGACGCGCTTAATATCATTCTGCACGATGCCGAGGAAACCCATGAACAGCGCGGTGATCGCGCCGATCACCAGCACAAACGACAACGCCGTATCGGACATCTCGAACAGCGGCGACATGCGCGCGACCATGAATATACCGGCGGTCACCATGGTCGCCGCGTGGATTAATGCGGAAATTGGGGTCGGGCCTTCCATGGAATCCGGCAACCACACATGCAGCGGAAATTGCGCCGACTTACCCATGGCGCCGATGAATAACAAAATGCAAATCACCGTCATCACCATCCACGGCACACCCGGAAACAGCTCGATGGTTTTTCCGGCCATTTCCGGTGCGCGGATAAAAACTTCCGCGTAATCCATGGAGCCGAAATACGCCAGCACCAGCCCGATGCCGAGAATGAATCCAAAATCGCCGACGCGATTCACGAGAAAAGCCTTTAAGTTCGCGTAGATCGCCGTCGGCCGGGTGTACCAAAAGCCGATTAACAAATAGGACACCAAGCCAACTGCTTCCCAGCCAAAGAACAACTGCAGGAAATTATTCGACATCACCAGCATCAACATCGCGAACGTAAACAGCGATATGTAGCTGAAGAAGCGCGAGTAGCCTGGGTCTTCGGCCATGTAGCCGATGGTGTAGATGTGCACCATGAGCGAGACGAAAGTCACCACCACCATCATCATCGCCGACAGCGCATCGATCAAGAATCCGACTTCGAAGCGCACGCCGTCGCTGATCATCCAGGTGTACAGGCTACCGTTGAATCGATAGCCGTTCATCACATCGTGCAACACCATAAAGGCGCCGACGCACGATACGATCAATAGGCCAATGGTGATGCGGTGGCTGGCGCTGCGACCGATAACGCGGCCGAAGAAACCGGCCACAATGGCGCCGAGCAGCGGCGCAAAAGGAATGATGAGGAGCAAGGGTTTCACGTTGGCTTAACCCTTGAGTTGGTCGAGGTCATCGACATTAATGGTGTTGAGGTTACGGAACAGCACCACCAGAATCGCCAGGCCGATGGCGGATTCCGCCGCGGCAACCGTGAGGATAAAGAAAACGAAAACTTGCCCCGCGATGTCGTTCAGATAATGGGAGAAGGCGATGAAATTCATGTTCACCGCCAGCAACATCAATTCGATAGCCATTAGCAAGATGATGACGTTTTTCCGATTCAAGAAAATACCGACGATGCTGATGGCGAACAAAATCGCGCCGAGGATCAAATAATGGGATAACGAGATCATGGTTCTTGGCTCGCGTTCGAGCTGGGCATCTTGACGATACGAATCCGGTCGGCGCGCTTGACGCGAACTTGCTCCGCCGGATTTTGATACTTGGTTTCTTTGCGGCGACGCAGGGTCAGCGCGATCGCGGCGACGATGGCCACCAACAAAATCACCGCAGCGATTTCAAAGGGATAGACATAGTCGGTATAGAGCACCCGGCCGAGCTCCGCCGTATTGCTGTAGTCCACGGGCTTTGAAGCGGGCGTCGGCAGATTTTCTAAGCTAAAGCGTTTGTGGGCGAACACCATACCCATCTCGATCACCATCAGCACCGCGACCGTTAAACCGAGCGGAAAATATTTCCAGAAACCCTCGCGCAGTTGATCGATATTGATATCCAGCATCATCACCACGAATAGGAATAACACCATCACCGCGCCGACATATACGAGGACGAGGGTGATCGCCAAGAACTCGGCTTGTAGCATCATCCACAAACACGCGGCGGTAAAGAACGCGAGCACGAGCGACAACGCAGCGTGAACCGGGTTACGCGCCGTGATCACGCGCAGCGCGGCGAGCACGAGGACCGTGGAGAAAAAATAAAAGCAGACCGTATGCAGCGTCATAGCAATGGGATTAATTGCAAACTATGACCTAGCCAGGAGCCGCACGGATACTGGCTCGCGGCGATGCATTGCCTGGGAGCCGCGTGAATACTGGGTGGCCTACGGGGTGGCCTAGGGCCAGGGCCATTACCTCTACAAGCCATTGGCATTTGAATAATCAAACAATCCATTATCGGTACGGTGCGTCCTCGGCGCGATCCTTCGCGATCTGTTCTTCATAACGATCGCCGATCGCCAGCAACATCTCTTTGGTGTAAACCAAGTCGCCGCGCGTCTCGCCGTGGTATTCGAGGATCCTGGTTTCGACGATGGCATCCACCGGGCAGGACTCTTCGCAGAAGCCGCAGAAGATGCACTTGGTCAGATCGATGTCATAGCGCGTGGTGCGGCGCGTGCCGTCATCGCGCTGCTCTGATTCGATGGTGATCGCCAGCGCCGGGCAAACCGCTTCGCATAACTTGCAAGCGATGCAGCGTTCCTCGCCATTGGGATAACGGCGCAGCGCATGCAGCCCTCGAAAACGTGGCGACTGCGGCGTTTTCTCCTCGGGAAACTGCACCGTAATCTTGCGTTCGAAGAAATGCCGACCGGTAAGCATCATGCCCTTGCGAAGCTCGGTCAACATCAAACTGCTGAAGAATTCTTTAATCGCACCCATGATTTATTTCCAGATTGTCCAGGGGGTTTGCATCCACGCGCCAATCACCACTAGCCATACAATCGTGAGGGGAATAAGCACCTTCCAACCGAGGCGCATGATCTGATCATAGCGGTAGCGCGGGAACGTCGCGCGGAACCACAAGAAGCAAAACAATAAGAATGCAATTTTTAAGAACAGCCAATGCATACCCGGCAACACCAACCAGTTAATCAGCGGAACTTGCTCAAGGAAACCGATCCGCACCGGTGGTAACCAGCCACCGAGGAACATCATGGCGGCCAGTGCTGAAACCAAAATCATGTTGGCGTATTCCGCCAAGAAAAATAATCCGAAGGCGATGCCGGAATATTCCACGTGGAAACCGGCGACGATTTCCGATTCGCCTTCCGCCACGTCAAACGGCGCCCGATTGGTTTCGGCTACCGCTGCGATGAAATACACGACGAACATCGGCAGCAACGGCAACCAGTTCCAGGATAAGAAACTGCCGTGCAGCATGCCATGGCCCTGCGCCTCGACGATCTTCACCAGATTCAAACTACCGGACACCATAATTACCGTGACCAGCGCGAAGCCCATGGCGATTTCATAAGAAACGATTTGCGCCGCACAGCGTAAGCTGCCGATGAACGCATATTTGGAATTCGACGCCCAACCGGCGATGATGACGCCGTACACGCCCATGGACGTGATCGCCATAATGAACAATAAACTCGCGTCGACGTTGGCGAATACCTTTTCTGGCGTGAACGGCATGACCGCCCACGCAACCAAGGCCGGGGCGAGCGATAAGATCGGTGCGATGATGAATAGATATTTGCTCGACCCTGATGGGATGACAATTTCTTTCATCAACATTTTCAGCACGTCGGCGAACGGCTGCAGCAATCCGCGCGGGCCGACACGGTTCGGACCGACGCGCACTTGCATGAAGCCAATAACTTTGCGCTCGAAATAAGTCAGCATGGCGACGCAGATCGTCAGCGGCAACACGATGACCAAAATTTTCGCCACCGTCCAGATCAGCGGCCATACCGGCCCGAAGAAATTTTCCAGCGCGATCATCAGCCGATGCGCTCCAATTGAATCGCACCAAACATCGATTCCAACCCGGCGGTGAGCGGATGTCCGGCAGCCACGCGGACTGCGTTGTCCGGCAAGGCTTCGTCACAACTCGCGTCGAGCACGATAGCGTTGCCGCCCTGCTTTACACGAACCGATGCGCCCGCCTTCAGAGCATGCTTTTCCAGCATGCGCGAATTCATCGCTGCGGTCGGCGCTGCCGCGTCGCGGGTTTTCTGTAAACTTTGCGCACGCCGAACAACCGCGTCGAGTTGATAGATCGGCACTTCACCAACGCGCTCTAACCCACCGAACGACGCCGACATAGAAACGTTGTGGATCACTTGCGTGTTGCTCAATAGACCCGCCACCGCGCCCGCGAGATCAGCAGCAATTGCGTTGCGCACTGCTTCGACACTATCAAACTCAAATCCCGGCAAGCCCAACAAATTCGCCATCACGCGCAACACTTTCCACGCGGGACGCGATTGACCCATTGGCTTCACGACGCCGGAAAAACTCTGCACGCGCCCTTCCATATTGACAAACGTACCGGCGGTCTCGGTGAATGGCGCAATCGGCAACATGACTTGCGCGTATTCGCTGGCGCGGTGACGATAACAAGTCAGCGCCACGACCAACTCCGCCGTCGCCATCGCATTCATCGCCGTGACGGGTTGATGGCAATCTAACTCCGGCTCCGCGCCGAGTAAGACGTAGGCTTTGCGCGCTGACGTTAACATTTGCGTGGCATTCAGCCCGGCCTGAGATGTCTTTCGCAATGGCCCTGCGCAAGGCACCGCGCCGGCGAGGCTCGCGCCCACGCTATTGGCCGCCTCACCGAGCACGCCGAAGCGCGCGTTCGCGACACGCGCCAACGCCTGGGCAACGGCGTAAATACTTGCATGGGCGGGATGATGTTGCGCGACATTGCCGAGTAAGATTGCGCCTTCACCTTTTTCGATCAGGCTCGCCGCGATCTTGCGCGCGATGTCGGAAATTTGAACTGCCGCGAGCACGCTTTGCAACGACCCAGGTATTTCGCGCGGATTGCGTTCCAGCGCCGCCTTCAACACTTGCGCTACGTTACTTAACAATTCACTCGGCGCGACAATCGCTTTGTTCGCAACCGCCATCAACAAATCGTCGTCCGCAATATGGATCACGCTCAGCGCAAGACCTTTCTTCACGGCCATGCGCACGCGTTGCGAAATCAGCGGCTGCTCTTTGCGCAATGTGCTGCCGATAATCAACGCGCTTTTCAGCTTGCTCAATTCCGCGACTTTCATGCCCAGCCAAGGAGCACTTTGCGTGCCGTCAAGGCTGAAATCCGATTGGCGCAAGCGATGATCGATATTGTTCGAGCCTAGATCGCGCATCAGCTTTTGCAGCAGGAATAATTCTTCCAGCGTTTGATGCGGCGTCGCCAGCGCGCCGATACTGTCGGCGCCATGTTGATCTTTAATGCGCCGAATATGCCGCGCCGTAAATTCCAGCGCCGTCGGCCAATCGACTTCGCGCCAGGTTCCAGCCTCTTTGATCATCGGCTGGGTCAGGCGCTCCGGGGCATTCAATCCTTCATAGGAAAAACGATCGCGATCGGCGAGCCAACATTCGTTCAATTCTTCGTTTTCCCGCGGCGCCACGCGCAAAACTTTATTCTGCTTTACTTGTATTGTGAGATTGGCGCCGAGGCCATCGTGGGGGC
Organism: Burkholderiales bacterium; assembly: GCA_046598945.1. Taxonomy (GTDB): domain Bacteria; phylum Pseudomonadota; class Gammaproteobacteria; order Burkholderiales; family JALYOK01; genus JALYOK01. The sequence continues at coordinate 31,565 of JBKJHT010000202.1, read as the reverse complement.
TGATCGATTGATAACGCGACAACTCCCAAGTCCGCGCCGCGTAACGGAACGGCTTGCTGGTCAGCGCGCCGACGGGACACACGTCGATCATGTTGCCGGACAATTCCGAATCGATGGTCTTGCCAACGAAGCCGATGATCTCCGCGTGTTCACCGCGGCCGATCATGCCCAATTCCATCACGCCGGCTATCTCTTCGCCGAAGCGCACGCAGCGCGTGCAGTGAATGCAGCGCGTCATCTCTTGCCCGGAAATCAGCGGGCCGAGATCTTTGTGATCAACGACGCGCTTGTCCTCTTCATAACGCGAATTGCTGCCGCCATAGCCCACCGATAGATCTTGCAACTGGCATTCGCCGCCCTGATCGCAAATCGGGCAATCGAGAGGATGATTAATCAGCAAAAATTCCATCACGCTCTTCTGCGCTTTTACCGCATAGTCGGAATGGGTGTAGACCTTCATGCCTTCCGCTACCGGCGTCGCACACGCGGGCAATGGTTTCGGTGCTTTTTCCACTTGCACGAGGCACATACGGCAATTGGCGGCGATGGAAAGTTTCTTGTGATAACAAAAATGTGGCACGGTAATGCCGAGCTGATTGGCCGCCTGGATGACCATGGTGCCCGGCGCCACTTGCACCGGCTTGCCGTCGATTTCCAGATTGATCATGCGGCGAGCTTCGCTGATTGCTGAACGATGCTGCCGGTTCCGACTAGGCAATGCTTGTGTTCGATGTGGTGTTCAAACTCGGCGCGGAAATGCTGAATCATCGCCTTAACCGGCATCGCGGCCGCATCGCCAAGCGCGCAAATGGTATGGCCTTGGATGTTATTGCTCACGCTCACCAGGCGATCCAAATCTTCCGGACGCCCCTTGCCAGTCTCGATGCGGTTCACCATGCGGTAGAGCCATCCCGTGCCCTCACGGCAGGGCGTGCATTGGCCGCAGGATTCTTCAAAGTAAAAATAAGACAAACGCTCCAGCGCCTTCACCATGCAGGTAGTCTCGTCCATCACGATCACCGCACCGGAACCCAACATCGAACCCGCCTTGGCGATGGAATCGTAGTCCATGTCGGTCGCCATCATAATGTCGGCCGGTAACACCGGCATGCTCGATCCGCCGGGAATCACCGCCTTCAATTTCTTGCCGCCGCGCATACCACCGGCCATTTCCAATAGCTTGGCGAACGGCGTGCCGAGGGGCGCCTCGTAATTCCCCGGCCGTTCGACATGGCCGGAAACGGAAAACAATTTACTGCCACCGTTGTTCGGCTTGCCCATTTCCAAAAATTTTTGTCCGCCGTTGACGATAATCCAGGGCACGCTGGCAAAAGTTTCGGTGTTATTAATCGTGCTCGGCTTGCCATATAAACCAAAGCTCGCGGGGAACGGTGGCTTGTAACGCGGCTGACCTTTTTTACCTTCAAGGGATTCCAACAACGCGGTTTCTTCGCCGCAAATATAGGCGCCGTAACCGTGGTGGTTGTAAAGCTCAAAACTAAAATCCGAGCCGAGAATATATTTGCCTAAAAATCCAGCCGCACGCGCCTCATCCAGCGCCGCCTCGCAGCGATCATAGGTTTCCCAAATCTCGCCATGAATGTAGTTGTAACCGACGCTGATACCCATCGCGTAGGCGGCAATCGCCATTCCTTCAATCACGATATGCGGGTTGTAGCGCAGCAGATCGCGATCCTTAAACGTGCCCGGTTCGCCCTCGTCGGAATTACACACGAGATACTTCTGGCCGTTGTAATTTTTCGGCATGAAGCTCCACTTCAAGCCCGTCGGAAAACCAGCGCCGCCGCGGCCACGCAACGCCGAAAGCTTCACTTCGTTGATGACCTGCTCCGGCGTTAACTTTTCAGCGATGATTTTTTTCAGCGCCGCGTAGCCGCCACGCGCCTCATAGTCCTTAAGACGCCAAGTCTTATCGCGATCGAAATTCTGCGGGATCAAGCCTACGACGTTCATTTCAATTCCGCCAGCAAACCATCGATTTTGTCATTGCTCATGAAACTCAACATTTGTTTATTATTCAGCAAGCACACCGGCGCATCACCGCAGGCGCCGAAACACTCGCCTTCTTTGAGCGTGAACTTGCCATCCTGGGTCGTTCCATTGAAAACGATACCGAGCTTTTTCTTTAGATGGTCAGCCGCTTCATTTGCCCCGGATAATGCACACGGCAAATTCGTGCAAATCGTAATCTTGTGTTTGCCCGTCGGCGCGAGATTGTACATGGTGTAAAACGTAGCCACCTCACGCACGGCGACTGGCGCCATGCTTAAATAACTCGCGACAAACGCCATCGTCTCGTCCGATAGCCAGCGTTTTTCATCTTGCGCAATCGTCAACGCAGCCATCACTGCGGAACGCTTTTGCTCCGCCGGATATTTTGCAACGGCGGCATCGATTTTCCCGAGAGATTCCGCGCTTAGCATAGGAAAATAAAAGCCTGAAGGGTGAAAAGTGAAAAGTGAAGAAAACCACTTCCGCAATCCCGATTGCCGTCATTATTAGCGATTTTACTTTTCACTTTTCACCTTTCACTCTTCACGTTCTACCGATCGATCTCACCAAACACAATATCCTGCGTACCGATAATGGCGACGACATCGGCGATCATGTGGCCGCGCGCCATTTCGTCCAGAGCGGCAAGATGCGGGAATCCCGGCGCGCGAATCTTTAAACGATAGGGTTTGTTTCCACCGTCGGATACGAGGTAAATCCCAAACTCGCCCTTCGGCGCTTCGACGGCGGCGTAACATTCGCCCGGCGGAATGTGCATGCCTTCGGTGAAGAGTTTGAAATGGTGAATCAACTCTTCCATGTTTTGTTTCATATCGACGCGCGGTGGCGGCGCGATTTTGTGATCGTCGATCATTACCGGGCCCGGATTGTTGCGCAGCCAATCGATGCATTGCTTGATGATGCCATTCGATTGGCGCATTTCTTCGATGCGCACCAGATAACGATCATAACAATCGCCTTCCACGCCGACCGGAATATCAAAGTTCATGCGATCGTAAACTTCGTAGGGCTGCTTTTTTCGCAAATCCCATTCAACGCCGGAACCGCGCAGCATCGGGCCGGTAAAGCCCAACGCCTTGGCGCGCTCAGGGGTCACGACGCCGATGCCGACGGTGCGCTGCTTCCAGATACGATTGTCGGTGAGCAAGGTTTCGTACTCGTCGACATAGCGTGGAAAACGATTCGTAAAGTCTTCGATGAAATCCAACAACGAACCGCCGCGATTCGAGTTTATTTTTTTAATCTCATCGGCATTCTTGATTTGCGATACTTGATATTGCGGCATGCGATCGGGTAAATCGCGATACACGCCGCCGGGACGATAGTAAGCGGCGTGCATGCGCGCGCCGCTGACCGCCTCGTAGCAATCCATCAAATCTTCGCGCTCGCGGAAGCAATACAGAAACACCGTCATCGCGCCGACGTCCAGCGCGTGCGCACCGAGCCACAACAAATGATTCAGCACCCGGGTGATCTCGTCGAACATCACGCGAATGTATTGCGCGCGGATCGGCGGTGTGACGCAGAGCAACTTTTCCATCGCCATCACGTAGGCGTGCTCGTTGCACATCATGGAGACGTAGTCCAACCGATCCATATAGGGAAGCGATTGAATGAAGGTGCGGGTTTCGGCGAGTTTTTCCGTGGCGCGATGTAACAGCCCGATGTGTGGATCGGCGCGCTCGATGACTTCGCCGTCCAACTCCAACACAAGACGCAATACGCCGTGAGCCGCCGGGTGCTGCGGACCAAAATTCATTGTGTAGTTGCGAATTTCGGCCATTTATTTCACATCGCCGTAGTTCGGCTCTCGCACCACCCGCGGCACGATCTCGCGCGGCTCGATGGTGACGGGCTGATACACCACGCGCCGTTGATCGGGGTCGTAGCGCATCTCGACATGGCCGGAAATCGGGAAATCTTTACGGAATGGATGACCGATGAAGCCGTAGTCGGTGAGTATGCGGCGTAAATCCGGATGGCCGATGAAGACAATGCCGAATAAATCGAACGCCTCGCGCTCAAACCAGTTAGCCGCCGGCCAAATGTCGATCACTGACGGCAATAGAGGAAGATCGTCGTCGCTCGCAAACACTTTCACGCGCACGCGCTTGTTGTGGTCCAACGAAAGCAAATGGTAGACGACGGCGTAACGAGATCCGATAACGCCACCGCTGTATTCGGAATAATCAAGGCCGCACAAATCGATCAACTGATCGAACTTGAGCTCCGGATGATCACGTAGAGCTTTCGCCGTCGACAGCCATGAATCCGCTTTCAAAGCGATGCTTATTTCTTCGAACCGAATAGCCGATTCGACGACATTCTCACCGAGGATGTTGCGTAATTTTTCGAGTTGAGATTCGAGTGTCGTGGTCATCTACTATTGCTTGCGCAATCTAACCGTAGGCCCCTCACCCTAGCCCTCTCCCCGAAGCGGGGCGAGGGGATACTCCCTCTCCCGCTAAGGCGGGAGAGCGTTGGGGTGAGGGTAATCATTGCCAGCGCAAAAACGATGTTGATAAATGATGAAATTCTTAGCACGCTAGGCAGCCCGCGCGATAGTATTGGTACGCTTGATTTTGTTTTGCAATTGAATGATGCCATACAGCAACGCTTCCGCCGTGGGCGGACAACCGGGCACATACACATCCACCGGCACGATGCGGTCGCACCCGCGCACGACGGAATACGAATAGTGATAGTAGCCGCCGCCATTCGCGCAGGACCCCATGGAAATCACCCAACGCGGTTCGGGCATTTGATCGTAAACTTTGCGCAGCGCCGGCGCCATTTTATTGCACAAGGTTCCGGCGACGATCATGACATCGGACTGCCGCGGGCTGGGGCGAAACACGATGCCGAAGCGATCTAGATCGTAACGCGAGGCGCCCGCGTGCATCATCTCCACCGCGCAACAGGCCAGGCCAAAGGTCATCGGCCAAAGAGAGCCGGTGCGCGTCCAGTTGATGAGCGTATCTAACTTCGTGGTGACGAAGCCCTTCTCGGTGACGCCTTCAAAATTCATGATTTAGTCCCATTCCAGCGCGCCTTTTTTCCATTCATAAATGAATCCGACGACAAGAATCCCAAGAAAAATCATCATGGCGAAAAATCCAAACAAGCCAATTTCTTTAAGCACCACAGCCCAGGGAAACAGGAACGCAATTTCGAGATCGAACAGAATGAACAGAATCGCCACAAGGTAGTAGCGCACATCGAATTTCATGCGCGCATCTTCGAAGGCTTCGAAGCCGCATTCGTAAGGGGAAAGCTTTGCCGAATCGGGCTTGTTGGTGCCCAAGCGCAAGCTGATGAGCCAACCCAATGTCAACGGCACCACGCCGATAGCGAGGCCGACAAAGATAAAGATCAGGATCGGGAAGTAGTTTTCTAACATATTGGGCTACCCCGTTTCACGCACCTAAATGAAAGCAGGGTTGCTACAAAAATTATTCGGTTGGTGCCGGCGATCAGACTCGAACTGATACGGCTTTCGCCACTGCCCCCTCAAGACAGCGTGTCTACCAATTTCACCACGTCGGCACGGATTTACTACTTACTTCGGTATATCTTTTGCTTTTGAATCTGTTGTAGTCGGCTCGACGGTCGTCGGCGCAGTGGTCGCCGGTGCGCCAGGCGCGGGTGTTACCGTCGGCGCGGCGGGCACAATCGTCGCGGCAGAATCCACTTTCTTCTCCGTTGTCGCCGGCGGCTGCACCGCGACCGGCGCGGACTGCATCACGCCACCACTTTGCCGATGGCTGGACAAATAAGTCAGGCCCAAGCTGCTGATAAAAAATACCGCCGCCAAAACGCCCGTCGTCTTGCTGAGAAAATTCGACGCGCCGGTCGAGCCGAAAAGGCTACCGGCGGAACCGCTGCCGAAAGCCGCACCCATGTCCGCGCCTTTGCCGTGCTGAATCAGCACCAGGCCGATGACGCTAAGGGCCGCAAGGGTGTGAATAATCCAAACGAATGTTTCCATGTATTGCTCGAAAAAGTTTTAGTTGCAGCAGCGAATCATGCCACTGAGATGCCAGCGCGGCAGATCGCCAGAAAATCCTCGGCGATCAGCGACGCCCCGCCGATCAGGCCACCATCGACGTCGGGCATAATCAGCAATTGTGCCGCATTTGCCGCTTTTACGCTACCCCCATAGAGGATCAGGAGCTTGGCCGCGAGGCTGGAATCGTGGCTGGCGATGCCGTTGCGGATGAATTGGTGGACCGCCTGCGCCTGCTCCGCCGACGCGGTTTTCCCCGTGCCAATCGCCCAAACCGGCTCATATGCAATCACACAACTTTGGAGTGCGGCGATGCCAGCAAGTTCGATCACCTTATCTAATTGCCGTCCGACGACACTTTCAGTCGCGTTGGCTTCGCGCTCCGCCAAAGATTCGCCGACACACAAAATCGGCACGATTCCCGCCTGCTGCGCAGCGCTAAATTTGCGCGCCACGGTTTCATCGCTCTCGCCATAAATCGTGCGCCGTTCGGAATGGCCCACCAAAACGTACGCGCAGGAAAACTCCTTCAACATCGCTGCGGAAACTTCGCCCGTGTAAGCGCCGTTGCCGTGCTCGCTCACGTTCTGTGCACCCCACACAATGGGCGTTTCCTCCAGCAACATGGCTGGTTGGAATAGATAAGGGAACGGGACGCAAATCGCCACGTCGACACCAACGAGCGACTCCTTCGCATCCGCCAATGACTTGAGCAGCACCTCGTTGGCATCCAGGCCGCCATTCATTTTCCAGTTACCGACTACCAATTTTTTGCGCATTGCAGCCTCGGGGACGAAATTTGTATCTTCGCATTATCCCTTAGCTACCTACCGCAGTCGAATTAAGACTTTTGCTCAGTTCGTAATGTCAATGGTAATTGGATTGGGAGGCGCCTCGATACGGGGTAGGGGGCTGGCCTTGGGCCACCTCGGGCCATCGCCTCGCAGACCATGTCACGCCAACAGGCAAGCTGCATGAGGTTCGTGGCAGCCCAAAGAAAATGTAACCTCTACCGCACATCCCGCGCACAGCGAAATCCAATGTCCTCTCTCCTGAGATCCGCATTGGCATGGTAGCGTTTGGTGGCGATGAGACGTTCGCTCGGATCAAATCGCCCGCTACCGCGGACTACCCGCGCCGTTCCGATTTCCGGCCCTTTCGGATTACGCACATCGCTGCGCAAAAAACTATCCGAATACCAATCGGCGACCCATTCGGCGGCGTTTCCCGCGAGATCGTCAACGCCGAACGGGCTGCGACCCGGCGCATGGGTACCCACCGCCGCGAGACCACCATTGTAGGCTTCCGGCGACGCATTCTCATAGTTCGCGCGGTCAAGTGCCGGCAATGCGTCGCCCCACGGGTAACGGCGGTTGTCCGCGCCACGCGCCGCCTTTTCCCATTCCGCTTCGGTCGGCAAACGGCGACCGGCCCACTTGCAATAGGCAGCAGCATCGTTCCAGTCGACACCGACCACCGGTAATTCTGCGCCGCGGCTCAGATCGAGCGTCTCCCAGCCGTCCGGCGGACGCATGGACCCGGTGGCGGCGAGAAATTTCGCATAACGCGCGGTCGTCACCTCAAAGCGGTCGATGTAAAACGCATCGAGATAAAGCTCGCGGCGCGGCGATTCTTCGTCGTCGCCCATGGTGAAATTGCCGGCGGGCAGCAACACTGCGGGCGCGCCATCGTTGCCGGTGATCGTCTGTGCCGGCGAGCCGGTAAAACGCGCAAACCAAACGCCGGCAACGATGAACGCAAGCACCACCGCGCCGCCACTAACCTTCCACAGCAGCCCGCGACGGCGCTTGGTCGCGATGCGATGCACCGCGTCAGCAACCGCGGCCGGGATATTTCCCGGCGATTGCAGCAAGGTTACCGACCTCGCGAACGCAGGCAACCGGTCTGACGGCGTTGGCCGCAACAACACCGGCAACAGCCGTCCGGACGCCTGTTTTAGTTTCTTCTCTGCAATGTCGAGTTCGTTCAGCGTGTAGCTACCCAAATCGATCGCGTGCTCACTTACGAGGAACACGAACAAATCCGCCCCCTCAATCGCGCGCCGAATCTGAATGTGGAATTCTTCACCGGGCGGTAGGTCTTCACGATCGAAAAACACATCGTGCCCCTGCTCCAGAAGGGCCCGATTGATTGCCTGCGCGATCTCCCGGTCCTGCGAGGCATAGCTAAGAAATATTTTCACACGCAGTCCCTCCGCCATGTTTATAACGCCGAATTATCGCCTAGGCGTTTCCGGTCGTCGAACTTTCGATTGCGCCGAGATCAATTCAAAATTTCGAAGATCTATCACTTTCGACATACTACTTTCGACATATTGACCGCCGCGTTGAATGTGCATCAAGATTATTCCTGCCGGGTCGCCTGGTTTTTGCATCAAAAAGTCCCTTGCGCCGTGACGATTCCAGCTAGTCATTTAACAACGATCGGAGGATGGCAATGACAATTCGCATCGGCTATTTCGCCGCACTGGGTATTTTCAACAGCGTACTAATGTTCACCGCGTCTAGCTCCCACGCCCAAACTACAGAACTCAAGACCGAATATCTAATGACGTACGTCGCTCTACTTGAGCCACCCAACGCCGTCGATAACTCCCTTATCATAGTCAACGTCGCCCCAGGTGGTTGGGCAAAAGGCCCAAAGATCAACGGAAAATTCATTTCGCCCGGCGCGGACTGGCTACGCATAATGCCCTCCGGTGTATTGCGACTTGATGTCCGCGCAACTTTAAAAACCGACGACGACCAGCTTATCTACATCACTTACAACGGCATCATTCAGCACTCAAAAGAAAGCGCTGAGAAACTGAATAAGGGTGAATTGTTGATGACTAAGGATATCCCGTATTTCATCACCGCGCCGACGTTCCAGACCTCGTCGGAAAAGTACGCTTGGCTGAATAGCGTTCAGGCGATCAATAAGGTAGTCGAGGTAAAAATTGGCGAAGGCGGCTACGTGAAATACGACGTGTTCATCATAAGGTAGCCAACCACTTGCTAATCGAATCTAGCCAGCGTAGCCCGGATTTCGTTGCACCCCATCCGGGCCACGCGAATTAAACAGGTCACTGCCAGAAGCCGGATGGAGCTTGCCTCCTCGAGTAGCGTAGCCTGACAGCCACTATCCATGAGCCTCTCCAGGCATACCCAAAATTTAATGTTTTGATTGCGAATCGACGAACCACTTCGCGAATTTTGCCGCGACGACCGCGCCGACCACCTGCGCGATGATAAATCCCGGCACGCCGTCGGGCCGAATTCCGGCGAATGTCGGCGTGAGCGAGCGCGCGATGGTGACTGCCGGATTCGCAAAGGACGTTGACGAGGTAAACCAGTATGCGGCGGTGATGTAGGCGGCGACTGTGAGTGGAACGGCCGCGGCATGGTTGCGCACGCTGAGCTTGATGACCAGGATCAAACCAAAGGTGGCGATGAATTCGCTCCACCACTGGCTCGGGCCAATGCGCGCGTGCTCGCTCGGCGTGAATAGCGCCTCGCCGAACATCAAGTGTGCGGCCGCGACGCCGGCGAGCGCGGAGACGATTTGCACCGGAACATAAGCCAGTGCTTGGCGCCAAATCAACTTACCTTCCATGGCCTCGATAAGGGTGACGACGGGATTGAAATGCGCGCCGGAAATCGGCGCGAAGAGAAAAATCAGGACAGCGAGTCCGGCGCCGGTGGCGATGGAATTACCCAGCAGGGCGATTGCATCATTCCCTTGCGATAAACGCTCGCCCATGATGCCGGAGCCGACCACAATGGCGAGCAACAGCGCCGTGCCGATGGCCTCGGCGGCCAAACGGCGCGGAAGGGTCATTGCTTGCCGATGTCGCGCAGTTTGGTTTGCAGTGAGACGCGATCGAGTTGATCTAACTGCAGGCTCGCGAACAGCGAAATGCGGCGTTGCAAAACGGCAAAGGCTTTCACAAACGCCTTGCGCTTTTCCTCGTGGGCACCCTCAACCGCCGCGGGGTCTTCAACTCCCCAGTGGGCGCTGATCGGCTGGCCGGGCCAGACCGGGCACACTTCGCCGGCGGCGTTATCGCACACGGTAAAAACGAAATCCAACTCCGGCGCGCCGGGCGCAGCAAACTCATCCCAGGCTTTGCTGCGTAGCCCGTCGGTGGGATAGCGGCGCTGTTCAAGCAACTCGATTGAAAACGAATTGACTTTCCCGGAGGGATGGCTACCGGCGCTGTAGGCTTTGAATTTCCCTTTGCCCTCGGCGTTGAGTATGGCTTCCGCCAAGATGCTACGGGCGGAGTTGCCAGTACACAGAAATAATACATTGTAGGCCATGGCTCACCTCACTTTGTCTCGGGCACTTGCGCCCGATCAGGCCGGGAGAAAAATCCTATTGTTTGACGTTCCGGCTGCGGCGCGCAACAAGCATTGGCCGACTCACCGGAAGTGGTTTTCGTATCTTGGCCGAAGGTCGGAATATCACCGAGGGTATGAAAGGTTTCCCAGGCAATGCCTTGCGGATCAGTAGTCCAGTATTTGTTCGATTCCGCGTAGCAACAAGCCGCCTTGTTTTGCGCCGACGCTTCAATTTCCGCGCCGGCGACTTGTTGACGCAACTCATCCAAGGCGTCTTCGCTATCGACTTGAATACCCAGATGATCGACGCCGGGAGCGAGGCCCCGTTGGGAGATTGCGAAATTGATGCGTGGATCGTCGAGCATCCATTTGGCGTAATCGGGCTTGTGCACGCTCGGAACAGTCGCAAACATTGCGGAATAGAATTTGACACTCGCCTCGAGATCGCTCACGGCGACATGGACATGAAATCGTTTCATACACAATTCCTTTTAGATTTAGATTTTGGCTTGGGTGCGCAACATTCCGCAAGCGCCGTTTCCATCACCCCTAGGCATTCCTGCGGCATTCCGCGGCAGCAGTTGTCGGTGAGGTATCCGAGTAACGCTGCCATCTGCGGAAAGTTCGCTGAGTAATAAATGAAGCGGCCGTCTTGACGCGCGGTGATGAGTTCAGCGCGAGTCAATTCCTTTAAGTGAAACGACAATGTCGCAGCGGGAATGCCGAGATTTTCTCCGATGCTACCAACCGCCATCCTTGCCGGACCGGCTTGCACTAACAGACGATAAATAGCCAGCCGCGATTCTTGGGCTAATGCGGCAAGCGAGGAGACAGCGTCATTTATTTCCATATTTCCAATATTATCGAATTATTAGCAAAAAAACAAGGGCCACCACTTGGCTCTCGAGTGTTCACGGGAAACTAAGCGCCGTAGCGAGGGTTTTTGAAACTGACCGTGCGTTCGTATTCTTCCATCGATCCCACGCGTCGCAAATTCGCCCACGTTCCTTTGTAATTAGGGTACGACATTGCGATCCCTCCAAGGCGTGGTGACGTCACTGACAATGCCGTTAAGTTAGCCAAACTGCATGAAGGTTTGATTCATCTTAATCTCCGGCGTCGGGTAGGCCATTGCGTAAGTCGAACCATAATCGTTGAAAATCTCGGCGATGTCGCCGCCACCAACTCCCATTGTTTGAGCATCGTCAGGATTGATCTCGATGAAAGCCATGGGGAAACGACCGCGCACGAAATCGTTGCATCGATCGTGATAAGCCGTTTGCCACACTTCGTTCACACGACCATTGTTGATCCAGAACTTGTACTTGTACTTATCCTTTTGCGCTTGCACGGGCTTGGGCAACCCGGGCCACGGCGCGGGCTTGAATTCCGCTTTGCCATCGCTCGCATCGAATTTGGCATCCATGTAATGCATTTCCGTGCCGATGAGCTTGCCGTTTTTATATTCCTTGATCGGCAACTGCACGCCATTGTTGCCGGCGGCAGCTAAACGTTCATAGGTGGCGAGGTTGCCGGTGCCGCCACCTTGGCTATCGATCGGCGGCGCGTTTTTTTGGCCGCGGGTACGGAAGCCGTCGTTAAAGGTATCTTCCTCGGTCTTCCAGTCGAAGCCGGCGAAGCGTTTTGCCATCTCCGCGACGACAAGCCCTGGTTCACGGAGCAATTCTTTTCCGGCAGGATCATGATGTTGTGGCGATTGCCGTCGTGATCGGTGATGACGTTGGTCATCGCCGGCGTCATGGTGACCGCCAATGGCGGCAACTGCTTGAAAAAATCTAACCCCAGCGCGTTCTGATTCGGCGCACGGCCGCTCTCTTGGTTCTCCGGCCATTTATAGACGTGATAGCCACAGCCCACAATGCAGAAATGGCAGACCAAATTGGATTTCTTAGCGCTCACCGGTGGAAGTGCGACACGGTCTTTTCTCGTCGTAACGATCGTCTCCTTAGATGTTCGCTTGACGGCCGTAAATCAAGCCATCGACGGCTACCGCCGTCACGGTATCGGTTTTGTCGTTGTATTTAAGCACGATGCACGGCAAGTTTTCCGTCGCGCGACCGCAGATCATCTGGCCGCCCTTTTCTACGTCAAACATGCTGAGATGGCAGGCGCAATTGAAGGTTCGTTTGTCGGCGTCATAGGCGACCGGGCAGCCCATGTGGGTACAAAGGGTCGAGTAGGCAACGATGTCTTTGTTCCGCCCAACGCCACCCAGAACCGGCGCGCCCATCTTGATCGCGGCACAAGGGGAGGATGCATCGGGAAACTGAAACGTGATAGGCGCGTTTGACGCCATACCGCCGGCCTTGCCTACGCTTTTGGGTTTATAGGTGAGTGTTGCGGTGGCGGTGGCAGCTTGGGCATCGACTGCCGCAGCTAATCCCGCACCGGCGGCAACGCTACGACCGATTTTGAAAAAATCTCGACGTGAAACCGTCATAATTACTCTTCCAAACAGTTGTTAGTTTTCCAGCCCACTAGGCAAGGCCTGGTGGCGCCTTGTGTCAGGGAAAAGAACCCAGGCGAAAGAGATTACGAGACGATTTATTTTTTCCCAAGGCCGGTTTGGCCTAGGACGCTAACGACAATAGTACAAAACCAGGAGCGGCTCAATTTTACCGACAATCGCGGCAATGCCCCGAAACTATCCAAATCGCCCAGTGATGTAATCTTCCGTTTGTTTATTTTTCGGTTTAATGAAAATCGTGTTGGTGTTATCGAATTCGATCAACTCGCCCAGATACATATAGGCGGTGTAGTCGGACACCCGCGCGGCTTGCTGCATGTTGTGGGTGACGATGAGGATGGTGACTTTTTTCTTTAATTCTGCGATCAGTTCTTCGATGCTCGCCGTGGCGATCGGGTCGAGTGCGGAGGTCGGTTCGTCGAACAGCAGAATTTCCGGATCCGTCGCCAGCGCGCGGGCGATGCACAAGCGTTGCTGCTGGCCACCGGATAAATTAAACGCAAGATCGTTAAGACGATCTTTCGCTTCATTCCACAGCGCGGCGCCCTTTAATGCCGTTTCAACTTTTTCCTCTAGCAACGCCCTGTTTTTGACGCCGCGTACCCGCAGCCCATAGGCGACATTCTCGAAGATGGATTTGGGAAACGGGTTCGGTTTTTGGAACACCATGCTGATGCGCATGCGTACTTCGATCGGATCGACGCCGTGGGCCAACACGTTGACGTTGTCCGGCTTGAGAAATATTTCGCCTTCGTAGCGGTTACCCGGATACAAATCGTGCATTCGATTAAAGCAACGCAGAAACGTCGATTTGCCGCAACCGGACGGCCCGATCAGCGCCGTCACTTTTTTGTCCGCGACCGGCAAATTAATATTCTTCAGCGCCTGATACGCGCCGTAATAGAAATTCAGATTGCGTGCTTCCGCTTTTACGTCCGCGATGTTGAGCGTGTTCATTTCTTCTCTACCATTTAATATTCTTGCGCAAGCGATAGCGTAACCAAATCGCGAAGCCGTTCATCAGCAATGTCAGCGCGATCAGCACTAACCCGGCGGCGGCAGCGTTGACTTGAAAAGCCGAATCGGGACGCGAGGTCCATTGAAACATTTGAATCGGCATGACGGTGAAACTTTCTCGCAACCAATCGAACGATAGGAAAGGAAACTCGCCTTTAACCGGGCTTGATGGATAGGAGAATATCGCGACGGCGGCGCCAACCGTAATTAATGGCGCGGTTTCGCCGATGGCGCGGGCGAGACCGATGATGATGCCGGTTAAAATTCCCGCGCTGGAATAGGGAATGATGTGGTGCGACACCATCTGCCACTTGGTCGCGCCTAGGGCATAGGCGCCCTCGCGAATGACGCGTGGGATGGTGCGTATGGCCTCCCGCGTCGCGACGATGACAATCGGCAAAATCAACAATGCCAATGTAAGACCAGCGGCGGCGATGCTTTGGCCTAGCTCCAAAAGATAGACGAATAATCCCAATCCCAGCAAACCGTACACAACCGACGGCACGCCGGCGAGATTGCTAATATTGATTTCGATTAATCCTGTCAGCCAATTCTTCGGCGCGTATTCTTCGAGGTAAACCCCGGCGGCCACGCCCAGCGGCACGGCGGTAAGTGCCGTCACCAACATCACCAATAAAGTCCCAACCCATGCGGCGGCGATACCCGCGGTGGTTGCGCGGCGCGAGGAAAAATTAGTAAAAAATTCCCAGGAAATCCGCGGCGCGCCTTCCCATAACAGGTTCATGAACAAGCCGATCAAAACGATCACTGCCAACAACAACGCGAGCAAACCGAGCAAGGAAAAAAATAAATCCCAGCGCTTTGCCTTCGCGATCAGCCGACGAATTTCCTTGACCGAGGTGACCTGCATCAATAGACCTCGCGGTAACGCTTGCGCAACCAATAGCCGAGAATATTGAACGACAGCGTAATCAACAACAGCGTCAGTCCAACGGCGAAAATACTTTGATAACCGATACTGCCGTGGGGTAAATCGCCCTGACTGACTTGCACGATGTAAGCCGTCATCGTCGCCGCGGGTTCGAGAGGATTCCACGTCAGATTCGGTTGCATACCGGCGGCAAGCGCCACCACCATGGTTTCACCGACGGCGCGCGAGATTGCGAGAATATAGGAAGCCGCCAATCCGGAGAATGCCGCCGGCGTGACCACTTTCCAAGCCGTTTGGAAACGCGTCGCCCCCATCGCATAAGAACCCTCGCGTAAATGCATGGGCACGGCGCGCATCGCGTCTTCCGACAACGAGCTGACATAGGGAATAATCATGATGCCCATCACCAAACCGGCACTGAGCAGATTAAAGCCGGGCAATTCCGGCATTAATTGTTGCAGCATCGGCGTGACGACCAGAAACGCGAAGTAACCATAGACCACGGTGGGGATCGCGGCGAGTAGTTCGAGTATTGGTTTCGCCGCTTCGCGCATTTTGAACGGCGCGAATTCGCTGATGTACATCGCGATCGCCGTGCCAATCGGAATGGCGATGCATAATGCGACGGCTGACGAAACCAAGGTGCCGGAAATAAGCGGCATGATGCCGTAGCGCGGATTGTCAAACAGCGGGGTCCATTGCGTGTCGGTCAGAAAATCCCACAGCGACACGTGCTGAAAAAACGTCCACGATTCCTTGACCAGAATGAACATGATCGCGAGCGTAATGGCGACCGAGGAGAGCGCCGCCAACAATAGCAACAGCTCAATTACCCCTTCTTTAAATTTCCCCCAAGGCCGACGGCTCACCGCCATGGCCGGACTAACTTCAGACAAGGACGCTCCCGGCATTACGTTCGACCCGTGCATTCTACTCTAACGGATGGTCTGAAAAAAACCGGGGAGGTGTGCCCCGGTTTGAATTTAATTGCTCAAATATTTCGCTTACAACTTACTTTCACGCTTCATCAGATCTTCGATTTTCACGCCGACTTCAGCAGTGCCGCCGAATACCGTACCGATTTTCTTCTTCGACACGTGTTCCGCGGCGATTTCGTAAGCAATCTTTGGTAGCGGGATATAGCGAACTTCCTTGGCCAGCTTGGCGGCATTTTTCAAATAGAAGGAAACGAACTCCTGCACTTCGGCGCGCTCAAGGGATTTCGCCTTCAAGTAAATGAAGATCGGGCGCGAGAGGGGTTGATAACTACCGTCTTCGACCGACTTATCGGAGGGACCTACCGCCGCGGCGCCCGCTTTCGCGATGATCGGCACAGCCTTCAGCTTATCCTGGTTTTCAGCGTAGTAGGCGTAACCGAAGTAACCGATCGCACCCTTATCCCGCGATACACCTTGCACCAGCACGTTGTCGTCCTCACTTGCCGTGTAATCGCCGCGGCTGGATTTTGCCTTGCCGACGATCGCTTCGGTAAAATAGTCAAATGTGCCGGAATCGGATCCGGCGCCGAATAACTTAAGCGGCGCATCGGGCCAAGCCGGGTTCACTTGATTCCACTTGGTGATTTTGCCTTGGGCCGCCGGTTCCCACATTTTCTTCAGTTCAGCGACGGTGATGCTGTTTAGGAACGCGTTGCCTTTGTGCACAATCACGGTTAGCGCGTCGTAGGCGATCGGCAGTTCGATATAGTCGATACCGGCGGCTTTGCAGATTTCCATTTCCGCCTTCAAAATCGGGCGCGACGCGTTGGCGATATCCAGCTCGCCACGGCAAAATTTCTTGAAGCCTCCGCCGGTACCGGAGATGCCCACGGTCACTTTCACGGTGGCTTTTTTCACCACCTGAAACTCTTCAGCAACCGCCTCGGAAATGGGATACACCGTGCTGGAGCCATCGATCTTGATCGCTTGCGCGGTGGCGGTGAGCGGAGCGAAACCAACCGTGCCCGCGATCAATGCGCCGACACCGATCAAACTAAGCTTAATATTTTTCATGTCTTGCCTATCTCCAAAAGTAGAAGTTTTCCACACGATGCCAATGTTAAGGGGCGAATATGACAGAATCGTGACAGAATTTTTCCGGGTATTTTTTCATGCAGACCTCGCCACAAGGCCCATGTCCATAGGCCAGCCCGGGGATACTGGCTCGTGCCATGGCATTGGCTAGGAGGCCCATGGGTGTTGGCTTGCGGCGATGCTTGCTTTTTGCGTTTCTTCCCTTCGAGGGGCGAGACGGGATTTCTGACCGCCGATGGCGTAGGGTGCATTTATGCACCATAAGGTTACGGTGCATGAATGCACCCTACGATCGCCTAGGCGACTAATCCAATCCCTTCAACGCCATTTCCGCCGCGCGCAACAGCGCCTTCGCTTTGTTATTCGTTTCCTCCCATTCGCTTTGCGGCACGGAATCGGCGACGATGCCGGCACCCGCTTGCACGTACAGCATTTTATTTTTGATCACAGCGGTGCGAATGGCAATCGCCAGATCCATGTCGCCGTTAAAACCCAAATAGCCGACCGCACCCGCGTAAACGCCGCGCTTGGTCGGCTCGAGTTCGTCGATGATTTCCATGGCGCGCACTTTCGGCGAGCCGGAAACGGTTCCCGCAGGGAAGGTCGCGCGCAGCACGTCCATTGCGTTTAGCTCGGGCCGCAGCTTGCCCTCGACACCCGACACGATGTGCATGACGTGGGAGTAGCGCTCGACGATCATGTTGTCGGTCAGCTTGACGCTGCCGGTCTGCGCGACGCGGCCGACATCATTGCGGCCGAGATCCATTAACATCACATGTTCGGCGCGTTCCTTCGGATCGGCCTGCAATTCCGTTGCCAGCGCGTCGTCTTCCGTAGGGGTGGCGCCCCGTGGGCGTGTGCCGGCGATGGGGCGCAGCGTGACAGTACCCCGCTCCAACCGCACCAGGATTTCCGGTGACGAGCCTACCACGTGAAAATCGTCGAAGTTGTAATAAAACATATACGGCGACGGATTCAGTGTTCGCAGCGCGCGATACAACGTCAGCGGCGACGCATCGAATTTCTGGCTCAAGCGCTGGCTCAGCACCACTTGCATACAATCGCCATCGAAAATGTATTGCTTGGCGCGAGCCACGGCAGCTTTGAAATTTTCTTCGCCGAACTCCGAACTCGCCGCACTCGTCGTGGCCGCGTCCGAATTCGGTGGCGGCTCGATGGGGTGGCGCAGCTTGTGCTTCAATTCCGCCAAGCGTTCTCGCGCCAGACGATAGGCGTTCGGCGCCGACGGATCGGCGTACACGATGAAATAAAGTTTGCCGCTCAAATTGTCGAAAACCGCCAGTTCCGTCGACAACAGCAACACGATGTCGGGCAAATTCAGCGTGTCAATTTTTTTCGTCGACGCGAGGCGGCGCTCGATGTAGCGCACTGTGTCGTAGCCGAAATAGCCGACCAGCCCGCCGCAAAAACGTGGCAAGCCGGGGATTTGCGCAACGTTGAAACGTTTTTGATAGTCGTTGACGAAGTCGAGCGGATCGACGACCTCCGCGGTCTCGATTGCAACGCCGTCATGCTCGACCGTAACCTGATTGCCGAACACACGGATGCGCCGCGCCGCGGGCAGGCCGATGAACGAATAGCGACCAAAACGCTCGCCGCCGACGACGGATTCCAAAAAATAGGAGTAAGGCGCGCGCCCTAGTTTGAGATAGACCGATAACGGCGTATCCAAATCGCATAACGCTTCGGCGGTAACGGGAATTAAGTTGTATCCTTGGCCGGCGATGCCCAGAAATTCTTGCTCAGTCATGACGGCTCCAAATTCAACGAACGAATGAAAACAAACGACGGGCGCAGATCAGCGCGACCATCGCCAGTTGCGTTTCGTGGTGTTGAGCACGTGCGTCATAAATTGATTGTAGGTTTTGCGAAAGAGCTATTCTCGATTAAATTCGCTGCTTCGACAAGGTCTGCAACGATGGCGGTTGCCTTGAGTTCCGCGCGATCGCTACCTTGAAAATAGCCGTAACTCACAATGAATGTTGGGCTGCCGGCGTAATGCGCGGCTTGCGCATCGTTTTCCGAATCGCCCACCATCAGCAGCTCACCAGGGTGGATGGCGAAGTGTTTCGCGGCGTACAGCAGCGGCTCGGGATGAGGTTTTTTTTGCGGCAAGGAATCGCCGGACAAGGTGAGTTCGAAATACTTTTCCAGGCCAAGTTCGTGCAACATTCGCGCGCTGAAACGCGACGCCTTGTTGGTTATCAAGGCAAGCCGGAGACCCTTATCCAGAGCGGCTTCCAGGCCATCTATCACGCGCGGATACGGCCGCGTGGTACGACACATGACGCGTTCGTAGTGCTTCTCATAACTATGCAAGGCATCGTGAAAATAATCATCTGCGATCTGCTCTTGCTCGCGACCTTTTTGCAACGCGCGCCGCACTAAATTTGCGATTCCTTTGCCGATATATGTCTTGATTTCTTCTTCCGGCAACGGCGGCAAACCCAACTCGTCGCGCATGAGATTGCCCGCGTAGGCGAGATCGCCGACGCTATCGACCAAGGTTCCGTCGAGATCGTAGGCGACAGCACGGACCGGAATTGGAAAAATCGCCGTCACGCCTTCGCCAATTCAGCACGCATGGCATCGATTTTGGCCCGATAGTCACCCTTGCCGAAAATCGCCGAACCCGCGACGAACGTATCGGCGCCCGCCTGGGCGATTTCTCGGATGTTGTCGGTCTTCACACCGCCATCGACTTCCAGCCAAATATCGCGGCCACTGGAGTCGATGCGCTTTCTCACGGCGCGCAATTTATTCAGCGCCTCGCGAATGAAGCTCTGGCCACCGAAGCCGGGATTCACCGACATAATCAAAATCAGATCGAGTTTATCGAGAACGTGATCAAGGTAATGCAACGGCGTTCCTGGATTGAACACCAGGCCCGCCTTACACCCGTTGTCTTTGATAAGTTGAATGGTGCGGTGGATGTGATCGGACGCTTCGGGATGAAAGCTGATGATGTTCGCGCCGGCCTTAGCGAAATCCGGCACGATGCGATCGACGGGCGTCACCATCAGATGTACGTCAATTGGCGCGGTTGTGACCGGACGCAACGCTTCGCAAACCAACGGACCGATGGTGAGATTCGGTACAAAGTGGTTGTCCATTACATCGAAGTGAACGATATCCGCGCCGGCTGCAATGACGGCATTCACTTCTTCGCCAAGCTTGGCGAAGTTAGCCGACAGAATGCTTGGCGCGATACGAAATTGGCGCATGGTGGCGGGGCAGGGTATGAGTTAAGCCAAATTGTACCGGCGAAGTACAGTGAGTGCGATAACTACTGTTTATGATCTGGATAACATTGATTAAACCACGCGGCGGCGACCACGAAGCACCGCAATCAAAATTGTCATTCGCGCGAAAGCGGGAAAGACAATTTTGAGGTTGTATGGTTGAATAACCGCAGTGCCTTGCCAGAAGCCTCATGGCGCGAGCCTCTCAGGCAGGCATGCCTTAAGAACCTCACCCCATCTTTCTCGCATCCGGATTGCTTATTTCGTATTTTGCATTTGATGGCGCGCCGCCTGCGTGCCGTTGCGCCAATACCCCGCCAACAACACGCCACCCGCGAGGACAACATAAAGCGCCCAATCCAACGCGCGATAGCTGAAGAAATAATCTTCAAACAACGGATCCTTGTCGATCATACTGGCCGCGGTCAACGCCAGAACAGCCGCCCCGATGTAGATAATCGAGGGAAAACGATCCATCCATTTCAATACCAGCGAACTACCGAACACCATGATCGGCACACTAATAATCAGTCCCAACACCACCAACAAAAAACTACCGTGCGCCGCGCCCGCCACACCCAGCACATTATCGACGCCCATCACCGCATCGGCGATGACAATAGTCTTGATCGCGCTCCAAAAACTCGCCTTCGATCCTGCGCTCTCATCGTGATGGTTTTGTTTCGGCACGACCAGACGGTAAGCGATCCAAATCAGCAACAAACCACCGACTAGCATCAAACCCGGCACCTTCAGCAGCCAGACCACGCCGAGCGTCATCGCCGCCCGAATCACAATCGCGCCAACGGTTCCCCAAACGATGGCTTGCTTCTGATATTCCTGCGGCAGTCCGCGCGCGGCGAGTGCGATAACGATGGCATTGTCACCGGCGAGCACCAGATCGATCACGATGATCGCGAGAAGCGCGGAGAAAAATTCGGGAGAAAATAATTCCATTAAGTACCCTCTGAACGTTGAATGAAAAAGTCAACGCCAGTACAACACAACCAACGGGCGAAAAAAAACCTTTACCAATCGGTAAAGGTCTGGCCACAACGATGTACGTTGCCAGCAGAACCGGGGATCGCTCCCGGATTGACGGCCTCTGCTGTAAGGCTACTCCCCTTCATGGAAGCACTAGCTGGAACGTACTTTAAGTCGATGGGTGGTCTTTGTCAACAGCAAATGTCTTTTTGTCTCAAGCCAAGCCATTGAACGCGCCAATAGCGGCGTTTACTAGCAAAATGCCATGAATGTCCAAGACGCTTGCCTAGTTCGCCGTTTTCGTGTGCAATAAACGTTATGGCTGAAAATAATAAGTACGACATTTCCGTGCAGGCAGCAGCGACCTTTGTTCCGGAGCAATCCGACGAGCAGGAAAATCGCTATGTCTTTGCTTATACAATAACGATTACCAATACTGGCGGCGTGGCCGCGCAGTTATTGCGTCGCCATTGGATCATTACCGACGCGTCGAACCAAGTGCAGGAGGTCAGCGGCCTCGGCGTGGTCGGCGAACAACCGTATTTGCGGCCGGGGGAGAGCTTCCAATATTCCAGTGGTTCATCCATCGCAACACCGGTGGGCACGATGCGCGGAACCTATCAAATGGTTGCGGAAGATGGCACAAAATTTGATGCGAACATTCCCGAATTTGTGCTGAGCGTGCCGCGGGTATTACACTAGGAAAGCTCTGATTTATTCCGATTTCGTCGCGATACGTCGTTGCTCGCAAAAAATGTCTCCCTACATATCCAACATATGCTGGATCGACGTTTTTCACTCGCGCCTTGTCTCGCTTAGAACTCGAAATAATTCCAATAAATCAGAGCTTCCGTAGTTATTTCTTGTCTTTGTCTTTGTTTTTGGCGCGCGGCAACGTCCACCAAACGATAAATATCGCCAGGCACAGGGCAATACCCGCCTCGAATAATATCCAAACCATTGTCGTTGTCTGCCAAGATTAGGTGTTACATTTTAATCCATGACCGAATCAATTCCGCAATTCTTTAACCGCGCCGCATTCGCGATGGGGTTGCTCTGCCTCGGCGGCGTGAGTATGGCCAGCGCGAGTGAACGCGCGACCGACACCTTAGTTCAGGCACCGGTCGCCGGTATGCGCGTGAAACCAAGCGATCGCACCGATTGTAGCTGCGGCCAAGGGGCACCGACGTTCAGCGACAAACCACAATTAGTCGTGCCGATTCCCCCTTTGGCGCCAAACGTCGTGCCGGAAAGCCGCGGCGCCTTGGTCGTCAGCACCTGGAGCGCCCTGCCGGGCTGGAATCGCGACAATCCGCTCGACGCCTGGCAGGGATTTCTTAAAAGCTGCACGCAATTGCGCTCGCAAATTGTGTGGCAATCGGTTTGCAGCTTGGCGCTGACTATTCCGGCCAACGCCGGCAACAGCACGTTGACGAAATTTTTCGAGGAGAATTTCGTCCCCTATCAAGTGTTCAATCCGGACGGCAGCAACAACGGCATGATCACCGGTTATTACGAGCCGCTGCTAACCGGCAGCCGCACCCAGACGCCGCGCTATCGCTATCCGCTGTACAAAGTGCCCGAGGACTTGATTGTGGTCGAACTCGGTGATGTCTACCCCGAGCTTAAGAATAAACGCTTGCGCGGCCGCTTGGAGGGCAACCGCATCGTGCCTTATCCGGATCGCGGCGGTATCGAAAATCCGAACCAACCGCTGAAAAACAAAGAGCTGGTCTGGGTGGAAGATCCAATTGAATCGTTTTTCCTGCACATCCAGGGTTCCGGCCGCGTGCAGTTTGAAGATGGGACAACCATGCGAGTCGGTTACGCCGATCAGAACGGCCATCCGTTTCGCTCCTTGGGCCGGCTGCTAATCGACAAAGGCGAACTGACGTTGGCGCAAACCTCCATGCAAGGCATCAAAAGTTGGGCGCGCGCCAATCCTTATAAGGTCACCGAATTTCTCAACGGCAACCCGAGTTACGTGTTTTTTAAAGAGTTGCCGAGTGATTTAACCGGCCCGATCGGCACGCTGGGCGTGCCGCTCACGGCAGAGCGCAGCATCGCCGTGGATTCGCGCGTGATTCCGCTCGGCTCGCCGGTTTACCTCGCTACCACCTACCCGAGTTCGAAGAAGCCGCTCAATCGCCTCATGCTTGCGCAAGATACGGGCGGCGCCATCAACGGCGCGGTGCGTGCGGATTTTTTTTGGGGCTTTGGCGATGCGGCGGGAAAGCAAGCCGGCACGATGAAACAATCCGGCCAGATGTGGGTGTTACTACCGAAAGACTACAGCGTAGCGACCAACTAACCGCCGCTACGCCTCTGTGACGACGCGCTACTTACCGTTCAGATAAGTTTCCATATCGCTGGTCGAAATCGCGCCGGGCACCACTCGGCCATCGGCGAACACCAAGGTCGGCGTGCCGTTCATCTTATATTTTTGCCCCACCGCTTGAATTTCATCGATCGGCGAATCGCACGATTTATCGGCAGCCAACACGCCGCGCAACATGTAATCATCCCAGGCTTTTTGCCGATTCGGCGCACACCAAATCGCTTTCGATTTGCGTGCCGCGTCGGGATGCAGCGACGGGATCGGGTACAGGAACGTGTAAATTGTTACGTCCGTGACATTGGCTAGATCTTTTTCCAAGCGCTTGCAATACGGGCAATCGGGATCGGAAAATACCGCGACTTTGCGCTTGCCGTTTCCCTTCACGGTTTTAATCGCGAAATCCAGCGGCAGGGACTCGAACTTGATCGCCGACAGCTTCTGTAGACGTTGCGCGGTGATGTTGGACATCGATTTGGCCTCGACGATGTTGCCGAGGAAAAAATAATTCACGTCCTCATCGGTGTAGAACAAGCGACCGCCGGCATACACCTCATACCAACCGAATGTGGTTTTTGTGACCTCGATATTGCTTCCGGCTTCGGGAAATTTTTCGGCAATGGCTTTCTTGACGGTCGCAATGTCAGTCTGGGCGTAACATGCGGAAACCAGCAATAGGATCAGCGCCGGGATCGATCGAACGAATTTCATGATGTTTTCCTAAATATTATTTGAATAATGCTTGGATTGCCGATACTGAAAAAAGTTTGTTGCGGCGATGATCGACGTAAATTTTAACCTATTGCGCGCGCCACCAACATTTTTTTCAGCCAAGGGAATTTGTCCGCGACGCCGAGGCCGCCGTTGCGCAACGCCACGCTAAGCGCCGAATCCGTCGCGAATAATCCGTGCAATCCATCGGTTACGGCATGCATAGCCGCTACGCTTTCTTTGCGCGAACGCTCATAACGGCGCAACACGGCCAAATCACCCACCCCCTCGGCGGCCGATTTTTTTTGCAACACTTGTGTCAGCGCCGTAGCGTCCTGCAAGCCAAGATTCAAGCCTTGTCCGGCCAACGGGTGAATTGTGTGGGCGGCGTCACCGATCAAAGCCACGCGCAAACCCGCCACGCGATCGCTGCGCAACGAGCGCAACGGAAAACGAGCGATCGGCGACAGCAATTTCATCGCGCCCAAGTGGTTCATTCCGGCCTCGGCGACGGCGCGACTAAACGCGTCGCTAGTTTGCAAACTCAATTCCTCTGCGCGCACCAACGGCAGCGACCAGACAATCGAAATAATATTATCCGGCAACGGTAGCCAGGCCAGGATGCGGCCCTCGGCAAACCACTGCCGCGCAATCTGCTCATGATTTTTCTCGCAGCGAAAATTCGCCACCAGCGCGATCTGCTCATAATCTTTTTCGCGCATGGAAAATCCACTTTCGTCACGCACCCACGAGTTCGCGCCGTCGGCGCCGACCAACAAATTGGCGTTGATCTTCGTCCCATCTTCAAGCGTTAAACTTACGCCGTCGGCACGAATATCAACGGACTTTGGGACGCCATCGGAAAGATAGTGCACGTGATTCGCAACGCCCAACTTGTCGGTCAAGCGTCGCGCCAATAGACCATGCTCGATCATAACGGCCAACTCGCTGCGCTGCGCGTCGCGCGCGGAGAACGCCAGCTTCGCCTGCTTGTCGCTGAAAATTTCCATCGCGCGAATCGGACCGAGCCGCGCGCGATCCGCCGGCTGAAACAAGTCCAAACGCTGCAACAGATCCATGTTGGTCGGCGTCAGCGCATAAACCCGGTGGTCGAATTCGCCATCCAGCGCCACGACCGGCGGCGGATGGCGATCAACGACCACGATCTGAAAATTACTTTGCAGCGCGAAGCTCGCGCCGATGATCCCACCACCAACGACGATAATATCGGCGTTCACAGACCCCTGCTCCAGCGCCCAATAGCAGCGCGGCGTTCAGGCATGGCACTGCCATGAGCCACTGTCCAGGCGGCTCTCAGGGCCACGGATAATCGATATATCACGATGGTGTCCGGCCAAACATCATCGCGTGCGCCAAGCGGCGACGCGCAAACGGCAGCAATTGCAGCGCGGTAAGGCCAATGCCGCGACCGACGCGCAACAAGGGATGGTCGTTTGAAAATCCGCGCACCAAGGCATCGGTGAATAAAATCCCTGCGCGCGTATCGGGTTTGCGGCTGCGTTGATAACGTCGCAGCAACGCTGGCTCGCCGCAATCGCCGTCGCGCGGCAGTGTGCGCAACAAATGCGCAATCTGATCGGCGTCGCGCAGGCCCAGATTGAATCCTTGTCCCGCAACCGGATGCAACGCTTGTGCGGCATTGCCGATTAGAACCATGCGCTGCGTCGTCGTGCGGTCAGCGTAACGCAAGCGCAACGGAAACTGGAAACGCAAATGCAGATTAGAAAATTTGCCGGCATATCCGCCGAAGATTTCTTGAAACTCGCCGAGGAAATGTTCATCGTCGAGTTGTTTAATGCGTTCCGCCTCCCGCGGCGCGACGGTCCAGACCAAGCCGAACTCAGTGCCGACCGGCAACAACGCCACCGGTCCGGTCGGGGTAAATCGTTCGTACGCGATATTCCCATGCGGCCGATCGCTGGAGACCCGCGCCAATAGGGCGACCTGGCCATAGTCTTTTTCTTCGATTTGGATTGACGGCAGTTGCGTCAAACTGCGACCGCCGTCGGCGACGACGATCAGTTTCGCCGTGCGGGTGTGTTCGACGCCGTGGCGTACATAGGTGACAACGCCGTCATTTGTAGTCGTGGCAACGCCCATAACCGTAGCGCCATCGGTCACCGCCAGTCCGCCCTGCTCGGCGCGCGCAAGCAGCGCAAGAACCAGGGCGCGGTAACTCAGGGTATAGCCCAACGCCGGCACGCCGAATTCTTGCGCATGCAAAATACTTTGGCCGAAACCACCGCGCTGCGTCACGTGAATGGTCGTGATGGGTGTCGCCGGCAAGTCTTGCGGCCAGGCGCCCAATTCGTCGAGAATGAGCCGACTGCCCGCCGCCAGCGCCAAGGTGCGTGTGTCGGAAGCCGCGCCGATGTTGGCTTCCAGCACGATAACGCGTCGGCCTTGGGCATGGGCTGCTAGCGCGAATGCGAGCCCGATGGGCCCGCCGCCGATCACAACGATGTCGGTGCTCAAGCTCACGCGCTGTGCATCGCCACTTCGATTTCGCGCACCGTCTTCGGCGGCTGGGTGAGCACTTCACGGCCGGACTTCGTCACCAGCACATCGTCCTCGATACGAATGCCGATATTCCAAAATGCTTTCGGTACATTTTTTCCCGGGCGAATGTAACATCCCGGCTCGACGGTCAACACCATGCCCGGCGCGAGCTTCACCGACTTGCCATTTTTTTTGTAATCGCCGGCGTCGTGCACATCGAGTCCGAGCCAATGGCCGGTGCGGTGCATGTAGAACTGGCGATAATCGCCCTTCTCAATGACTTTGTCGACGCTGCCTTTGCACAGCTTTAAATCGATCATGCCGCGCACCAGCACGCGCAATGCCGCGTCGTGATAAGCCTCGAATGAGGCATCGGGTTTCACCGCCTCGATCGCTTTTTCCTGCGCCGCGAGCACCAACTCATATACGTCGCGCTGCGCCGCGCTGAATGTGCCGCTGACGGGAAACGTGCGGGTGATGTCGGAGGCGTAACCGTCCAACTCGCAACCGGCGTCGATCAACAATAAATCGCCGTCATTGAGTCGATCTTTGTTTTCCACATAATGCAGCACACAAGCATTGGCGCCGCCTGCCACGATCGACGTATAGGCCGGCGCTTGCGAGCCGCGACGACGGAACTCGTGGGCCAGTTCCGCTTCGACTTCGTACTCCATCATGCCGGGCCGCGTGGTTTGCATCGCGCGACGATGGGCATCGGAGGCGATCGCCGCCGCACTGCGCATCACCTTGATCTCGTCGGCGTCCTTGAGTAACCGCATGCCGTCGAGCAAAGTACGCACATCCTGAATTTCCGTCGGTGCTGAAATTCCGCTGCGCACCTGGGCTTTGACGTGATTGAGCCAACCGACGACTCGCGCGTCCCACGAGGCATCGGCGCCGAGTGGAAAATGCAGCACCGGTTGATCGGCGATGAGTTTGGGCATCATCTCATCAAGCTTGGCGATGGGGTAGGCGGCATCGAAGGCAAAGGTTTTTCGCGCCGCTTTCGGCCCGTGGCGATAGCCATCCCAAATTTCGCGCGTGATATCTTTTTCGCGACAAAACAATATTGTCTTCGGACTCTTTCCGGCGATGATGACGATGACCGATTCCGGCTCGACAAATCCGCTGAGGTAATAAAAATAGCTATCGAAGCGATACAGATAATGCGTGTCGCGATTGCGCGCATGCTCGTGCGCCGTCGGGATAATGGCGATGCCGGCGCCCATGGATTTAGCAAGCTGCGCACGGCGGCGCTGATAACGAGAAATGGGGATCACAATTTACCTTCCGAGTGAGATTTCAATGTGTGACTTTGGGCTGAACCGCTTGGTTCAACTGTTCCAGTCGGGCCGGTGTCCCGACATCGGTCCACATGCCGGGAAAGTGCTCGCCGCTGACCCGGCCGTCGCTAATCGCGGCACGTAACAGCGGCGCGAGGGCCACTTTTTCGCCGCGCGGAATGCCGTGAAAAAACGCCGGCTGATAAATGCTAATGCCGCTGAAAGTCAAGCGCGGCGCGCCTTCCGGCACGACAAGACCGCGCTCCAAAACAAAATCGCCGGCGCGATGATGCTCCGGATTATCGACTAAAACCAGATGGGCGCTACGCGCGGGATCGTCTTGCAGCATGACCGCTTCTGCGTGCAGATCGCGAAAATCGTAATCGCAAAATACGTCGGCGTTAATCACCGGAAACGCTCGCTCGCCTAACAACGGCAGCGCCAGCGCGATGCCGCCGGCGGTCTCTAACGTGCTTGTCTCGGGCGAATAAAAAATATCGACATCAAAGTTTTCGCCGCTACCGAGCTCAGCCTCGATCATATAACCGAGATGCGCGTGGTTGATGACAATTCCATCGAAGCCCGCGCGCGCGAGTTTTTCGATGTGCCAGACGATCAACGCTTTGCCACCGACTTTGAGCAACGGCTTGGGTATCGTATCGGTAAGCGGGCGCATGCGTTCTCCGCGACCGGCGGCTAAAATCATCGCTTTCATCCTAGAACGTATAGCCTGCTTTAGCCTCGGCGCCTTCGAGCTCATCGAGCAGTTTCAGCAACGGGCGCAATTCGCCGTAGCGCTCACAAGCATGGCGGATATATCCGATGAACCGCGGGATGTCCGAGAGATAGTGTGGCTTGCCATCGCGATAGTTAATGCGTGCAAAAATACCGGCGACTTTGAGATGGCGCTGCAAGCCCATATATTCGACATCGCGGTAAAAATCCGAAAAATCCGTTGGCACGGGCAAGCTTGCTTTGCGCGCCCGCTCCCAGTAGCGAATGATCCAGTCGAGAATCTGTTCTTCTTCCCAAGAAATAAACGCATCGCGAAACAGCGACGCGACGTCGTAGGAAATGGGGCCGATCACCGCGTCTTGAAAATCGAGAATGCCGGGATTGGGCGTTGTCACCATTAAATTGCGCGGCATGTAGTCGCGATGCACATACACCGTTGGTTGCGCGAGATTATTCTTCAGCACCAGTGAAAACACCGATTCCAGCCGTTGCCGTTGCTCGGTGCTCAGCGCCAACTTCAGATGCTTGGCGATATACCAATCGGGAAAAAGATCCAACTCGCGGCGCAGCAAGGCTTCATCGTACGGTGGTAACACATTGGCGCGTGTGGCGAGTTGCCAGGTCACCAGCGCGTCAATCGCGTTGAGGAAAAGCTCATGGGGTTTGCCCCCTTGCAAGGCGGTGAGATAGGTTACGTTACCGAGATCGGTCAACAGCAAGAATCCGTGATCCAGATCACTCGCCAGCACATGCGGTACATGCAGCCCGGCCGCCTGCATCAATCCGGCGACATGGATGAACGGTCGGCAGTCCTCTTTGTCCGGCGGTGCATCCATCACGATCTGGGTTGTACCGCGCACGGCGACGCGAAAATAGCGCCGAAAACTGGCGTCGCTCGAGGCCGGCGCCAGTTCGTAATGTTCGCCGGGGAAGCGTTTCTCGAGCCAGGTTTGCAGCAGGGTATGGCGATCCAAGCACAACTCCGTAGAGTGAATGAAATATACTAGTGAATTTTAGCACCCTAATAACGCCACCCATCGCAGCACAGATTAATGCCTATACTTTTTCCGCTCTTATTTTTGTTGAGCTTGATTTCTCCGAACGGGCTCGCGGCCGATGATCCGGCAGCCACCGCAACGCAATCCGAAACGGACCAGGCGCAGAAAAATCTGCCCATCACCTTGCAAGCCGATCGACTCGAGGGACACAGCAATCTCGACGTAGAAGCGAGCGGCCGGGTGGAATTGCAGCAGGGCGACATGAAGCTGAACACCGACCGGCTGTACTTCCTTGAGCCGGAACAAGAGGTCATCGCAAACGGCGCGGTGCGCTTTGAGAAAGAAGGCGACATCATCGAAGGCAGCTATTTAAAGTACGATCTCGATAGCGAAACGGGTTATATGGAGGGCCCGACATTTCGTTTGGCGAAAACTCGCGAGCGTAAGCGCGCCGGGCGCGGTGACGCACGTCGCATCGACTTTCTCGGCGACAAGCATGAGCATTTGTCGGACAGCCGCTACACTACCTGTGCCGTCGGGCAAGACGATTGGTTCTTGCGCGTTAAAGATTTAGAGCTCGATCGCGTCGCGGAAGTGGGTACCGCGCGCAACGCCAGCGTGGAGTTCATGGGTGTTCCATTTTTATACCTGCCCTGGGTCAGCTTTCCCCTCAGTGACAAGCGTAAGACGGGGCTGTTACCGCCGGTCATCGGCACCACCGGACGCAATGGCTTGGAGATTTCCGTTCCGTTTTACTGGAACATCGCACCGAACATGGACGCCACGCTCATACCGCGGATACTGTCGAAACGCGGCATTCAACTGCAAAATGAATTTCGTTACTTGTTGCCGACCTTTGCCGGCGAACTGCACGCGGATCTTCTACCACACGATAGGCAGCTCGGCGCGGGCCGTGATTTTCTGGCATGGCAACACACTCATGGCCTCGCTCACGGTTGGAGCGGAAGGCTCAATTTTCAACGCGCCTCGGATGATAACTACTTTCGCGACTTAAGCACTCGCGTGGCCGATACCTCGACCACGAACTTACCGCGCGATGCGGAATTGCGTTACGCAAACCCCAATTGGACATTTTCCACGCGCTTCTTAAGCTATCAGACTTTGCAGGATCCGGATCCGGCGAAGCGCATCGACATCCCCTATCGTTTGCAACCACAACTCCTGTTACTCGGAACCAAACCCGACTATTTCGGCGCCAACTGGAACCTACAGTCCGAGCTCACGCAATTCGATCACCCCACTAAGGTAAATGGACAACGCCTGCTGCTTTATCCCAGCGTGAGTTATCCCATGGCGAATAATTTCTCTTACGTCACGCCGAAACTTGGCTATCACTACACACGATACAAGTTGTCGAAAAACTTCACCGGCGAGGATGGGTTCGATCGCAGCTTGCCGATCTTCAGTATCGACAGCGGCCTGTTCTTCGAGCGCGAATTCAACTACAAGCTTCAGCCCTATCATCAAACCCTCGAGCCGCGGCTGTATTACGTCAACATCCCATTCCGGGATCAAATCCAGTTTCCAAAATTTTCCACTTCGGAATCAGACTTCAACTTCGCGCAAATTTTTACGGAAAATCAGTTCGTCGGCGGTGATCGCATCAATGACGCCAACCAACTTACCGCCGCACTGACCAGTCGATTTATCGAGGATGACACCGGCGTGGAGCGGCTGCGTGCGGCAATCGGTCAGCGTTACTACTTCGATACCCAGCAAGTCACCTTGGACAATCCCGCGCGCGATGGACTCGCCTCGGATATTCTGGCGGCGCTGTCGGGACAGCTTTCTCGGAAATGGTCGATAGACCTGGCGATTCAGTACAGTCCAAACAACAAGCGCACGGAAAAATTTACCGCCGGCGCGCGCTACAACCCGGGGTTCGGAAAAGTGATCAACCTA